>CAIYBH010000078.1 GCA_903924405.1 uncultured Planctomycetaceae bacterium | reverse complement strand
TTCGTGCCGCTTCCTGAAACTCCTCAGTGGGGCCGTGTTCGACGTAATGCCCTGACACCACGGCCGCATGGCGAACCCGTTCCATCTTGTCCTTCGCGTTCTCTCCCCAGTACTCGGCGGCTACCAGCAGGTCGGCGGCACAGCGGAGTCTGGCGATCTTTTCATTCGCTTCTGCCAATAACTGTTCCTGGCGCTGCACATCTTCCACTGTGTTCGCGGGCAGGTCTTCCAGTCTCAGCCGCAGCTCAATCGCTTCGTCCACCGCCTCATCCAGCGGGCCGCGGAACAGGACCGCGTCGTCGGCGTCGGGTTTCAAGCTGAAGTGCCTTAACTGGTCAATGCTGTGCAATCCAACCAGCGAATCGCCGCTGCGGATGCTGTGGTCAAGGAATTCGAACGGCTTGTCTTTCGCCATGGTCAACAGCCACAGCGACAACTTGGCCATCTCGACCGCCAAGGGGTTCTTGTCCACGCCGTACAAACACCGCTGGGCGATGATCCGCATGGCGTAGGTCTTCCGCTCGGCGGGATCTTCCGGAATCAGCGATTCTTCAGGGTTGCCCGTGGACCGTGAACCGTGGGGCGTGGTGCGGGGAGCGAGGGCCGTGGTGCGGGGACCGTGGTGCGGGGAGCGTGGTGCGGGGACAGTGGCAGGGTGGACGGTGAATTGAGGGGCGGGGGATTCGGGGGGATTCAGAGGCGTCGTTCGAGGGACTGACGGAGACGCGAGAGCATCTGGCTGATCCGCTCGCAGGTCGGAAGGAGCTGCTGTAATTCCTGTTCGCTGAGTATTTCGACTCGGTTCGCCAGCATCAGGTGCGTCTGGACTTCCATCAGCGATCCCCGAGCGATACTCAGATAATGCAGGAATTCCCTGGTGTGTTCCCGTCCCTGCCCCTCGGCGATGTTCGCTGGTATTGATGCTGCCGAACGCCGAATCTGGCTGGTCATCCCGAAGAGTTCGTCCTTCGGAAACGACTTTGTCACCCGATAACACTCCGCTGCCAGATCCATGGCTAACTGCCAAACCTCCAGATCCCGAAAGCTCTGAATTGTCATCGCCACACCCTCCCTCTACAGACGTCTCGCCCAACGGTCCACGGTCCCCGCTCCCCGCCGCACGCTCCAGTTCCCACGCTTCAAGCAGCCGTTCGGCCATGTAACGAGTGGCCTGCACCAGAAAGGCACCGGAGCCACAGGCCATGTCGCAGATCTTTAGCGCCAGCAACTCTTTGGCCGATTTCAGGCTCCATTCGCTTTTCGGAAGTCCTTCAGCCGGACCGATGTAGACCAGCGGTTCCAGTGTGTACTGCACGATCGGTTCGGTCAGACTGCGAGGCGTGTAGTGCGTACCACTGGATCGCCGATCATTTCCCGACGTCACAAAGATACTTCCCACGGGAATGACAACGGGATAACCAAAGGTGTCGTGCCGCACCAATCCCGCCAGCGGCTCGACGCGTTTCCATAGTCGATCGTCACTCTGACACGCGGTGCGCAGAAGAGACGTGAACCGTGGATCGTGGTCCGTGGGGCGTGACGAAAAGGCTTTCTTAAGAGCCGATTCGCTTCGACCGGTATGTTCCTTCAGCCATTTCCAAAATGACACCTGGGGTTCGCTTTTCGGTTCACGGTGCACGCCCCACGCTTCACGTTCCAATTCCGCCAGACTAACCTCCGGCTCCTTGTCCCGCGTACCAGCCAGTCCCAGGTACGGTTCGACAGCTCGTTTCGCTGTGTGATCCAGCAGACCTTCGTAAACGTGACCAATCTGCTCAATATCGAGCGCCCGAAAGCTGACTCGCCGCGCTTCGGTCGGACCACCGCCGGGAACCTTGATCTGCAACAGCTGCAAGGCTTCCAGCAGGTGCAGGACGGTGCGGTTGTTGACTGGGAGTGGGGTGGCGAGTGGCGGGGAA
>CAIYBH010000077.1 GCA_903924405.1 uncultured Planctomycetaceae bacterium | reverse complement strand
ATACCCAATCGACTGGAATCAGATTCCGCGGCTCTTTGCCCGTAAACTTCACACGAATCGGCGTCTTCTTTTTGCCATCAGGCCCCGTCGGCAACACCGGAATCAGCATGGCCATCAGCCGCAGATACACAAACAGCCCGTGGTAGGTGTTCGTGTAGCCTGTCTGGGAATCCCCGCAGATGACCGCCGGTCGATAGATCGTCACATGCTCAGCAAAATCAGCGGCACGTACCAGTTTCTCCGCCTCAAACTTGCTTTCCTCATAGTCGTTGCGAAACGTCTGCCCAGCTTCCAGACTGCCTTCCATGACTCGCTGCTTCTGCATCCCGGCAACATACGCCGTCGACACATAATGGATGTCACGGATCCCCAGCTCACGGCACAGCTGCAACATGTGCCGCGTGCCGTCGTAATTGGTTCGCCACGGTTCCCCAGCTCGGTCTTTTCCGAAGAATTCCAGAATGGCCGCACTGTGGATGATGCTGGTGCAGTGCGATTGGACCCATTCACGATCTTCCGCACTCAGCCCAAAACCCGGCTGCGAAATATCTCCACTCAACACCACCGGGCGCGGCAGCGAACACTGATGCTCTTTCTCCCAATACTGCAGAATCTGCTCAATCCGAGTCGCCGGGTTGGTCCGCCGTGAGCCTCGTACAACAACCGCCAACTGATGACCATTCAGCAACATATCACGCAGCAGATAGCGACCAACAAGCCCGGTCGCACCAGTAATCAGAGTGTACATAGAGCTCCCTTAGTTCATTTAGGATATGGCCAGCCACCATGTGCCACACCGCTCGCGAATCCCAGCGATTCCACGGCGTCAGGCCCACCAGAGACCAGACTCTCCCCCCAGATCGCAACGACGGACTGACAGGCAACTCACAAGGTTGAGTGCTTCTGAAGTGGTTCACTATTCCCTGTTTTTTTCAGGTCTGCAAGAACCTTGACGCAGCTGCGGAAATTCAGTGCGAACCCACGCTACCCGCTGCGGCAGACTTTACCCGATTCCTCCATGTCCCCGAAAACCCCTCGGTTTTCCGGCCGGTACTTCTCCCCTGCAGGCCGTTGCTCACGTATTCTGACAAGTTTTGACGGATTTCGAAAGTGTGCAGAATACAGATGCTGCGTGCTCAGAATCCGCACACCTCCTTTCACCCATCAGGCTACGCCAGTCCCTCAGGTCTGCTCGCCTCACCAGCCCCTGCGTTCTTCCACATGTTCGGAGTAGTCCGCAGAATCCACAGAAGTCTGCACGTCCCACCGCCGCCAGTAAATTCCCATGAATTTTCGCTGGCGTCCGCTGACAGACGGGGAATAGTTGCCGCAACTCGTGCCGTGCAGGTTTCCCGCACTCGGGCTCGATGCGAGGCCGTCTCATCCGGCAGGCTTACCCGCCGACTGCCCGCTTCGCCCAGACTCCCATCGCCTCCCATTTTCCAGATTTTCCCGTTGATTTTTATTCGCCAGGGGTTGTGCTCATGCTCGCTCTTTCCGGGGTGATTCCACCCGTCGTGACTCCGCTGCTGGCCCATGATCAACTGGATCCAGCAGCCGTGGATCGCGTGGTGAATCACCTGATTCAGGGTGAGGTGAATGGTCTGTTCGCTCTCGGAACCACCGGGGAAGGTCCCTCGCTGAATTACCAGATTCGCTACGAAATGGTGGAACGAACGTGCGCCGCAGCGGCAGGGCGAGTCCCTGTGCTGGTCGGCGTCACCGACACGTCACTCTCCGAGTCACTCGCGCTGGCTGAGCACGCCGATTCCTGCGGAGCTGCAGCAATCGTCGCCGCCGCCCCGTTCTACTTTGAGGCTTCCCAGGGCGCGCTCACACAGTGGTTCTGGAGACTGGCGGATGAATCCCCATTGCCCCTGATCCTGTACAACATGCCCTCATGCGTGGGCGTCACACTCAGTCTCGAACTGGTCGCGGCACTGGCCAGTCACCCCAACGTCATCGGCATCAAGGACAGCGGCGGCGATCTCCGCTACTTCAAACAGCTTTGCGTCGAATTCCGCAAACCGGGACGTTTCTCCGTCTTTATGGGGCCGGAAGAACTCCTGGCCGATGCTGTCGCCCTCGGCGGGGATGGAGGCGTCTGCGGCGGTGCCAACCTGCTGCCATCCGTCTACTCCAGCCTGTACCGAGCCGCCGTTCGCAGCGATGCGTCCGAAATCCCACACTGGCACGCGGTCATTCATGAATTGTTTGCGTCTGTGTACCGCGACGAATCCGGGCGCATGAAACTTATCCCCGGCCTGAAGCACGCGATGTCCCTGATCGGCCTCTGCCAGCCCGTGATCGCCCCACCACTCGCAGAACTTTCCAGCGAACATGCCGAACGCATCCGCTCGGCCATCGATCGCCTCGTCGTCGCTGGCGCACCAATCAGTCGCTGACGCAGGTTCCGAGTCCCCCCAACAGCCCTGGCGAGAAACTCCAGCCGAAACAGGCAGGGCTGGGCCCGAGGCCAAAGAATTTACGCCGGATCACCCCACGGAACGACCGGCCGATCGTGTGCCGCACAATCGCCGGTCGCCGATCGCTGGAAACTACTTACGTTCCACCCAGATATTGCGATAAACCACCGGATTGCCGTGTCCCTGCAGGTAAATCACGTCAGGTCCGGGCCCCTCAGGGTTCTTTCCCGGAGTTCCCCGGGGCAGCTCAAGGTTGTCGTGAATCAGAATTCCGTTCTGACGAATCGTGACGCGTGAATTGCGGACCTTCTTGTCACCCTCGTACCCCGGCGCGGTGTAGTCAATGTCATAGGTCTGCCACGTCAGCGGCGGAAAACAGGCATTCACACGAGGACGAGCGATGGAATAAATGCCACCACACTCGTTGTTCTCACCCTCCAAACCAAACGAATCCAGCACCTGACATTCGTAGCGGCCCTGAATGTAAACGCCACTGTTGCCACGCTCCTGCCCACGCGCCGCAGGCTTGAACGGTGTCCGGAATTCAATGTGCAATCGATGACTACCAAACTTCTCTTTTGTTTCGCAGTCCGCCGCCAGCAAATCTCCCATCGTCAACTGGCCTCGCTCAAACTGAGCCGCCGAGGTGCCATCAAACAGCACCACAGCTCCAGCCGGTGGCTTGGCACCAAGCGTCGGACTCTTTCGCTCAACCCGCGCCAGCATTCCGTACTTCACGCCGCTTGAATTGAAGACTGTCACGGTCCCGTCGGCAATTGTGGCACTCCCCTCACCGTCACCCGTCAGTTTCGTCACGCCGCCCTCTGTCGTGCCGCGCGCACGGATCTTGTCTGTCCCATTCCAGCCGTCACCCGGCAAGCCGCCCGGGTAAGCCACCGCATCAAACTTGCCCCCGCCAAGGGCGATCACCTGCAGGCCAACGCGCACCTTCTGACCATCAACTTCCACATCCCCGGAATACTCCCCCTGCACCCGGTAATCCGGACCGGCTTCTTCCACGCTCAGGAACGTGTCCTCAGCCTGCAACGACACACTGGAAATCAACACCCCCAACAATCCGAACAGCAACGTCTTCATGGCACCCCTTCCATCTTCCTGTGGGAATCACGCAACCGCACACGCGGCGCCTGCTTCGAAATTCTCTCGACAAGTCACCGCTCTTGCAATGAACCACACGAAACAGTCGAAGCTCGCGTCTCAGAAACATCAGGTGCCATGCACCTGTGACTCCCGAGAGTTTCCGCAGAGTCCCTGTTCGTCACGCAGGAATTCATCCGCGAACTGGAAGGCGACATGCTGCAGGCCGCCGAACAACTTGATTTCGAACGTGCCGCGTAACTGCGAGACCGCATCCACGAAATGAAAAAGAAAATCGGGCAGCCCGTTCCCGAAGACGAAGGCTCGACACGCCCGGGATTCGCCCGTCGAGCCTCCGGCCGCGGACGATCCGCCGGCAGGAAAAAAAGGTAACGCCCCAAAAAGGCGAGCGGTGTGGCGTGAGCCCACCGAGAACCGCCCCGTCATCCATCCTGGTGCCGGTGCCCGTCCAGGTGCTGCCCGTCCAGGTGCCATCCACCCCGGTGCTCGACGCAACCTTGTTGGGATCATTTTGTCGCAAAAATAGCGCACTTAATGAAGTGCATGGGGCACATCGGCTACCCCGTCGTCAACTGCTGTGCCGCCGCTGACAGCGGTGATTGATCACAGTGGTTCCCCCTTCGCCGCGATCAAATAAACGCGGGAAAAAGCTGTGTTTTCAGACAAAGGTGCATGGCACCTTTGCCGTCGGGCGGTAACAAATGTGCACGGCACCGGGCCATTAGGGTGCATGGCACCGAAGGGACCCCGAAGGGACCAAACGGGGCTCGAGGTGGAGGGGTAGAAATGGCAGCATTGCTGCCATTTGGGCAGAGTTTTGGGTTTGGGTGGTGGTGTTATTTTGGCGTGGGGTTGGCGACGGGTGCATGGCACCGGCGTCGCACCGGCGGGTGCATGGCACCGGCGTGGTTTGGCGGGGACGGTGGGGGGGCGATTTGCCGGGTGGGCGGCGAGGCGTCAGGCGGATGGGCCCGCTTCGATGACGTTGATCAGGCGATCGACTCCGTCTACCGGCACCTGCTGCTGTGTGCCGCCGGGCCAGGTCACAGTGATTGATTTGACCGTGGTGTGACTGCCAAGGCCGAAGGTGACCGGCAGTTCCACCTGAGACTGGTAGCTGCGAGTCGGCATGACGGTTCGGGACAGGACTGTGCCATCGGGCAATGTGACATCCACTTGTGCCCCAATCCCATCGCGATTGGATTTCGTGCCTTTCAGTTGAAGACGCAGCCAGTGGTGTCCCAGAGCCTGTTCGTTGCGCAGCAAGCGCGGACGTCCACCGGAGGCGAACAGGATCAGGTCGGTGTCGCCATCGGCATCGATATCGGCCGCTGATAGGCCCCGACCGACCATTCGCCGGGAAAAGTCGGCGCTTGTCTGAGACTCCTTCAGCATCACAAATTCGTTGTCCTGATCCGGACCACAGTTCCAGAGCAGATGCGGTGGTTGCTCATACTGCTGACTGGCCTGCACCACACGAATATCCTCTTCCAGGTGTCCATTGTTTTCGATCAGATCAACCCGGCCGTCGAGGTCTGCATCCACAAACAGGACGCCGAATTTCAGGTCTGTCCTGGTCACCGGGCCGATTCCGTTGGAGACCGCTTCGTCACGAAACACGGGAAAGCTGGCTGCGGGTGTCTGGCAAACGTAAAGCGCTGTCATTTCCGTGGCGAAGTTGCCGATGGCAATACCGAGTGACGGTGAGTTGCGGAAGCAGGCGAAATCCAGTCCCATCGCACCCCGTGCAGCCCCGGCATTGTCAAATGCCACTCCCGCTCCGGCCGCATTTTCCAGAAAGCCTCCGGTCTTCTGGCTGAGGAAGAGAAGATTCTGAACGGTATCGTTGGCGACCATAATGTCGGGGTAGCCGTCGCCATTGACTTCGGGAAATGTGACACCCAGAGACTTGGACAGGGCGACTCCCGTATTCGGGTCGCGAACCTGTATTCCCATGGACTGCGAGACGTCAGTAAAGACGCCCTGACCGTTATTGGTGTACAGGTATGGGAAGGCACCGCGGAAGTCGGTGGGCCGCCCATAGGCACGCAGCTTTCCATCCAGAGTGAAATTCATGCCCTCGTCTGTTTCCCGATCCCATTCGATGTAATTGCAGACGAAAAGATCAAGGTCGCCATCGAGATCGAAGTCGGCAAATCCGCAGCTGGTGCTCCATGCCGCGGGATCACCGGCGACACCGGCCTGCGGCGTAATGTCTGTGAACTTTCCCTGTCCGTCGTTTCGAAACAGGTGGTTGGTGCCGAGGCAGCTGATGAACAGATCCACATCACCGTCGCTGTCGACATCACCGCAGGCGCAACCATTTCCGTACATCGGCACATCAAGTCCGGATCCGCGTGTGACGTTCGAAAAGCCGCCTTGTCCATCATTGGCGTACAGGGCAGAGGTGGGCGGCGTCTCTGGCCTGGATTTTGCCCACGGCCAGACCGACGAGTTCACACACAGGAGGTCCGAATCGCCATCATTGTCATAATCGAAGAACGCGCCTCCTCCACCCATCGTTTCCGGCAGCAGTTTTTCGCCTTCAGCGCCGTTTTCATGGACGAAGTCGATGCCCGCCTGTTCCGTGATGTCCGTCCAGGGAATCACGGGAATCTGCATTGCTGGTGCGACCCTGGCCGTAGGTAGCGTGGTGGCCGCCGCTGGGCCAACTGCCGGTTTGGGCGCGGGACGCGTCAGCAACCACGTCGCGGTGCCACCACAAGCCAGCAGCACAACGATGGCCAGTGACCAGCGGAAGGCCGAGCCGACAACATCATCGTTCTGGATTTCTTCCGTCTCTGATGTCTGATTCTGATCCATGGTGGACATGCGACGATTTCCTGAACACTGGCTGAAATGTCCGTCAGTTCCACCTGGGCGCCTGAACGGAGCAATGCTGAACGGTCTGAAGCCTAATTCTCCGGTGCACGTGGTGCAATGACAATCCCGAGTTCATAAATCGATGGCTGAACGGCGGCATTGACGGACTGAACCATCTGATGGAATGTGAACTTCGCCGGTGGTTGGTCAGCGCATCCCGAGCCCTCCACCTGAGACCCACGGGCGCCCTGGGGCTGACCAAAACGCCCTTGTGTCTGGCCCCCCCGGAACAGAGGCCTGGGCTGGAATACAGCAGCCGACGCTGATCAGACGCCGGCATCTGTCGAGCTGCATCCCGGGGGGACATCGACTAGTCTTCCTCCGCCGCAGCCGCACTTGCAGCCGACTCCGCCGCAGGCTGAGGTACTGCGGCTTCCGCTGCGGCATCAGTCGGTGGTGTTTCGAGCTTTTGTTCCCGCTGCAGATCGTAAATCACGAGCGGTTCAGCAGCGAAGTCGGCCGCCGGATACTTCTTCCTCGCAATGGTGACAGCCTCACCTCGTGCCGTATCATCGATCCGGTAGCGTTCGTGCGCAGCCTGATGCTGTGCCGATTTTTCCGTATCACCCAGCTGCGAATACAGCTGGCCGAGGTTGTAGTGGGCGTCGACATTTTCCGAGTCAATGGCCAGTGTCCGTTCGAACACGGTCGCTGCTTCCCGGAGTCGTTCCTGGCGACGTGCAACGGACGCTTCGTCGGAGCCCCGAATCTGCTGTGCTCGGTCGAAGATCGTTTGCCCCAGCAGATTGATCACGACATAGTCACGGCTGAAATCAAACTTGCGTCGAATGGTCTCTTCCGTCCGGAAGTCCACCACCTGCCGGAAGTTTTCTTCCGCTTCGGCCAGTCGTCCCTGTTGTCGATTGATCGCGCCACTGAGCCACGCCAGTGTCCACGGCGGAGCAGCGGGCTCGGTAAACGCGGCGGCTCGCTGAAGGGCTGCTGCCGCTTCATCCAGTTGTCCCGGACCAGCTTCCTCCACGAGGGCACGGGCCAGATTGAGTGGCCCATCGAAACGGCCCATGGTTTCCACTTTGCGGAACACCTCCATGGCCTGTTTCAGTTCCGCTTTGCCTTTCAGCAGCATACCAATACCGTAGTCGTTCCAGCGCTGCCATTCCGGAATTTCACGCGCCGCATTTTTCACCTCGGCGTTGACACCTTCCACCGGGAAAGTCACCTCATCTTCGGCAACCACAAGGACCGGCAATTCGTTGTGATACGGCTGCCCTTCCTGATGCCCCCGCACGGGGCGACCCAGATCCGTTGTCTTGCGATCCACAAAATCCATGTAAGTGCTGTCGAACTTGCGATACAGCAGTCGCACTTTGGCTGTGACCGGTGCCTTCACCGTTTCCGGAAGAGTGAAACTGTAGTGCACTGTCTGGCCGGATCCCGGAGGAATCTGGTGCTGATACAGTGCGACAAAAATATCCTGAGCGTTTCGGCGGTCAATCCTGTTGCCATGACGATCCAGCATAAAGTTGTTGACGAAATGCGACCATGAGTCGACACTGCCGTCCTCATTCATTCGTCCACTGATCCCCAGCTGCTGGTCACCGCTTTGCAGGGTCACCTCCAGCCACACCTCATTCGAATCGGTCGTGCCCTGTGTGAAATGGTGTCCGACCTTGAGCGTTCGAATCACAGTTTCAAGCAGGTAGGAATGACCCGGTTTGAGTGTCGGCACTTCCGGACGCAGCGGGGCGGTCAGGGGACCTTCCAGAGTTCCCCCATCGCGCACGCCGAACACATCGACACGCATGGTCCCCTTGAGCATCGCTTCGTGCCGCTCAATCGAATCCTCATTCCCGGTCATCCAGTTGATGGCGGCGTTGGCTGAGGGAAAGAAATGATCATGAGTTTTCAATTTTCCTGAATCGTCCACATACTTCGCCCCGAAGTCGGTGGATTCTTTTGTCGGCATATGGCAGCCATTGCAATCCGTCTGTGCCGTTTCCGGGTAGTAGAAGCTGCGGGCTCCGTGACCCGATACGCCGCTCAGCAGCCAGCTGTCATAGTGATTCTGTCCCCGCAACCATTCCTTGTAGTGGTTCAGTGCAAACGGCAGGTGCACTTTGTGACAGGCTCCGCAGAATTCCGCGGACTTGTGCAGCGGCTTCAAAAACGTCTTTTTATGGAAGGACGGCTTGGCTTTGACCAGCTGATGGTTCACCCACTGCAGCAGCGGATTTTCACTCTTTGCAAACGGATAATGAATCGGCTCTTCAATGGTGTAGTCCGCGTTACCGAGATTGCTGTTCACGTGAGTAATGGCGTGGCAAACTGTGCAGGTGATTCCAGCCTGCGAAGTTGCATGATTCAGCATATCGAACTTCGGGTCATCAAACGCACCACTGAAGAACGGCACAGGGTCGTGACAGCCGGCACAGAATCGTGAGCCCTGGACGGTTCCGTCCCGCTTCAGGCTGACTTCACGAGTTTCAGCGACGCTGGCGAGATACGCCGGGTTGTTGAAGGAGCTGAAACGATGCGCACTGGAAGCCCAGTCGTCATGTGCCCCCTTATGGCAGTTGAGGCAATACTCATTCATGTCCAGGGTTTTGGCGTCGATGAAATTTCCAGTCGATGTTTTTGCAAGCGAAGGGAAGTAGTACTTTTCGCCGTCCTTCGGTCCTGCAACGCTCCACTCCCGAGGATCACGGGACTGCCAGTAAATCATTCCCAGTGCCGTCGCCGCTGCGACTCCCACCCAGATCAGCCCCGACTTCCATCGCAACTTCGGACCAACCAGGCGGTGCATCCAGTAGAGCCAGGCGCCGATCACGGGGCCCGCAACGTGAGACCAGTAGACCGCCGATCTGACGGTCGGACTCTTCAGCTCAATCACGTTGCGAAGCAGCAGGAATCCGGATGCGAGAACAAGCAGACATACGGCGAACAGGGCGTAGCCAATCATCACCGTGCGACGGATCCTGCGGTCTCTGGTGTTCCGCATGTGAATGATGCCGAAGATCAGAAACGGCGAAACGATCAGCAGTCCCAGTACGATGTGCAGCAGAAACATGCACTCGTAGAAATAATCCTGGTAGGTCCGCGAGGTCCAGTACTCCAGAAACGTAATGCCAGCCAGGTACACGCTGTTGGCACCAATCGCAGCCAGCAACGTGAGGATGACATAAAACACGATCCTCAATCGAGGACCAATAGCCTTCTTCACGACGCGTTTGGGGGGGCTTGCTGTCGGGGATACCACGCTTGCTGACATTGCAACACCACTTTCCAACGAATGATTCCGAAGCTCTGAATTCAACCCCCGGGACCGGGTAACACCGCGTGAGTTCGCGTGATACGAGGGGGAGTCATCTTCCAACGCCCGGTGAAGTCAGAGCTGTCAAATATGGAGACAAGAATTCTCGTCGGGACGCTCAGCCCCGGCGGTCCTGCGCGAGGCCGTTGAACGGCCGACATGATGTCCCGAAAATCGTGTCAGAATCCGGGACGCGATGGTTGGCTGCCATTTACGAATACAATTGAACCGCAACAATTTATGCGGCATTCACTGACTCTTGCTGCGGACCTGTGAACTGTTGCCCCCCGGACCAGCTGCAGGCGAAACCTGAAACAGGTCCTTGAGCCGGATTTCCGTAGACCGAAGATTCCTGCAGGAACATGACCCCGGTGCATTGTGTCGCGGACGCCTGCTGACTGCCATCCCGATCAGCAGCAGACAACTTTGCCTGACACGACATCCTGCTCAAATGCCTGCAATGGCGAGAGTCAGAGCTACGCCGCAGCGTTCCCTGGGGCAGGCGTCGGAGTGGCTACCCGCCTGATCACAGCCGGCCACCGGGTACGCGCCCCGTCCTCCCGGACACCTGAAGCACAGGCTCGGGAGGAATTTCAATCGCGGGCGGAAATCCTCGCAGAGCCGCGGCAGTTCCGGAATTGGCGAGGGTGGTTTGCAGATTGGGTGACGAGCACGGCTGGTCAGTCAGCAAACAACCAGCTTCCTGAACGGACGTATCGGTGGTGGCGGGAAGTCGCGGGATCTGGAACGGTTGTGCTGGAGCCTGGCGACAGTGCGGCCCGGAGCACGGACGGGGAAACGGAGAACGCCCGGGGAATTGTGCAGAATTTAAACGATCTGGCAGCAGCAACCCCTGCTGTGACAGTCGCCATGAGGCGGAGGCCGACGATTCAGCGAGCAATTGCCGGGGAGCACCAGCGCGAGTGTGCAGGTAATTTCCGCAGCTGGCCTGAGTCACCGCGCAGCAGCTCACCATCACACAGGCCACCAGTGTGATTGCAAAA
This sequence comes from uncultured Planctomycetaceae bacterium, assembly GCA_903924405.1. GTDB lineage: Bacteria > Planctomycetota > Planctomycetia > Planctomycetales > Planctomycetaceae > SXXK01. Next base: position 5,395 of record CAIYBH010000077.1, on the reverse strand, counting down.
TGACCGGGCAGAATTCGGATGAGACGCCGCAACATGAGGCTTCCGAGGTAAAACCGCGACTGAACCCTGTTGGATAGTACGACTTTTCAGGCAAAGTGGAGGGGAGGATTTTGTGATTGCGAGTCGGATTTTCGTTTTCGGCTGAGACTTTCTGCTGAAAGTCGGTCAAAATAGACGTAATCCAAAGGAGTTTGGGGCGTTGTCCGATTGCCTGCCGACGCCAGGGGTTTGCCCCGTGGACAAAGAGGTTGAGTCGGGATCGCGAAGGCTGCATGCTGCAACTGTGGCCCACGGTGCGGCGCCACCATGTCGTTCAAAGAACCACCGCGGACCTTCCGAACCGAAAAGCCGCTTGCCCTGCAGGCAGACTGCCGCACCGATTCGGCCCGCAATTCCTCGACAAAACTCAGCCTTCGGCCGGTGGGCTGTGCTTGCAACCATGTTGGCCACTGTTTAATCTCAGAGTTTGCAAAGTTCGCAAATGTTCCGTGCTATCCGCCCAGTTGATCGTGAAGCGGAACCTTGTTTTTCCGGGGAGTGCGTTGTGGTGCGCCTGATGCGTCCTGTTCTGATGAAATGCAGTTTGATCGGTCTAGCCGTCCTGCTCCCGGTTGTGGTCTCTGGATGTGGTAGCGGCGAAGAAGAGCCCGCGGCCACATCGACGGAAACTGCGACCCCCGAGGCGGCATCTACGGCCCCTGCATCGTCCGCCGATACGTCCTCGGCCCCTGCAGCCGCGCCAGCAACATCGCCAGGGGCTCTGTCTGGAGCGCCAGCAGAGGGCAGTTCCGAAGAGTCCTCAGGAGAAACCGCCGGCGCGGTCGGTGCCGGTATGGCTTCGTCTGGCGGACCACCGGGAGGAATGCCAATGGGTGGACCTCCGGGCGGCATGCCGATGGGCGGCCCGCCGGGCGGAGATCTTTCGATGGCGGGGGCCATGTCCGGAGGGGCTCCGGGAATGCCGATGGGTGGAATGGGAATGCCCGGAATGGCGGGGCAGGGCGGTGTGCCGGTCGCGGCCCGTCCAGCCGATCTTTCAAAATGGTCCACGGTCGATTTGAAGAACGCCGTCAGGGAACGGGATCGGCTGGCGTTGAAGGCCATTGATCAGAAAGTGCAGGCCAGTCCCGGCGATCCGCAGGTGGCCACCTTGTTGATGGAACTGCTGGCGGTCAGCAACGAACCACCGCCGGCACCGGCTGCGGCATCGGGCATGGGAATGCCTGGAGGCATGCCGGGTATGGGAATGCCCGGAGCCGCAGGCAGCAGTTACCCGGGTTCTGGTGGCTATGGAAGCATGCCGGGAATGTCGGGCGGGGCAGGTCTGAGTGGAGCCGGGATTGGTGGATCGTCGCTGCAGGGCGGCGCGGGATACGGTGGTGGAGTGCCTTCGTCTGGTGGGGATGGCGGCGCGATGCTTAGCCCGGCTGGAGCGGCGGGCGCAGCGCCCCCTGCCGGACTCATGCCGCCTCAGTCCAATCTGAATGCACGCCCAATGGATTCGCTGGAAGCCATGGTGATGGAAATGGCCACGGCGTGGCAGTCACAGCCAGGTGTGGGGTCGATTCGTTCGGGTCTGCAGATTCCAGGTGCCGGAGCGGCCGCAGGTGTTTCTTCACCGCCGGACGACGGCATTGCGCCGGGAGGTCCCGGGATGCCTCCGGAAATGTCTGGCGGGCTCGGCATGCCGGGTGGCGATCTTTCAGGGGGTGACCTTTACGGAGGCGCGGGGGCGGGCAATGCGCCGGCCGCTGCTGCAACCGGGGCGGCTGATCGCGAGTTTGTGACGGCAATTGTGGCTGGCTTGTTGCAGAATGGTTCCCCGGAAGCATGGCAGGGCGTATTTGCGATCGCTTCCGGAAACGCAAAGACTCCGCTGCCTCTGGAAGTGAATGCCGAGATTGTCACTCTGGCTTTATTCCGACGTCTGGAATCTGATCAGGCGCAGGTGGAACCGATCCTGCTGGCGATCATTGACGGGACAGCACCGCTGCCTCCGGAAAGCCGCGGTGCCTGCCTGCGCACCATTGCGGCAGTGTCCGGCAAAGCGGTGGACAAGCTGACCGGGCTGAAGACTGCGGGATCGGCCGACGCTGAGTCTGCTGGTGGCGGTGGATTCGGAGCGGCGGGCGACTTGCCTGGCAACACCGGAATGCCCGGGATGGCGGGAATGTCAGGCATGGCCGGCATGAGCAGCATGGCGGGAATGGGAAACCGGCCTGGCATGCCAGGCGCGGGTATGGCGGGTGGCGGCGGAATGCCGGGGCCTCCAGCGATGCCCGGGCTTCCCGGAGCATCAGGTATGAGCAGCATGGCAGGCATGGGCAACCGCCCGGGGATGGCTGGTGCGGGCGGATTGGCGGGGGACGGCGCTATGCCGGGACCTCCAGCGATGCCCGGTCTTCCCGGCATGGGCGGGGCTCCGGGGATGCCATCGATGCCGGGCGCTGGTGGATTTGGTGCCGCTGCCGGGGCTCCGGCCGCAGCCGGAACGTCGACGGCTGTCAGTTTGCCGGATGCTGTTGTGAACAAAGCTGCGGCATTTCTCTGGAGCAAGCCCTGCTGTGATGCGATTGCAACGCAGCTGAAATCCGCGACGGACTTATCGCTGGCAGAACCCCTGCTGTCCCTCGCGGCCTCGATTCCCTCCCGCACTCTGCGCGAAGCCGCTTTCGCGTTGTTCACTTCGTTGCATAGCGCCGGGGCCGACGGGTTGAATAATTCGGGGTTCTTCACCACGGCCGTGCACGATCCCGGCATGCTGGTGGTACTGAAATCTCTGCCGCGTTCTAAAGCCAGCAAAGGCGATGACGGCAAACCATCCATGGATTCCTGGGCGGTGTCTGGCCAGCAGATGGTGCTGAACTACGTGGATCAGCTGCGCAACATGTCAATGGCTCCCGGTGGCAAACTTGTCGCGAACGCTAAGGGGTTCCCGATGCGGGCTCATCGAAACGCGGAGTTCGATTATGTGGGAATGATTCGCATGGCACCTCCTCAGGGCGCCCCGGCGGACTCAGGACTTTCCGAAACCCGTGTCTACTACGCACGCGCCTCGTTCAGTCCTAAAAAGGCCAAAGAGCAGCAGGACGTGATGAATCACTACAAGGCGGGATCCAACGGAATTCAGCGTCCGGACGAAGCTCGGAATCTGACGTGGCTGGACGGAGTGAAAACCGGAACCAGCGGCACTCGTCGATCCATCGACGTGGTGATCCGCTCCGGAAAAGTGGCGGGCCCGACTGGTGGTGGATTCCCTGGCAGCGGCGGATTTTCCGGGGGACTGGGCGATGATCTGCCAGGTGGTGCCGGAATGCCAGGACCAGGTGGTATGCCCGGTCCTGGTGGAATGGGCATGGGCGGTGGCGGTGCAGTGGGCGGCGATTACACGATCGAAGTGGTCGTGGTGGAGATTGCAGACCCGAAAGGCGAGACTCCCGCGGACGCCGCACCGACATCGGGTGGACAGTAGCAGGTTGCGGGAAATACGCGGTCGAAGGGGTCCGCGAAGTCTGGTATTCCCCCGAAACCCCGGATAATGATCGCGAATGAGCGCTGATCTGGTCCCGCAACGGCACAGCGGGACAAAGGCGTTTGTTCGCTGGTGGCCCTCGGATTTGGCGTCAATTTCTGAGGATTATGCTGATGAGCCGATCGTCAGACGTCTTCTCGTCTTGTTTTTGCGTTCCTGGGGTCGAATGTCTTGTCAAGCTGAGGAAAAGGTTCTAGACTCCGCCCAGCCGAAGGGCAGATAGCTCAGTTGGTAGAGCACAGGACTGAAAATCCTGGTGTCGGGGGTTCGATTCCCCCTCTGCCCAGTTTCATTGAACCTCTGGTTCATCTGATATTCAAAGGCTCAAAGAAAACCTGCCAGAACAGCGATGTTCTGGCAGGTTTTTTGCGTTTCAGGGCTGCTCCTTTGGGGCGACTTCCTCCTGTAATTGCCCCCTGAACACCGCAGAATCGGAATTCCGAAACGTCCTCGCTATCGAAGGTACATCTCGAAGGCGACTGTCAGGGGCTTCCGGGCTGAGCGCTTGCAGAATCCTGAGAACGCTGGCGGTGGAATTCTGCCTGTCGCCGCGTCACGTCTGTGGCTGGTTGCAGCCTGCTGAAGTATTCGGCCAGCAGTGCGTGGGCTGGTCGGCAGGCGGGATTCAGGTCCAGCACGGCCTGCAGGGCCACGACGCCATCCTGAGGATCTCGATAACGCAGCATCAGTTCACCGCTGCGGAGCCGCGTGGCTTCGTCGTTCGGAGTTGCGGCGATTTGATCTTCCAGTTGTCTAAGTTCTGCGAGAGCCCCCCGGAATTCCTCGACTTTTGCGAAGGTTGCGGCTGCCTGTTCCTCCTGTCCCAGTTGTCGCTGGCATTGTGCCAGAGTGAACAGGGCGTCATCGGCCCACGGCCGGATGTCCAGCGCTTTCTGCAGCGATTCTGCGGCCTCGGCCATACGGCCTTCTTCAAAATCCATGCGTCCGAGGGCAATCAGCAGCAGGGCGTCACTTTCTGCCAATGGTCGAGTCTCGGTCAGCACGGTTCGCGCGCGTGCAGGGTCACCGACGGCTTTCAGGCATTCGGAAAGACCAACGGCGGCGCGTCCCGCCATCGCTGGTGTTCGCAATGCCTGCTCAAACAGCGGAATGGCTTCGCGTTGCCGATGCGTTTCTGCGTAAAGTTCTGCAAGGCTGATCACGGGTTCCACCCAGTCCGGGCTGCGTCGAATCGCTTCCAGAAAATCCGCTTCGGCGTTGGGGAGTAATTGCTGCAACGCTGAAACTCGCCCACGCACATACCACGGAAACGGGTCATTCGGGGCATCCTTCATCAGGGCATCCACCAGCGTGCCGGCTTCCCGGTAGCGTTGGTTGCGGAGGTAGCCGATCACGTACGACGCACAGACATCCAGATTATCTCCCGTGGTGTCTCTGAGCAGTCGCGAGAGGTGTGGTCCGGCGGCAGCCATTTCGCCGCTTTGTGCCTGAAACAGGATTTGCTCGCGTTCGATCAATCTCGGCTCGGCACCTCGGGCTGCGGCGTCGGCGATCGCCGCCTGAATCTGTTCCGGGACTCCCTGGCGTCGGCTGGCCTGACATCTGAGGAGCGCGGTGTCGATTCGCCTTGCGCCCAGCCATTCAGCAACCTGCAGCCACTGCAGGGCTGTGGCCGGTTGCTGGGCTGCGAGGCTGTGGCGGGCCATGGCATGAAAGACTGGTGGCCACCAGGAGTGCCGAGTGACAATCGCGACAACACAGGCCACAAGCAGCCATCTGGTGCGGCGTGAGAGCCGGCGTGGCCTTCCGGAGATTTCTGAACGCTGGAAACGCGGTGAGTCGGGGGAAGAATTTGGCCTGATGCCGTTCTGCGGTCCCGGATTTCCCGTTTCTCTCTCTGCT
>CAIYBH010000076.1 GCA_903924405.1 uncultured Planctomycetaceae bacterium | reverse complement strand
AGGACGCAGATCACGATTGTCCCTGCTGCCCTGCCTGAAGCAGCCGGATTTGAAAATCGCGGGAACACTCTGAAAATACTCAGGATCGTTTGAGGATTTCATGCACGATTCGGCATTCCCGCTGATCTGTCAGTGTTTGCAGGCGGGTATTGTGCAGAAATGCCAGTTTGCTGTGATCAAAACCAAACAGATGAAAGAGCGTTGCCTGGTAGTCGTTCGGAGTGACGCGATGTTCGGTGGCTGAGTGACCCAGCGGATCCGTTTCGCCCCACGTCATACCTCCCCGGATACCACCACCTGCCAACCACATACTGAACCCCTGACCGTTATGGTCGCGGCCGGCTGCGGCAGGATCCCCATGATTTTCTGTGACGGGAAGTCGACCGATTTCTCCCCCCCAGTGTACCAGCGTGGTATCCAGCAGACCTCGTTGTTTGAGGTCCTTTATCAATGCGGCCGCAGGCTGGTCCGTACGGCGGCACACGGCCGGCAGCGCCGTGCGGATTCCGGCATGCGTATCCCACGGCTGCCCACCCAGAAACAACTGCACGAATCGCACACCACGTTCCACCAGCCGTCGGGCAATCAGGCAGCGAGTGCCGTATTCGCGAGTTTCCTCCTGATCCAGACCATACAGCTTTTGGGTGGCCTGTGTTTCCGATGAAAGATCAAGGGCTTCCACGGCGGCCACCTGCATGCGGGCTGCCAGTTCGTAACTGGCAATCCGCGCGTCCAGATCCGCTTCACCGGGAAATTTTTCCTGATGCAGTCGATTCAGGCTGGTCAGCAAACGCAGGTTCTGCTGCTGAGGCAGACCGGCCAGATGCGCTGGCGGGGCAAGGTTCAGAATCCGCGGCTCCTGAGGTCTGAGGACGGTTCCCTGAAACAGCGCGGGCATCCAGCCACTGGACCAGTTCAGCACACCATCCACGGGATGACCACCGGGATCTGTCAGAACCATGTAGGCCGGAAGGTTCTGATTTTCGGCTCCGAGTGCATAGGTGAGCCATGAGCCGAGCGACGGCCTGCCGGTCACGGCCGGAATCCCCGCATTCATGTAGCGGATCGAGACTTCGTGGCCATTGAAGCCTGTGTGCATGGAACGAATGACGCACAGTTCATCCACGATGCTGGCGGTGTGTGGCAGCAGTTCGGAAACCTGGGTTCCGCACTGACCATGGGCACGAAAACGCCAGGGACTTCCCATCAGTTTGCGACTGGCTCGATTGACGAAACTGTAGGTGATTTCGCCCTGATAGTCGGTGCCACTGAATTTCGTCAGCTCGGGCTTCGGGTCCAGCAGGTCGATATGTGAGGGACCGCCGTGCATGAACAGCGAGATCATGGCGGTTGCCTGTGCCGGCTGTGCAGTCGGCGGTTTGGGCCGCATGTCGAAATGTGTCGGCTGAGTGGCAACGGTGGGCGGAGCCGCCTGGCTGGCCGTCTGCGACAGTAGTGACGCCAACGCCAGTCCACCAAATCCCATGGCCTGTCCGCAGAGCATTGATCGCCTGGATACAGTCTGCATGATGTTTCTTTCTTTACCTGATGCTGGACGTGCCTCGACGGACGTCAGGTTGCTGAATGACACGCTACGGCTTCGGCACGGCCTCGGAGACTCGATGATGTGCGCCCAGCACTTCACGAACAATGTGGTCTTCTACGTCTGGTGACCATTTGGTGGGCAGGCCATAGTAAATCATGGCGGATTCTCCTTCGTATCCGCCCTCCATCAATACCCTTCGTGACGGAATGTAGGCCATCACATCATTGCTGTATCCGGCAACCCACGTGGACACCCCCGTCAGTTCCTGCTTCAGCCGTATGCTGTAATCCACCACCACTTCACCGCCGAGAAACGTCAGCGTCGCCGCATCACCGAGCTTCCAGACCTGGATGGGATACGGGTAGGTCTGCGGCAGAGTTCCCCGGGTTGCCAGAACGTCCAGAAGCCACTTTGCACGTCGGGCAAGATAGACGTTGTCAGACCGCAGGTCCTGCTCAATCTGTTCCTTTGATGGTAACGTATCGAGGGCCAGATCAATTTCTGTGTAGTCCGTTTTCAGTGCGCCGGAAACAGGTCGCATGACGCCGTTCAATTCACGGTTGACGGCTGCCGCTGCCTGTCGCCCATAATCCATGGCCAGTTCCACTGTACGTCTTGGCAGTGGATTCTGATCGGCGCCGCAGCCCGCCCAGAACAACGCCACGATTCCCGGATGATTCTGCTCCAGTTCGTACTGAGCAAATCCGGGCCAGTCGCCACACCAGTCCATACCACTGAGGACGGTTGCGTGGCAGGCATACCCGAACAGCACCGCTCGCAGTTGTCCTTCCGGCGTGCGGATTGACAGCACCGGAACTGAGTGGTCGACCGGACCTGCCAGCTGTCCGGCGTCTCTGAGCATGGGAACATCCGCTTCACGATTGTTTCGACGATTCACGGCAAATGTTGCCTGACCCTCGCCCGCGTGAATCATCGACGGTGCCATGGAGGCAATCGCCTGCTCGGAAACCTTCAGCGTCTGCTGAATCAGATATCGCGTGTAATCTTTGACCAGTTGCTGCTGGTCAGCGGCGAGGGAATACATGGTCAGCAAATTTGTGCCCACCACCGGCCCGGAGTGTGTGTGGGATGTCGCAATGGCAATCTGCGATCGCTGAAGTCCATGCCGTTGCTGCAGTTGTTCACAGATTTCGACTGAGGTCGCTCGATCAATTCCGACCAGATCGAAGGACAGCATCAGGGAGCGTCGTCCGTCGGGATCCTGCAGCACCAGGGCCCGGGCACACAGGTCGTGAATTTTGCCCTGAGCCGGTTTGTCGCGCGATGCATAACCTGACATCCACATGGGCTGCGGAGGTGTGATTTCCACCCGTGACATTCCAGCCTGCCACGGCTGGTCTGCCTGAACGCACAACGGCAGGACAGCACACAGAATGAGGCCGGCGGAAATGCCGTGAGCAGCCATTGAACGACTCCGACAGGAAGGCAAATGCGGGGAAGGATCACGCAGCGGGGACCAGAGACCTGAGGTGCGACTGGTTCGTCAATTTTCCCCAATTTGCCCACCAGTGGCAAGCTATTCTGCGGCAGAAGTCCGTTTCCCGGCCGCATTTTCAACCGTTTGCGAGTGCGGACGAGGTTTGACCCGGGCCGACGCGGTTAGTGGGTGTGAGTTTTCAACCCCGGATGGGCACAGATGACCACGGAGAGACCGGGAGGTCGTGTTTGAATCCTGGCCGGAATCTGTGAGCGGCGACGCGTCTGTCAAAACGGCGAGCGGTGCGGCGTCAGCTTACCGAGACGAACACTTTGAAGTGAACATCAACAAACACAGACATCTCGGTGGGCTGACACCCCCCGCTCGCCGGTGTGCTGGAGAACGCTGGACGCACGTTTCGGCGGAGCGAAACGCGACAATCGGCGGGCGTAACATGTTTGCGGCTTAGCAGGAGCTGCGCCCTCCCTGTGGGTGTGGCGATTGCCACTGCGCGAGGATTGTTCAGCCCTGTGCGGTGCCCGCTGCCGACTCCAGCTCTTCAGCTCTGCGCCGATGCACGTCAGACATCTTTTCATCTTTCATCGCTCGATACGTTTCTTCGAGCAATCGATGAATTTCCGGATTCTCGTTCCGTGCCTGAATTGCCTGGGTGAGGTCCTTTAGCGCGTCATTCCAGCGAGCCAGTCGCACGTTGATTTCTCCGCGAGTCGCGAGGGCATCCGGATTTTCCGGAATCAGTGCCAGGGTCTGCTCGGAAATCTGCAGTGCACGATCGCCTTCGTTCGGACGTCCACGAATGATGGCGATGGCAAGATTGTTCAGGACCATCGGATTGCGGGCGCGTGCCAGGACATTCGCCTGCTCCAGCCAGACAATGGCCTTCTCGTAACTCTGAAGATACAACGCGTGCATGCCCAGAAGATTCAGTGCCACAACACCGGACTGACCGTCCATCCGCAGTCGTTTGATGGCTTCTTCTGCCTGAGCTGCCGCGGGGTGTGTCGACAGGCTCAGTCGAGACAACCGCTCAATCGCTGAAATTGCGGTGCCCTGACTGATGGCTGCATCACTGAGCAGTGGCAGGATCTCTTCAGGCTTTGCGTCGCCAAAATCCATCAGATCGCGGTCGCGGACCTTTGCCAGTTGTGTGCCGGAGTAACCGGTCAGTCGATCAAACAGCATTAATGATGCACGACCATTCAATTCAAAGATCATGACGTCGCTGCTGGTTGGCTCCACAGAAGGCTCAGCGATAAAGTCGGCCAGCAGGGTGCGAACATCTTCCGGACGCTTCAACAGAAGAAACGCCTCAGATCGTTCAATCAGGGCCGCTGGGTCATTCGTTTTTTCCTGAAGTGTTTTTTCGGTTTCTTCCAGCAGAGTCATCAGCAGACTCTCACCCTCAGCGGCTTCACCCGCTTCCAGCAGCAATCGTCCCAGCGAAATGCGCATTCCCGGGCGGATCTTTGCCACTGGTCTGAGGGTTTCCACGGCGGCCGCGTTTTCGCCGGCCAGAAACTGCAACTGACACAGAAAAAGCCGAGCTTCAGGATCTTCCGGTGACTGTTTGACTTTCTCATCCCAGAACGCGGTCACAGCTTTGTAACGATCTGGTTCAATCACGGCTCCCAGCGTTCGCAGCAGTGTGAGCAGCTGGATGCCTCGACCATTGGCCGGGGACATGTTGACAGCAGCGAGGGTCGGGGCGACGACACCGTCACGATTCAGAATGGATTCGTTCAGTCGGCGTTCCACCAGCATCAATTCCAGGTCTGCGAGGGCATCCTTCAGTTCCTGATCGTCTTTGGATTGTTCCAGTCCGGAGATCAGCACGCCGCGGGCCTGATCGTAGTCGGCGGCCAGCACCAGCGCTTTGGCGAGTGCAATGCGGACCCGGGCATTTGAGCGTTCCTTTTCGAGCAGTTGACTGAGTTCAGCGACCGCTCGCAGGGCTGCGGCTTCGGCATCCTCGCCCGGACGATTCATCTGTCGCTTCAGCTGGGCAATTTCAAGATTCAGTTCCGGTTGGACTTTGGCAGCTTCCGTCAGGTGCAGTTCTGCCAGCGACCACTCCTGCTTCTCAAAATACAGTGACGCCAGAATCCGGTGGGCTTCCGTATTTCGCGGAGAAGATTCCAGCACCATCTTCAGTTGCTTTTCCTTTTCCTCATTGGACATCGGACGAATCGGTTGCTCCGTCATGGCCTGGCGAACAAGCCAGAGACGGGCTTCGAAGGAGCCGATTTTGTCTGGCGGAGCCAGCCTTGCAATTTCAGCATAGCCCTCTTCCGTACGACCGGTGGCCACATAGAAATTCCCAAGCCGCAGTCGATACTGTGGCTCACTGGGACGCAGGTTGCACAAGGCCTTCAGGCAGGTTTCCTGAACGGTCGTGTCGCTGGATTTCAACGCGTTGTTATACGCTTCTTCATACCGCAGCAGCACGGGTTCCAGTGTCGAATGGCGAACCCAGAGATAGCCTGCTATTCCGGTGACCAGTACCAGCAGAAATGGAAGCCCGGCGGCCAGCAGGATCAGTCGTCGCGAAAACAGCCAGCCTTCGTTCAGGGCATACGCGAATTGCCCAAGGTTGGCCAGACGAAAGAATTGCCTCAGGCCGGGATAACTGCGGGGGTCGCCGTTGCTGTCAGATCTTTTCGAGTTGCCTGACCCTGTACGATTCTGTTTTTCCGACACGAGAGTTTTCCTCAATGACCAGTAACCAATGCGGATCCTGAATTTCAGCCTGACTCATCCGGGCCGACAGCACTCACAGCATTTTTCGAAGAATCACGTCAGCAATCTGTCCCGCCACGGCCGCGATAAAGACGGTGGCACTGAAAACCGCGGCTCGCATGGATAATGATGGCATGTCGGCCACGGTCGCTGCACCCGGCTCAGGAGTTGCCATCCAGCGGTTCCAGAAGCCAATGAACGGATTGCGATAGGTCAGGGACAGTCCGGAACGTGGTGAGTCCGGAACTCGTGAAGTCAGCAGATCAAAAAACGCATCACCACTCATCAGCAGCCCGGCGGCAATCGAGAGGCTCACATAGCCAATGGCATCGTGCAGCATGCCCGTTGACAGATCGAACTGATACTTGTCCCACACGAAGATCACGGACAGGACTCGCACGGCGTTCATCAATCCGGCCGCACCCATGCCGCACAGCAGCAGTACCAGGCCATGCACGGCCGACCGCCGCTTCATACAGATCACAAGTCCCGCGATAAACAGGATCGTGAAGAGTGATTTCACGCCACTGCAGGCCTCTGCCACGAGAAAGGTCTTTCCCGGAACACTGAGGACATTGCCTTCGCTGAAGTGCAGCAGCCCGACTCTGTGACAGATGGCACTGGCAAACGCAGTCGTTCGCCCCTGCAGCCCTTGAATCAGAGTATTGTCCAGATCATTCGGCAGCCTGAGTGTCAGTAGTGGCAGAATGGAAAGATACATGAGTGACTGCTGATAGCCCTGCTCACGCGATGCCAGCGTCCAGCCCATCAACAGCAGCATCAGACCTGAGACCGCCACCCATGGCGATGCCAGCACAATTGCAGCAACAAGACACAGCAGATCCAGTCCGACAAGTGCCAGTGATAACCAGCCCCAGCGTTCCAGCTCCGGAGCTCGTCGCGTGTGAAACAGCCACACGAACATTCCAATCGCAAACGGGAAGAACTGGTAATGCTCCAGACTCCACGTGCGATAGTAATGCAGCACAGCGAACGGCAGGTGCGCGCACACCAGCAGCAGCAGCGGAATCAGATTGCCGGCCTTCTTCGAGGTCTGCGATACCTCAGGCTGACCAGCTACGCCATCTGCAGTCTCAATTGCTGACATCACTCACTTCCAGAGGTCTGTGAAAATCACATACACAGGCACACCTGCTTTCGGACACGGGTGCTGCCAGATGCTGGCCGCGATTCACGAGGCCTGATGTTTGAACCGACGACAGAGTGCCGTCTTCGAGTGCGACTCTGCAGACGCCCGCCTCGCTCCCGTGCAGCGGTCAGGCGGATGTCGCAACGTACTCGTCGTACTCTAGTTCCTATACTGGATAAAACGTCATAATTGGGGGGGAAATACGGGTAATCCAGCACATTCCCGGGGCAGGAATTCGAAATTCCCGGAATGTGGCGTTTCATCCCGAACAGCCTCGCTGTCACAACCGGAATTGTTCGTACATCCGGAGATTCCGGACCCCTGGTGCCGCCAGCGGTGTTCACCGTCCCACTGTGGGTCTGCGGTAAATTCACCATGGTCTGGTTGTGTTCTTCTGATGCTCAGAAGTCGCATTGGCCAGTGAGGTAGGACCAGTAGCCGGACCCGGGAAAATTCCATGCCGTGTCATTGATCTGTGGCGCCGCGTTTTGATCGCCGCCTTCACCAGCATCGCAGTTGCGACCTACCGTGGGATCCGACGCCCGCTGTGATTCATGTGTTCATGGTCGTGACACTTCACATCGCACACGACCGCGTTCGCCCCCTCAGGTGAATCCTGTCGCAGAAGTCGCCAGCGTTAATCAAGCCCTTCCCCCGATACTTTTGGCGGTCGCTTCACCCTTCAATATCCCGGTGATGTGTTCGGATGTGGTTCGCTCTGTTCGCAACAGACCATCCCGAATTGGCATTCACAAACCGTCCTGAAGCAAGGCGGCTGAGGCAACGCGACAGTTTTCTCAAGTGGCTCGAAGACTGATGGCCTGTGCTTCACCCACTGTTCTCCCGGGAAATCCCGCTTCACACCCGTGACTCAACGGATCAGACGACCTCGCGCTGCAGACATTCACCCATCTGAGAATCACGCTGTTCCGCTCAGCCGCATTGAAATTCAGTGACAGTCAACAAATCCGGATGCACTGTGTATTCGGCTTAAGTCAGACCTTGAGGAGTAATGAAATGAAATGTGTACAAGTGCGTTACTGGTGCATTCTGCTGGCAGGACTCACCTGCTGTTCCGGAGTTAGCCATTCCACATCAGCACAGGCTGGTCTGGTGGCCGTCGACTGGCGCGGGGATTATGTTTCAAAATCATTGCAATTGGCAGGGCATGACCCGTCACTTGCCAGTCCCCCTGACAAATATGGCGATCCGAACACCACTGGTGTCTATACGGGACGACTTGTCAGTAATTCGACGCCCTACAATCCGTCGCTGGCCGACGGCTACAACACTGCTGCCCCGTCTGCTGTTTTCTACGGAGGCCATTCCGTGGAATGGGCGACGTCCACCGGCAACACGGGTTTCACCAATCTGACTGTCCAAAACCAGGGGACAACAGATGCGCTGCAGCTTGAGATCAAGGCCGACAAAGATCTGAAAGGCTACGCGGCGCTGTTCTACTGGCAGAAGGCGGATTTTCTGAATGGACTGAACAACAAATTGGTGGATCTGAGTGATACGTTCTTTACTCTTCAAACATCGCAGGTCAATGTCCCATCTACAAACCCGGATCAATTGCGCTGGGTGATCCGCAACGGGACCAGTGATTTCTATATTTCCACTCTGTCAAATTCCATACAGAACAATTATGGCTATACGTCTGCTGCCTCGAGTCTGACCTGGCAAAAGTATTCTCCACTGACAGGGCTTTCGACCATTCATTGGAACGGCGGGGCAAACGCTCCGGGTTCGCTGAACGACATCACAGCCTTCGGGTTCTATCTCGACTATGGTCAGGTGCCGCACGGCATGGACATGAAGATAAGACAGTTTCTGGTGACCGCGAAGGGAAATGGGAACGAAGACCCCCAGGAGACGGTGCCCGAGCCGGGCTTCGCGCTGGCAGGGTTGTGCGGGGTTGCTTTCTTTGGTGTTCGGCAGTTGAAGAAGCATAGGTCCCGAAAATCTGAATCCACCGCCAGCATGCCGTCAACGCCCGCAATGGACGGTAGCCCTGTCGGCCCGGTTGGAGCCTGACATCCGTTGCTGAAAACTCGGGACAGTGCTGTGACGCTGGCGGTACCCGGATCGCGCCACGCGTCACAGCCATTTTTTCGCCCAGACGTCCGTCGCAAAGCGTATGGCCCAATCGGTTATGCACAGGCTTCCCGACAGGTCTGACGCTGCCATTCATTGTGAACAAAGACTGAGGAATCCGTCCGGTGAATCGTCAATCAGGACTCGTTCAAAACGTTATCTCACGAACACTGCCAACGTCCACGATGCTGATCATAGTCGCTGCTGTTCATATGTATGCGGTCTGGCGGGACGTGTCATCCCGGATGACAGCCGCTGATCTGCTGGTGGCGGTGCCGGTCATCGTCGGCACCGTCTGGATGTTTCAGCAGCGGCGAGTAAGGCAACCGCTGCGCTGGACCAGCCTGAGCGCCGTATTGCTGACCATGGACGTGGTCTGCACGCTGTCGGGGGTTGTGTCATCGAACACATGGATGATCACCTGCGGGTTGTGTTGTCTGCTGCTGGCAGTGCTGCAGGCATCTGCGGATCGTTGCAGCCTGCGGAGTCTCTCGATCCTGCTGCTGCCCGTCGTCCCCGCAATCAGTCTTTCCGGGACGGTCGACGATTGGTTGAAACACAACATGTCACACGTGGCCCGGACGCTGATCAGTCGTGTGTCTCACGCCCTGAGTCTTCCCCATTATCGTGATGGGGACTTCTTCTGCCTTGGAGACCGGCGTTTTGCTCTGCTTGATATGTCGGACGGCCTCGGTTCTCCGATCGCGTGGCTGGCACTGGCATTTCTGGTGATTTGTTTTCGACGAGTTTCCTTCGTTCCGGCGTCGTTGTTCACGCTGGCCTCAATGAGTGTCTGGGGCATGCTCACGCTGGCTCGAGGGATTCTCGGAGTGTCTTTGCTGGGGTCAAACGAGGTGGAGCCGATCGGAGAGACGCAACGAATGATTATGGATGTGTGTTTGCAGCTGGTCGGGCTTGCTGTGTGGGTTAGCGCCGGACACACCGTGTTCTGGCTGACTCACCCCATCCCCGTTTCTCAATTCGCTGAATCGCGATCTGAGGAGTTTAATTTGCTGACATTCTTCTGGAATCGAGTGATGGGTCCCGCACCGGGACGCGGCAGGCGTCTGATCCGCGGGAGTTCAGGACCTTCGATTCGTCAGCTTCCGTCTGTTGTGTTTGTGCTGTGTACCGGCGTTCCGAGCCTGTGCTGGACACTGTTCTGATCAGCGATGTCGGAATTCGTCGGACCTCAACACCACTCGAGTGGTCAGATTTCGGAGCCGTTATGATGTCGTCGTATGCTGGACACGCAACCACAGAGAACTCCGTGGATGCTCGCCCGAAGACTTTTCCGATGTCAGCAGGTCAGGGCGTTCGCAGATTACGCAGACGCCCGTTGCGTTCCCTGCTGCAGTCGGCCTTGTCCCTGTCGGCGTTCGCTGAATTTCTGGAGCAATGGAAAGCGTCTCGACCACGCCGGTATCTGTTTGGTGCGATGCCGTGGAGTGGGCTTGCGGCAGGCATGGGGCTGTTGCTGACGTCGCTTCTGCTGCGAAATGTGCAGCACTATGAACACAACTATGAGCAGTTGCTGGAGCAGGCGCAGCGTGCTGGTCAGGTGTCGCTTCAGCTTCAGTGCCTTGAAGCACTTGCTGATCTGAATTCGGAAAATGCTCGACGCACGATGGAACTGGGTGTCCTCCTGACCAGGCAGGGTAACCGCAAGCGCGGGGTCGCTCTGATTCGAAAGGCTGCTGATGGTGGTGGTACTGGTCTGGCTGATGCGCATGTGTGGCTGGCCAGGGACATGCTCAGGCAGGGCGATCGTTCTGATAGCGTCCTGTCGGAAGTCGAACGCCATCTGCAGGCCGCGATGACGCTGTCTCCGGCCGCTTCTGAAACTCATCTGCTGATGGCCGAGCACTACGAGGGCGTTGGAGAAGCGTTTCTGGCGAACAAATACCGCCTCTCTGCAGCGAGGCTGGATCCACGACTTTATCCTGCAGCGCTGACAGGTCTCCCGATTGACCCTCAGGCATCTGCTGTGAATTCGAATCTCAGAAAGGAAGCCATCACCACGCTGGAAAACCAGCTGAGTCTGACCCCCACCGAAGCGAGGCTGCGGACTGCACTGGCAGAGGTGCTGATGTTGAATCAACAGTTGGACGAGGCTGGCCGGGTTTTGAACGAAGCGGTGGAGGCCGATGATCCTCAGTGGATTCAGCGGGCGTTGAGCCGCTGGAATGTTGCACAGGCGGTTGCCCTGATGAACGCGTCACCGCTGAATCACGAGGCCTGTTTTCCCTTTCTGACAGCGGCACTTCGACAGGATCCTCAGAATGCCGGTGCGATCCGACTGGCTGAGGAACTGGCACGTTCAGGGATGATCTGGCCGCCTGAAACCTTCGATTCTGCGATACGGGTCGTGGGAGAAACGCTGGAGACATTTCCGGAATCTGATTCCGTGCGCATCGGCCTGTGTCAGTTGCTGAATCTGGCCGGTCGGCATGTCGAGGCGGCTGAGTTTCTGGCACCATTACAACATACCAATGCTTCGGTAAAGCTGATGTTGGTAAAAACGCTGATGCAATCCGGTGATTTGCAGGCAGGGACTCGGTGCGGAGAATCACTGCTGACGACGCTGGCAACCACTCCTGCTTCCACGTCACGCGTGCTGCTGACGGCAGAGTGTCTGTTGCTGCTGAATCGTGCCGAAGAAGCCGTGAAACTGCTCCGGCAGCAGGGACAGTCCATTGCTCCCAACGAGGTTCCGGAGCCGCTGACCGTGCTTTACGCTCGTGCGTGTCTGGCTGCGGCCGCGAACAAACTACAGCGACGAAACACAGTTGATGCCGCTGAAACGCCAGCGGTTTCTGAAGGGATCGTCAAACACGAAGATGAAAATGACCCTGTATTTCTGCTGTTCGTGGCCCTTGCATGTGATGCCACCCGGTATCAGGCACTGGATCACCTGACGGCACTGACGCTCGGGACAGGAGCCGAGGCGCGACAGGCAGAGACAGTGTTGCAGACACTGCGTGCCGGCGGGAAATTCGCGCACGAGATTCTGTCTCTGACAGGCATCAATGCCATTCGCAGCGAGCGTTATGACATCGCGGTGATGTCTCTCCAGCAGGCTCGGGATTGCGCGGAAAACGAGGACCCGCGCATTCTGAACAATCTGGCACTGGCCATGATTCGCAGTGATCGCGCTGAGGGCGAACAGGCTCTGGAACTGATCAATCAGGCGCTGGTCATGCTGCCGGGACATCCGGATCTGCTGTCGACGCGAGGCGAAATTCATGTGGCCCGACACCAATGGAAGCATGCCCTGCAGGACCTGACCACCGCTGTTGAATTGCGTTCGGACAATGCCCCGATCCATCGACTGCTGGAGCAGACCTGCAGTGGGCTCAATGCAGAGCGGCAGGCCCAGATCCATCGTCAGATCGCAGAGCGACTGGAAGGACAAAGTCGTGCTGATGCCATGTCGGCCAATTAACGCCGCTCCGAGACTCCCGACCAGCGGAAACTGCGACCGTTGTGAAGTCCCCGGGATTGAATGTTGTGTTGTGTTCCCGATGTTTCGTTTCACTTTTCAGAATTGAGTTTCCAATGAATGCTTCAGGCCTGGAGGTGTTTGATCGTACGCTGCAGACCGCCCATATCTGGCTGAATGATATTATGGAGGAACTGCAGTGGACGGATCGACAGAAAGCGTGGCGTGCCATGCGCACCGTATTTCATGCTCTGCGGGATCATCTGCCGGCAGAAGAGAATGCGCATCTGGCCGCGCAGTTGCCGCTGTTGCTGCGGGGGGTCTGGTTTGAGGGATGGAGGCCAGCTGCGACCCCGATTCCTGATCGCTCCCGCTGGAATTTCCTCGGACTGATCAACGATGCCTTCAGCAATGATCCGGTGGCTGACGCAGAGGCTATTGCTGCAGCCGTGTTTCGAGTGCTTGTGAAGCATACCGGAGAAGGTGTGACGACCAATATCCGGAATGCTCTGCCCGGCGGAATTCGGGACCTCTGGCCTGTGGAGTCACTCGATATTTCGAGTTGACGTTCGAGCCTTGCAGCGCTGCCGGCCTGCGGATCCGGACAGACGGGATCCCGCGTGCTCCGGATGTTTCCCCGGCGTCGGTCATACGGGACGCGATCAGCCCATGGATCGACGTCAAATCAGAACTCAGCCCTGGCAGATCGCATCGCAGGGCTGAGATGTTTTTCCTCAGGGGGCTGTGACGTGGATTATATGCAGCACAGGAATGCCGCCGAAAAAATGCTCACGGATCACAACGCACTGATGAGTGGCATCTGCTGCAATCGTCGCTGGATCTATGAACTGTGTGAACTGGGTATGCCCAGATTCGGCGAGCTGGCAACTCGATTGCGCGAACTGCGTTCCGCTCTGGTCTCCCATTTCCATGACGAAGAGGCTTTCAGTGCAGCCTTGCGGGATTCCGGCGCCAAGGTTGTGCTCAATCACGACCTGGAGAAAACCCATCAGGAACTGCTGCAACGACTGGATGTCATGATCAGCCGTCTGCAGTCCCCTCACGAGCAGTTTTCCGGTTGGCACGCAGCCATTGCCGAAGTGGAAACTCTGGTGACCGACATCTGCAATCACGAAAACATGGAAATGGATGGGCTGAAAAAATCGCTGCTGCCGGAGCCGGGATAATTTCAGGGGGCCCGGGTCGGAGCCATTGCTGCATCCGACCTGCGAAAGTCAGCCAGCCGCAAGTCCTTCTGAATTCCAGGGAAGATCTTTGGTGTCCGCTTATGGATGCCTTGACAGGAGACGCACTGAAACTCGGAGATCGTCAGTGTCCACCACGGAATGGTATTTCCAGTACCTTCAGACATCAGAGTTTCAGGTGAGCAAATGACAACAACTTCAGAAATTGAGTCCAGTGATGCTGAGCTGGCCGCGAGGGAAGCCCAGGAATTTGCGCGATGGCGCGAACGCCGTTCGCTGGCTCGAAAGAAACTGGCCCTGCTGACACCGCGTGAACATGAGATTGCGATGATCACTGCTCAGGGAATCAACAGCCGTGAGGCCGCTCTGGCACTGAAGATTTCCGTAAAAACTGTGGAAAAACATCGAGCGTCCGCGTATCGGCGACTGCATGTGAATGGCGTCATTGGCCTCGTGCGGCTGATTATCGAGGCGGAACTGGAGTGAGTGGAGGTTGATGGTGTCGATGGGATTCGGCAGATGTGTTGGAACCTCACCCCTTCAACGTCTTGACCTGTACGACGACCCGAGGCCCGTGGTTCCGAATGGTACCGCGCCAACATTTCGAGATGTCGGTCCATCCGATATGACAGTTGCCGCAAAGTCGCTGGTTAGTCCGTCTGGTGGGCGAAACTTGTGTGTTTTTCCGGGCTTCAGGTGCTTTTTCTGTCGGCTGACGGAGTTCGATGGGGCCTTCCTGAAGCAGAAGCCCTGTCACGTGGTGCCTCGCGGTCACTCTGCAGAGGCGACATCTTTCGTTTGGGTTCCACTGCCGCGATCACAACCAGACAAAGGCCTCCAGGTCCGCAGGATGGTCCTTCGTTCAGGGGCATTCAGCCCGCTCAGGGAATCTGATTTTTCCGGGTTCGGGGATCATCATGATGACAACGATCGAAATGGAATCAGAAGTTTCAGAAGACCTCGGGCCTGGCGGTGAACGGCAGGCGTTTTCTGAGTGGAAGAAGCGGCGCCACGACGCACGCGAGAAACTGCAGCGACTGACGCCACGAGAACTTCAGGTCGCTGTCATGACGGCACATGGTATCAACAGCCGTGAAGCGGCCGTGGCACTGGGAATCTCCGTGAAGACTGTGGAAAAGCATCGAGCCTCCGCGTACTGGCGTCTGGATCTCACCGGAGTGATCGGTATGGTTCGGCTGATCGTCGAGGCGGAACTGGACTGAGCTGATTTTTCTCAAGGTCGAAGTTTCCGGCCGTCTCAGCATGCGGCAACAGACTCTCGTACCGGGACACGAGCTATACTGTGGCAGGCCATAACGCCGACGCAGATCAAATGCCGACGCGCGTACAAATTGTGTGTATCCTACTCACGAGTGCTTTCTGCTGGCCTGGGGACGAGAGATTGCCAGGCCCAGCGATAGAGATTCCGGGAGTCCGTGTAGCGCGCTTCAGACGCTGCCGCACCCAGCACGACGACGATCAGCCTGTGTCCCTCGCGCTGGCCCACCGAAACGAGGCAGGCTCCGGCCTTGTCTGTCGTGCCCGTCTTGATTCCCTCATACCCCTCAATCCCCAGCAATTCATTCGTATTCTTCCAGAGAACGTGACGCTGATAACCTCCGGGCCCGGTCACCGTCGCACCGCGCTGGCGCGTCGAGACAATGCGATTCAGCAGTGCACTGCCCCGACAGGCTCTGGCGAGTCGTGCCAGATCGAGGGCCGTTGCCAGATGGCGCGGCGCGGTCAAACCATGCGGGTTCTCATAATACGTCTGCAGCATTCCCAGCCGCTTTGCTTCGGCATTCATCGCGGCCACAAACTGCTGCAGGGGATCATCGGATTCCGGGGAATCGTCGGGTGCGGTCAGCTCCAGGTCCTGCAGAATGCGGTCACCGAAGTGCTCCGCGATCGCCACGCTCATGTCGTTCCCGGAAGGCAGCATCAACCCATAAAGTGCCTCTTCGACTGCCAGCGATTCATCACGACGAACATCCGCTGTGGAACCACGTGTCTGATCCGCTCGGTCCGAAACCGTCAGCAGTTCCGAAAGCACCGCGGGTGATTTTTCCGCCAGACGAGCCACCAGCCATGCGGTCATCATTTTCGTGGTACTGGCAAAGTCCAGCGGCTGCGTCGACTGGAATCCCGCCAGTTCTTTTCCGGAATCGGCATCCACGATGGTCCATGCCTCACTGGTGACGGGGGGCGGCCCGGTCAATGCGTCATCTGTCCGCTTTGGAAGGACTTCCGCGTTCACCAGCTCCGGAGCCGGGATCGGCGTCTCTTCAATGACCGGGCCCAGTGCGTTCCAGAATTCCTGCGTCACGCGTCCGTCAACCGGTAGACCTTTCTGCTCCTGAAATCTGCGTACAGCTGCCGCGGTTGCTGGTCCGAAATCACCATCCACACCGAGATCGGGAGAGGGATCAATTCGCGCATTCAGGGTGCGCTGCAGAAGTTCTACCCGGAGACCAAAAGCACCCGTTTCCAGGATGGTTTCTGTTTCGGGGGCTGAAGTCCATGGCGGGTTGAAATGATCAAACAGGACTTTTGCGATCCGCCCGATCACCACGTGCGCAGCATTGGTGTCCTCCCAGCTGCGGTCGCGATTGTTGGTGGTGAGAACACAGATGGCGAATGGTCCATTGGGGCCGTAAATCAGACCGGCGTCGCAGCGGGATGCAGAGACAGCACCGGATTTGTGGGCGATCTTTGTGCCGGAAGGCAGCTCTCTGGACAGCATGGATCGATCTTCACAGGCCTGCAGATGTTCGAGCATGGCCCGACAGGACTCCGCGGATGCCGCGGTGCCACGATGGATGGCATCCAGTAGTTCCAGTGTTTCTCGAGCGGTTGTGCTTCCCAGTCCAAACGTCTGACTACGATCCGGTGCGATGGAGGTGTCGCCGCGGTAGACCAGGGAATTCAGACGTGTCTCCGGGTATCCGAGTCCTGCCATGCAGTCCGCTGTGGACGACAGCCCAATCTGCTGCACCACGAGGTTGGTCGCCGTATTGTCGGAATCCCGGATCATCAGCCGAATGCAGTCCCGGACAGACAGTTTCAGACCGGCAGAAAATTGAGTTGTCAGGATTCCTGAGCCGGGGACTTTGTCCGAGTCTTTCAGTTCGAGGAGATTGTTCAGCTGCAGTTGGCCGCTATCGACTTGTCGGTAGGCTGTCACCATGACGGCCAGTTTGATCAGGCTGGCTGTTGGCTGAACCACATCGGCTCGTTCGAAGAATTCCACTCCACTGTTCAGGTGCCGGACAGCGACAGCGATTTCTCCCGGATACTCAGCCAGAACAGGGCGAATCAGATCTGCTGGATCCTCGGCAGCCACGCGCGATGTCTGAGACAGACTGGCCACGATAAGGCTGCACGATAGCAGGATAGGAAGCGGGCGGAATGCGGAGAACATCGCTGGAAACCTCCGGATCGAGATGCGGTGAACGCTCAGGTGGTGGATTCTACAGCAGGAACAGTGTTGACTTCGACTGAGAGGCACAATTCACGGGGGGGGCTGATGGGACTGATGGGACTGATAAGACGGATGGCATGGGATTCAGCGGCGATCGTGGCCGAGACCCAGCTTTGTCAGCCAGCGACGGCTGGACGATTTGCTGCTTGTCTGACTGGCCGAACCGAGTGTGCCATCGTCGTTCAAAGTCAGACCCAGTTGTCGAGCACGGACTTCGATCTGCTGGCGGGATTGCTGCAATTGGCTTCTGAGGCGTGCAAGTCGGGCACGTTCAAACGCCAGTTCCAGTTCACCCAGTCGCGTGAGTTCGTCGAGTCCACGCAGGGATTGCTGCACCAGCCTCGCCATATCCACCGGACAGTCCGCAAGCAGCTCTCTCAGTTGTTCGGCGGTGAGCAGCGTTGCCCGGGATTCCTGGCGACTGCGAAATCGATTGATCAGCAGGGAGAGAAACGTCTCCCGCTCAAGGAAGGCTTCACGAAGCGGTCCGTCACTCAGTGATTCGGGGTCAACGGCCTCGGGAATGCTGTTCAGAAACTCCTCATCAGGCATTGCGGCCGGCAGGACGGGCTTTTCAAGAGGTTCTGTTGAGTGGCGTGGAAGTTCAAAGGACGTTGTATGGCTGCGGGAAAAGAAGGATTCCTCGATTGGAAATGCTGAGCCGCCGTTTTCATTGTTCGGCTGCTCGTCCCGTGCCTCACATTCTGAAAGCAGTTCCCGGCGAATATCTTCCCAGGTGCGAGGTGCGTTTGATCGGCTGGATTCGTAATTGCTGTCAGGACGATCAAACGACCGATGGAGTCGTTCAGGCAACACTGCAGCCGGTGGTTGTTGGTGCGGTGGCAGCGGAGTTTGCTGAATAAGACTGACTTCGACAGCCGACATCCGATCGACGACGGCCCCTGCTTCCGGTGAAGCTGTGTGCCGTGGGTCGGGGCTGGAGACGGAGGTTTGGTGATCCACCCGTGTCGAGGCGGGCGGGGTTGTTGCTGGCGAATTGTCGTCGAGAGGCCTGAGTTCGCGGGACAGACCCTGCAGCAACCCCTTCTGTTCTGCCCAGACGGTTTTCTGAAATGACTGCAGATCCGC
The DNA here is from genome assembly GCA_903924405.1 of uncultured Planctomycetaceae bacterium. Lineage (GTDB taxonomy): Bacteria > Planctomycetota > Planctomycetia > Planctomycetales > Planctomycetaceae > SXXK01. Next base: position 2,599 of record CAIYBH010000076.1, on the reverse strand, counting down.
GAAGGAAGACTGAAGCTCCTTCAGCAGGATCGTCCGCAATGCCCCCAGTCGGGAATCCAGTCCATGCCACAGTTCTGCGCTCTCTGCATGAGAACGCTGTGTCGTGGGATCCTCACGAAAACGCGTTTGCGCGACCATGCCGAAGGATGCAGGCTCGATTCCTGAATCGATGCCACAGGTCTGGATCTGTTCGGAAACCGCTGCTGCGGCAATCTGTGTGCGCGAATCACAGAAGAAATCGGTGTGAAATGCCTGCAGTGGGAGTTGACTGTCAATTGGTGTCCCGGACTTCGACGCATGCGCGGAGGAGTTTTCAGTTTGGGCTCGCGAACCCGTTGGCAGGTGTTCCGGTGATGGCTGAAACTCGTTTCCAGTCAGGCCAGGGATGGAGTCCACGGCGGGCGGCAACGCAGCCCTTTCACGGAGTGCGCGTTCGAGGGCCTCGCCCTGCTCCAGGTGGGCTGGTGAGACGTCATGCGGCAGAGTGGGCAGGGTTCGGGGCTTCTGCTGTGAAACAGAATTCCTCGACTCAGGTTTCTTTTTTCGATGTGTCGTCATAGGAGAGCACTACTGAGATCAGCGTGACACGTGGCGTTAGTCGTTGCGTGAACCCTGTTGAGTCACTGCCGGGGTGGGGAATTCGCCCCGGAACTCAACCACAACCTACCGGAAAACTGACCGGTCTGATGCTGGAGAATGGCGAGCAGCGGGGAATTCCCATCTCTCCGGCAGACTGGCTGTCAGTCTGTAGCAGTGATGGCGAATCACGGGATGTGTTGCGGAAATGCCTCGCAACCCGGCCACTCGTACATTCCTGCAGGGGCCGTTCGTTATCGCCAGGGTGGCATTTTGACATAGTGCGAGATCGCTGGATTCTCATTTCCCGGCCTAAAGCAGATTTGGCCGAGCGACTTTAATAGCCGCGCCGTACGAGTCTCATCGTAGCCGTCCATGATGCGCGAACTGCTGCTGACTGAAAAATGAGTGAATCCGGTCGAGCAAGACGCGTCGACTCTCTGAGGGACGCAATCTGTGACTGCACTGGTGAACGCTCGTGGATGAGTCGTAGCCAACTGACGAGGCGGCGAAGGATTTAAGGAATCCTGTCCAGGAGATTGTTCGCCTTTCAGGAGACGATGAGCTTTTCAATTATGTGATTGATCCTGAAGCGGATGGAACGAACAACATCAGCGAACGTCACCTCCGGGAACCTGCAAAGGATCGTGTTACTGAACAGGCCAATAACACACTTCGCGGAGCGCAGCGACGAACCGTCATTGCCCGTGTTCTCGAATCCATAGGTCTGAACCTGAAGACATGCACTCTGAATTCTGTTATCGAGGAATTGAAGGAGTGGGCGGCGAGTGGGATCAGTCGCTTTCGCCGCGAAGTTGAGAAACGGCAGCTTGCTCCCATCGATCTTCCGACGGATGTGACGGCACCCCTGTACCTGCTCATTCTGCTGAACGGAACGGGGTAAGGTGAGGACGCTGGCTCGACGCAGTTGAGCCACGAGATTCATTCAGCTGGCCTGAGAGGGCCAGGCGACCGAACGCCGCGAAAAAACGGCCGACGCCTCCTGCTGCAAAGAATGGACGGCTCCATTCAGCCTATCCCTGCTTAGGCAAATTCCCGACAAGCACAGCGTCGCGATGAGAAGTCGAATGTGTGGCTGGAGCGAAGAGTACCTGACGCAAGTCCCAATCAAATCAGGCACTTAGTGTGCGATGGCCCTGCCTTTGCTGCGATATTTCGTTTCACCTGAAATCCTCCTTGTGGTTCTGCGTTTTGGTTTGTTGTCGATACCAGATCTACGCATTTCCTCGGGGAATTCTCAGGCCTTTTTCGAAAAATCCAGCCGCTCCTCCCAACGAGTTCGCTTGTTTAAGGTCTAGCCGACGAAGACTTCGATCCGTTGGCATGTTGATTCCTGGAAATGGTAATGGAAGTGGGAACTTTCGGAAACGGGGACCGATGTTGATCGTTTTTGGATTCTTGGTAGTGCATGGATGCGCTGTCCCATTTTAGGTGGTGTTGGTATTCCGAAGTCAGGGACGGTTGTGAATGTTTTCAAATGCTTTACCGGAACGCAGCAGTTTGAGCGATGCAGGGATGAAGCAGGATCTGTGACTTGTTTCCGATCCGAACTGGTCACCAGCCTGACCTGCCGTCGACCCATATGGGACAGGCGGCGTGGACTTCAGGATGACGGCAATGAGGCCAGTCAGTTCCCTTGCATTTGTCGCCAATTGTGCGATCGCGAGCTTTTGACGGCGAAGCTAAGTTTACGGTCTGCTTTAAGGGTCAAGTTGTCATGGCACTGTCTCAGTGGATCAAAGAGTGTTCTTCTCTGCTGAAATCGTCTTCCAGTCGCGGTGGGCGAAGGCGAATGGCTTTGGGGAACGCACGGCGTCATCGTCACGCCGAGGTTTCACACGCCCGACATGTTCGCGTTTTCTCCGAAAGCCTCGAACAACGTGTGCTCCCGGCGAATCTCGCATGGGTCGGTGATGTCAGTCCGCAGTGGAATGACACCAGCGGCGCTGTGTCCAACTGGAACACTGCGACGGTGCCGCAGGATGGCGATGCTCTGGCCTTT
>CAIYBH010000075.1 GCA_903924405.1 uncultured Planctomycetaceae bacterium | reverse complement strand
TGGCTGAAGACGGTGCAGTTGACGGCGGAAGAGCGGGACCACGTGCATCTGGAATCGCTTTGGTGCTATCAGACGGCGCAGTCGGTACAGCCGGAGCTGTTGAAGTCGTTGTTGTCGAATGCTGACGGTCGTATTCGTGCGGCTGCAGTGCGGGTTCTAAGTCACTGGAAGTATCTGATTCCCGAGTCACGGGACTTGTTGGCCTCGCTGGTTCAGGACGCCAATCCTCGCGTCCGTCTCGAAGCCGTTCGGGCGTTGTCCTTTTCTCCTCTTCAGGATTCCGAGCGACAGATTGCTGATGGAAGTGCGTTTCCTGAAGACCGCGTTCCTGCGTCTGCGGCGACCGTGGCAAAGTTTGACGACCCGAAGTTGATTGAGACGGCGTTGCTGCCGCTGCGTCAGCCGATGGACAGTAATCTTGATTATGCGATGTGGTTGACCACAAAGGAGCTGGCCGCTCGCTGGCGTCCGGCCTTTGAAAAGGGAGAAATGAACTTTTCCAGTGACGCCGAGCAGGTGGCTTTTGCATTTTCCGCGATGGGAAGCGGAGCCCCGGTGGAGTTGCTGCTGAAGGATCTGTACGGAGAGAGTGTGACGGCCGACAAGCGGGCGCGGCTGGTTCAGTTGATTGGTGCGGGCGCGGATGCAGCCCAGTTAGGGCGACTTCTGTCCGGGGCCATTCAGGCGAAGGATGCGGCGACGTTTCAGTCGATTCTGACAGTCACCGCCTCCAGAAAGATTGTTCCGGTCGTGAATGCGGACGAGCTGGGGGCAGTGGTGTCATCCGACGACCCTGTGCTGCGTCGTGCTGCGTTGCAGGCCGCTGGCCAGTGGAACGTGGCCTCTTTGCGCGGAACGCTGGAAGCGATTTTGGTTCAGAAAGATTCGGACCGAGCGGATCTGTCGGCAGCACTGGCTGGCATAATTCAGGGGCGTGACAAAGGGTTGCTGGATCAGCTTCAGGCTGTCGCATCAGACAAGGGGGCTGTTGTTGAATTGCGTGCGATTGCACTGGCCTGGCTGTCCTCTGTGCGAGCTGCGGAGTCAGCACCGATCGTGGCACAACTGCTGACCGAAACGACGGAGCCAGTTTATGCGGCGATGGCTGTCAGAACTTTGCTGAGTGATCGTAATGGTCCGAAGTTGCTGGCGACTGCGATCACGGGGCTTGAGCTGCGTAATGAGATTGCTCTGGAAGTGCTGCGTGTCCTGCGAGAGAGTGGTCGAACGGACGCGGAACTTGAGTCTGCCATTCGAGCGGCAGGGAAGATTGCCAGCCGAAAGTCGCTGACGGACGAGCAGAAGCAGTCCCTGCTGAAACTGGTGAGTACGACAGCGAAGGCCGCTGACGGAGAGAAGATCTTCCGGACGGAATCGCTGGGGTGTCTGAAATGTCATGCGATAGGAGCAGCGGGTGGGCTTGTCGGGCCGGACATGATCAGTCTGGGAGCCAGTGCCCAGCCGGACTATTTGCTGGAATCGCTGTTGAATCCGAACGCGAAGGTGAAAGAGAACTATCACACGACGGTGGTCGCCACGGTAGAAGGCCAGGTAATTGCGGGAGTTCAGATTCAGCGGTCTGACAAATCCATAACGCTCAGGACTGCGGACAATAAAGTGGTGACTGTAGCGGCGGACCAGATCGAGGAAGTTGGCCAGGGCGTTTCTTTAATGCCGGAAGGGCTGGTTGACGCGTTGACGGACAACGAGATTGCTTCCCTTGTGCGATTCCTGTCCGAATTGGGGAGAACG
>CAIYBH010000074.1 GCA_903924405.1 uncultured Planctomycetaceae bacterium | reverse complement strand
GGCATTTCGAGAAAGACTTCGAATTCGTAAACCTGCGGACTATCCTCCGAAGCCGTCATGTCAAACTCGATCAGGCCGTCAACCGTTTCCTCACTGGTTTCACGGCCAATACTCAGATGTGCGGGCTGGCCACCGGTCGGACGAATGCCGCTGGCCTGCAGACGAACTTTGTAGAGGCCACTGTGTTCCGGACCTGTGGTACCAAACCAGTGCGGAGCCAGTGCCTGCTGCACTCGGCCGGGAAACAGCAGCTGTCGCAGAGGACGCTTGATACCGAATCTGTCCAGCAGTTCCTGTTGTTTCTTCCCGCCATTGTACCGCAGTTCGGACGCTGTCCGACGAGCTTTGCGCGCTTCGCCGGAGACCGCGGGAAATGCCCGGTCGAGGACAATCTCAGCGGCTTTGTAATATCGATCCATGTGTGACGGGGACAACGACAGTTGAGCCCCAATGCGTTCGTAGCCATGCCACAGCGTGTCCTCGTTCAGTTCCCCCGGCCGGAACGGGTCGTAACGCACGCCCAGCAGGTCATAGACGGTATGCTGATACTCTTTGCGACTCAGTCGATAATGGGCCACCGCGGGCCGGGCTGCCATGCGTGCCGCTCGACCGTCCTGCAGCAGACCATCAAGGGCTGTGACGAAGGCCCGGATTTCCTCCTGAGTGGGCTGCGGCTGATCCTGCGGTGGCATTTCGCCACTATTCACCTTGTCGAGCGTTTCGGCCCAGTGATGTGAATCAATCCCGGACCGGAAGTCACGGGATAACGTGTCGATCCGCAGATCGCCCTCGACCTTCTGAGCCCCATGACAGCGAATGCACCAGGTGTTGAGGAACACTTCCCAGGGTTCTGCTGCGGCCACTGAGGCTGTCGGGAGCGCGACGAACACAAGCAGTGTGACGATGACGACGGCACACAAACGTTCCCGATTACGGCGGGCTGAAATGTGTGAAGATGAATTCATGAAGGAATTCCCTGCCTGCCAGTTACCTGCTGAGCTCGGTGGTTGTCAGCCACAATCGCCTGACGCGCTACTGATATCTTGAACACAGTGGCGTGAGAACGCAATGCGGTAAGTCTGCGTCCCCGTGCGGAATTCCATGATTTACCGGTGAAATACCGTCGCGATCACAAGGCTGGCTTAGCGTGTTGTTGCTGTCCGCACCCTGCGTGATCGTAACCCGTCCGGGGCCCATGCCGGTGTTCCCCGGAAGGCATCTCCGGAACAGGTTCAGAAATCAAACTGCTCAGGATCTGCCACAGCGGTCAGTGCAAACAGGTGATCCACCTGTTGCTCCCACAGCGTCGCTGTCGCGGACGTCGGCTCAGAGTGTTCCGGCGGAGTCTGTGGAAGATTTTTTCTGGCCACGACGTCCCGCTTGCGACGTTGCGGCAACTCCGGTTCTGCCTGCTCCAGCGCGCCGTTTAACAGCGGCTGCAGGTCTCCATCACTCGTTGTCGCCACCGTAAACACCCATGCACTGCTCCATGGACCTACCTCACCGGTGACACTCACTGCCTGGACCCAGGCACGGTACACTCGACCGCTAACAAACGGTTGCTCTGCCTGGAATGAGTTGTTGGTGAGATCCGTGCGATAAATCAGTTTCGCGCCTTCCATATTTCCGTTCACCTGCAGGATGTAACGTTCCGTGCCAGTGACAGGCTGCCATGTGATCAGCGGCTTTGTGGAGGCGACCGGAGATGTCGGCCCCGTCAGCGTGGCTTGTCCGCCGACATAGAATTCCTGACGCAGTGACCAGGCACTGCGAAATCCGGCGACCGACGAATCGGCAATCGCCCACCAGGCGTAGCACCCCGCCGGCAGTGCGGCAGGCGGTGTCCAGTCGCTGGTGGGTAGCCCTGAAACATTGGCTGCCGTACTGCTGTCTACCAGAGACCTGAGATACACACCGTAGCTGGTGGCTCCGCGGATGTCACCAAAATCGAACAACGGTGCGCGATTGAAGGTGGACAGCACAGGAGCAATCACCTGTGGGGCCGGCGCAATGTAGAAGTCCCTGCGCAGACTCCAGTTTCCCGTAAAGCGTCCCGCACCAACCGCCTGGACCCACAAATAGTAGCGTGCCATGGGCAGGTCTTCAGACGGAGTCCATTCGGGGGCTGTCACGCTGGTTCGCACCATCTGCGAAACACCCGGGGTCTGGGCGGTTATCCAGACGTTGTACGAATCCGCCCCGGGAACGACAGGCCAGGTAAAGGTCGGTCGTGCGGTTTCCTGGCGAGTACTCACCGGGTTCAGGGCTGGAGCGGTCACTATGTTGAAGCGATACAACCGCGACCATGGCAATGGAGATTTCAGACCTTTCATGCCGCGAACATACAAGTCCATTTTGCCAATGCCCAGATCAACGGGGACATCGAAGGATGTGCTGGCAGAGGTGGCTTTGTAATAAGGATTCTGACCGGTGCTGCCGTTGGCAATCCAGATTTCATAGTACAGGGCGTCCGCTGCGGCGGTCCACTGCAGCCGTGGACGCTGCAATGTCGTGTTCAATTCAGGACTGAGAATGGTGGGAGCCACTGGCGTCACTGTGATCGTGAATGATCGATCAGCTTTCTGGTTATCAGCGATGGTCTCCAGGCTCCCGTCCGGCCCGGCATTTTCGACTGTGACCGTGATGATTGCCCTGCCAGTGAAATTCGGATTCGCAGTGAATCTCAGAGTCGCGGTGCTGGCCGGAGATTCGTAGTCAATGATCAGCGTGGGAATCAGCTGGGTGTTGCTGCTCGCGGCGATCACTCGCAGTGAACTTGTCAGAACACTGCCAGCAGAGATTCCCGTAAGCCCGAGACTGGTTTCGCCGGACTTTTCCGGCACAGTGATGTCGGCAAGGGCATCGAGTGAGGGACCCTGTGTCAGAAACAGAATGTGCACAGCTCCACGAGTCACTCCCCCGGCATTATCCACATCGCCGCCTGCAGCCAGGTCGATAAACCCATCACCATTCAGGTCTCCCAGTGAAGTCACCGACACGCCGAACTGAGCATTGTCGGTCAGCGACGGGCCTCCATTGGTTTGATGAGCGATCTTTTGGGAACTCTGTACAGTGCCGTCCGAATTCATCAGTAGAAGATGCACAGCACCTCGTCCGGGACCACCAGTACTGTCCATGCGAGCCCCGATGGCGAGGTCCGGCACACCATCTCCGTTCAGATCTCCCAGCGCCGCGGCGGAAATACCGAAGTGATCCGCGGCCACGAGGCTGGGGCCACCGTTCAGCAGGTGCGCGATCTTTCTGGTGCTGGTCACACTGCCCTGCGCATTCAGAAACAGCACGTGGGCCGCGCCGCGGTTTTTGATGTTACCGCCCCCGGTGTCATCGTCAAAAGCTCCGACAACGAGGTCGGCCACGCCGTCACCGTTGAGGTCACCCGGAGAAACAACGGACTGGCCAAAGTAGTTGAACCCCTTGAGCTCGGGACCACCGTTCAGACCACTGGCGATCTTTCGCGTCTCCGCGGCACTTCCATCCGGGTTCATCAGCAGAACGTAGACAGAACCCGTTCGGCCGGCTGTGACGCTGGTCAGGTCATTGTAAGCTCCAACCACCAGATCCGGCACGCCGTCACCGTTCAGGTCACCCAGTGAACAAAGCGCTGAACCGAAGTGCGTATCGCCCGGGAGAGTCGGGCCGCCGTTGATCCGGTCGGCAACCTTCGTGTATTTCTGCACCGTCCCGTCAGCATTCAGGAACAGAATGTAAACAGCACCATTCCGGAGGGCACCGGTGTTGTCGTTGTAAGCTCCAACCGCCAGTTCGGGCAGGCCATCCCCATTCAGGTCGCCCACGGCTGTGACCGCTGACCCAAAGGCATCCCGATCCGCCAGTGTCGGTCCACCGTTGGTCTGATGGCCGATCTTTGTGACGCTCTGCGCTGTCCCGTCCGCGTTCATGATTAACACATGCACAGAACCCCGGCCATCTCCCAGAGTACTGTCATTTCGACCGCCTACAGCCAGATCGGGGACGCCATCTCCGTTCAGGTCCCCCAATGAGGCCACGGAAGAACCAAAGAGGGTCCAGTCCGCCAGCGGTGGCCCGCCGTTCAACTGGTGCTGAATCCTTTCCGCGCGAGCCACATAGCCGTTGCTCGGACTTGTCATCCTGAACTCGTAATCCTCCGCTTCACCGTCACTGGCTGTGCCATTGGGGTGATCAGCAGCAGGATCAGTGCTGAGTCGAAAGCGTGCAAAGGTTTTACCAGCTGCCCCGACCGGGATAACAGGGAATGTCAGTGTCACGCGAGCGTCAGTTGTTCCACTGAGCACCACTGCCTGAATTCTTTCTGACGTGTTGTCGAAGACGAGGTCCTGGTCGTAGTCGATCCAGCCGGACAGAGTGGCAGTG
>CAIYBH010000073.1 GCA_903924405.1 uncultured Planctomycetaceae bacterium | reverse complement strand
TCTGCGGTCCATACTTTTGAGCCAAACGTGGCAAATCACATTTAAAAACTCGTTATTAGCGGCTCCCGCCGTCCGTATCCTAAGCCTTGAACAAACCTCGTGATTTCATTGCTCTCACAGCGCGATGTGCAGATCGCACCCGAATTGAGTGGAAATGCAAAGCAGACTCTGATTCGTGAGGCGACGGTCGGTCTCGGGATCCATGCCCACTTGCACGTGCATCCCAACGACCTTGGTTTGTGAAAAACACAATCCGTAAACTCATCCCCTTCGATGCACCAACTGCCGGACAATGCCACAGGAAATTCCACCGCTGGCAATACATTTCCACTGCCAAGATGTAACTGACATATGCTGAAGCAAAAGTCCGTTCGCTTTCGCAGGCTGATTTTTGGCCGTTCTCCGGAGAATCTCCTGTAAAAGTCACTCCGCGAGTTGGGCAAAGATCGTTGTCCCCCGAAAAAACTACCAGCCAGCACTACTCGTTCTCTTTGCAACGCAGTCCCTCACTCGACAAAAGTGCAGGGGTCCTCGGGCATGCCGTTTGAGTCGACGAAAAGCGAGGGGGGGTGAGGACTCGCTTTGAACAGCTGCATGCCTCGACACGGACGCTTGACGCAGGCGGTGAGGTGACGAAACGAGGGCCACAGGGGTGAGCATATGCGTTTCGGGCCTGATTGCGGAACGCCATTCGCTTGCTCGATTCGCCACTGTAATTCCCGGAGAATTCCGAGCACGACGTTTCTACACAGCGAACCGCAACCCGCTTCCGGCTTCACAACGTTTCGTCAAAGCGTTTCGTCAAACCGCACGGAAGCATCTGCCGGGGTCAGTCACTGAGCCAGTCCATGATGAAGTCATCCTCGCTGGCAACTCGCCGTGACTGTTTGCGGCCCGGTGGTTTTCCTGAGCCCTCCGGCATTCGGCTTTTTTCAGGCCGCTGAACCTCCAGCCCAGCTTTTTCCATCAGGCTGCGGGCAAATGTGCTTTCTCGTTCCGGAGCGGCCGCGGCAGCATCCAGTTCGTATTCAATGCGGAAGGAGTGCTTTGCGATGCACACTTCATCACCCGGCGATAACGGGCTGTCACTGCAACGTTCCCCATTGATTTTGATGCCGTTACTGCTGCCAAGGTCGCGGATGTACCAGTGCCCGTCCCGGAATTCCAGTTCGCAGTGATGCGAAGAAACATTGGGAAAATCAAGCTTGATGTCGCAGGACGATCGGCGACCAATCAGCAGTTTTCGACCGAGAAGTGGAATGGCATCACCGCCTCCACAGGGAATCAATTGCCCCAGCATCGCAATCCAACTCCGTCAGCATCGTTCCTACCGGTGGTTTTTCCGCACACCGAACGTTTTCATCGGCAGCAGATCCTCAATCAATACGAAGGATGTTTGCAGAATGGGAGGGATTTTTCCAGGAATCCCAGGGCCGCTGAAGGATTGACGCCATGCGAACAACGAGAGCCGCCTTCATCCCGGATCGGACGGCCGCCCTGACCGCTGAGTTCCCAGTCGGATCAGTCCTGCGATTCCGGTTGCGGAATCGGCGTCTGACGAGCGGGGCCGTAGCCTGTGCGACAGTCGCCGGAAGGACAGGAGGCGGAAACAGCAGCTGAACCCGTCCCGCAAACCCCGGAGCAGCAGATGGTTTCCGGAACCAGAACAGACCTCGTCACCGGGACTTTTTTCATCACCTGCCGGGCCACAAGTCGGGTCGCTTTTGTGGACACTTCCCGAGGAACCACCCGGCAGACTTTCCGCGTGCTGGTGTAGGGCATTTTTTTGGTGGTGCAGTAGGGAACTTTTCGTGTCTGAGTTTCCGTGACCATCTTTGTGACGGTGCAGGGAATCTCACGTACACGCTGTTCGGTGACCATCTGACACACCTGGTAAGGAATGCGTTCGGTTTTCGTCTCGGTAGTCATCCGGCAGACTTTATAGGGAATCTTCTGCACCACTTCCCTGCACACCATTTTCGTCACGGTGACCGGAACCTTGCGAACCACAACTTCCGGGACGTAGCGCGTCACCTGCACCGGACAGTTCTGTTTGACCACCTGCGGGACCAGCACAGTGTAGGGAATCTGCTGCTGCACAACCTGCGGGCACCACACGCGGCGCGTGACAGTTCGCGGAGGGCACTGGACCGGGCAGAACTGCGGCCCCATCGGCCCAAACACCAGTCTCTGCGTTACCGCACCGGGAATACATTCTGAACGCGTCACCCATTGACCAACCGTTCGCTGCACGCACCGCGTCCGCGTCTCCGGCCGCATGACGGTGTAGCAGCGTTCCTGATTGACCGTTTCTGAGACGCACTTCATCACCGTCTGTCGACACTCCTGCTGCACGGTTTCGCAGACAGGCTGCTGAATCGTGTAGCGACATTCGCGTGTCTGCTCTTCCCAGACCGGGCGTTGTACGGTGTAGTTGCAGGTCCGATAGCGCGTTTCGACAACCGGCCGCTGAACACAGTAATTCTCTTTGCGAACAACCGTTTCGGTCACTGGTCGACAGACCGTGTACTGCTCATCGCGGTAGGCTGTCTCCGTGACCGTTCGGTAACAGGTCTGCTGTACATCTTCGTAGACGTTTTCGTAGACCGTCCGCTGGCAGGTGTATTCCAGAGGTTCGTAGACGGTTTCGCAAACTGTCTGGTAGCAGGTTTCCGTGACGACTTTGCAGGTCGTGTAACAGGAGGCGGTGGCGCACGCCTGAGGCGGACAGGCGCGGTACGAGGGAATTCCACACAAACCAGCGTCTACCGTTCGTAAACCGAATGTGCAGACAATCAGAAAGAAAATGAAACGGCAGTTCATCCCGCGCTCCGAATTCCGGCCCTTACTTCCGCCCAATGCTGTCGCAACCGCATCACTGTGAGCTGATCAGCTGACCGTTTATCTGACCAACTTACCCATCCCGAACAATCAGTCTCAAAGGCAAAGCCCTGCGAAACGGATTTTCTTCCGGGATTTCCTGATGGTATCCACCTGAGTAAACAGCATAGTTCCGGTGCAACGAGGGTTTCCGGGGATCAGGGTAATTCAGGCGTTTTTCCCGCTGCAAAAACTCAACCGATCGTTTTCTTCAGACAGGGGCAACTGCCAACCATGATGCAAATTCCGAACATACAGTTCCAATTGCTCAACTTTTCGCCGTTCAAACGCTTCGCTCATACTCTCAGACCAACGACATTACGAGTCCGGTTGATCGATAACGTCCATCGTGTAACATTCGAAGCAGCGCGTCGATTCCCGACGCCACAGCCAATCCGGTAACAAACAATTCCCCGCCGGCCAGTTTCGGTCAGGCTTCTGCAGGTAAGTTGCTGCCCCTATGAAAACAAACCCTGTCAAACGAGCTCTTAAGGCGGGCGAGGCATCCGTCGGAACATGGCTGTCGTTCGGAGACTTTTTCACGGCGCGGCTGATGGCCCGCACTGGTTTTCCCTGGCTGACTGTCGACCTCGAACATTCGCCGATTGACTGGCAGATGGCGTCCATGATGTTCGCAGCAATCTCCGACGCCGGCTGCGTTCCACTTGCCCGCGTACCGCGAGGCGACCATGATCTGATCAAGCGTGTGCTTGACGGCGGTGCATGGGGAATCGTAGTGCCGATGGTCAACACCGTGGAACAGGCAAAACTGGCCATCGCTGCCGCCAAATATCCCCCCGAGGGAAATCGTTCCATCGGCGGCAGTATTCCAGCGCAGAACTTTCAAACAGCGTCCGGCGAATACTACAAACGGGCCAACGATGAGATCCTTGTGATCCTGCAGACGGAATCACCGGAAGGAGTCGACAACGCAGAAGCCATTTACAGTCTTCCCGGGGTGGACGCCATCTTTGTCGGCCCCAATGACCTGCTGTGGCAAATGAAGACGCCCGATGGCCCCGAACCAACTCCTGAACAGTTCGAAGCGATGCTGCAGCGCGTGCTGGCTGCGGGAAAAAAGACCGGGACTCCCGTCGGTATCCACTGTTTTTCCGTCGAAGAAGTGCAGCACCGCGTTCGCGAAGGCTGGCAGTTTCTGGCACTGCAGAGCGAGCTGAAAATGATGGTGAGCAAGGCTCAGGAACTTGTCGAGCAACTGGGGCTGTCCACCGCGGCTGATCTGGCCCGCTACTAAGCCCGCTGTCCCGGACAAACACAGCACGCGGCCCTCGTAGCGCACGATATCAGCCGCGTCAGGATTCTGCAGCCGATAGGTTTTTCCTGCTGCAAGCCTTCGCGCCGTGCCATTCAGCGGCGTGCTGAGTCTTTGCCGCTGCGGGTGAACCCGCCGTCGGATGGACCGCGGCCTGTGATGTCGCCTGCAGGACATGTCGCCACGTGGCACAATTTCGTCCCACCGAACTCGTCTGATAACCCCTGAACGACACGGGCACCCGCCGCATTCAGCCACGATAGACTCAGCCACGATAGACAACGCGTCGAAATCAGCGCCCTGCCGTTTTGTGGGCCATGGCCTGCATGCCCCGGACCGATGCTGTCACTCGCTGTACAGAAATTCGTTGCTGCTGATCAACGCCTGCGACAGATTCACCAGAATCTGACGTACCACATCGGCCGCCCTGCCCTTTCCGTCGGTGGTGAGGTAGGTGGCCTGCTCGTTCACAAACTGCACAATCGCCGCTCGCTCTGTTTCCGAAGGAACGCGTCCGCGTGTCAGTCGCCACGCTTCCGTCACGGCCGCTGATAATTCGGCGGGATCTGTGCCCGGTGGTGTCAGCGAATTCTCGGTGGACCATGTCCCTCGGGACGCCCCCTCCACATTCTGCAGCTGCAATGTCAAGGCCCAGGCAAACGAATCCGACTCCACCGTTTCGTGACAGTCGGTCACAAAATCCAGCAGTTCGCCGGTCACCACGTCCTGAGGATCCAGGGTGGTTGTCACACTTCCACTTTGAACGAACCACTCGCCCAGCACGCCGCGTCGGCTGGAAACAACACTCCCACGGACTCCATCGCCGTTTGGAGCCGGTCGGCTCAGATTTCCGCTCACCGTCAGTCGCCCGGTTTCCGGAACATGAAATCGTCGAATCGACGCGTGCTGCTTGTCGCCAGGATGCCCCCCCTGACCATTGATCAGTACCCAGCCATGCTGCGGATCCGGCAGCTGAGGGCTTGCCTGGTAACTGCTTCCCGTCCAGTGACTCAGCGATTCAAAACGCACATAGGGAGAGCCTCCGGTGTCGGCCGTCGGCAGACTGTCGGCCGCGACTTGCTGGACAGATCCAAATCCAAATTCCCAAACCGTCATCCGTGGAATCCGAATGGAAAACTGAGCGTCTTCGGCACTGACAAACCGCTTGCGACCGCGTTCAAGTGCAAGGTCTGCCAGCCTTTCAGCCCCCTTCAATGCGAACTGACTGTTCATCAACAACAACGACTGAGGAGCAGAATTGGAATTTGTGCGTCCCGTGCAATTCGTTTCCATCACCGGCGCATCGAATGCAGCCAGCATGGCCAGTGGCTGACTGCGACGCACCTGCACATACACGCTGCGACGAGATGAATCGTCGGATTCAATGACCTGTCCGGTATCGTCGGTTGTCACAGCCACCGGGGGACCTCCCTGCTGAGAATTCAGACGTCCTCCCACGGCAAGAATTGAATCCCGCACCACTTCGGCATCCAGACGAATCAGCGGCTTTCTCCAGTAGTACTGGTTAGCAGGATCAATCGCTGTCATGGCGACATCCGGCGTGGAGGCCTGCCGATACACCGTGGACGTCATGATCAGTCGATGCATGCGTTTCCACGTCCAGCCTCCCTCCATGAATTCAGCAGCCAGCCAGTCGAGTACCTGCGGATGAACGGGCGGTGCCCCCAGTCGTCCAAATTCGCCCGGCGTCGCCACAAACGTACGTCCGAAGTGATGGAGCCAGAAGCGATTCATCAGCACGCGTGCCAGCAGCGGATGACGCCCACTGGTGATCCACCGGGCAAAGGCCAGTCGACGTCCAGTCGTCGGCAGACTCGGGTCATCCACCGGAATGACAGGCGGTTCAGTGAACAGGGACGCAACCTGCAGATCGCCGGGGCTGACTGCTTCTTTGGGTTGTCCGAACTCCCCGCGGTGAAAACGATGGGTTGCCGGAGTGTGTCCGGCTGGTTCAATCAGCGTGCGCAGAAAATTTTCGACCGGCTTCTCACTGCGAATGGCCGCAATCTGCGTGTCATACTTCTTCAGTTCGTCTGCCGCAGCCTGGTTGTACTGATACAGCACTCCGGGTGAAATGTTTGCCGCAGGATTGTTCTTCAAAAGCTCCTGCTGCTCCGCAGAGCGTTTGTCGGCGGGTGTCTCCCATGCGGCCCGCAGCTGCTCCTTCAGAGGTGAGGCATATTTCATCAACTCAATCTCAAACGCCGCCGCCAGAAACTCACGCTCTTTCTGCCCGCGTTCCATCGCGACGGCGGCCGCGCGCGATTCGACTTCAGCGGCCTTCTGTCGATCAGCGGCCGTGTACAGCGACACCTGATTTGCGGCTGGCGTTTTCCAGGCCTGCCAGTCCATCACCGGATCAAACACAGCCCGCAGCCGATAGTAGTCGACATGGGAAATCGGGTCATAGCGATGGTCATGGCATTGTGCACAACCCACAGAAAGCCCCATCAACGACGTACTGACAATCCGAATGGTGTCGGCCACGGTCTGGTTTCTTGCCAACGGCGAATCATCACCACTGCCAGTTCCGTTGGCCGCCATCGTCAGGAAACCGACGGCGGTCAGCAATTCAGTTTGTTCGGCGGTGAGTTCCGAGCCAATTGGCCCGGCGAGCTCATCCCCCGCCAACTGTTCCTGAAGAAACCGGTCCGCGGGCTTGTCCTGTTGAAAAGCGCGAAGCACGTAGTCTCGATACCGCCATGCGTTCGGACGCTCGGCATCGGCATTGGTGGCCCCTTCAGAATCAGCGTAGCCCGCCGCATCCAGCCAATGACGTCCCCAACGTTCGCCATAGAGCGGCGACTCAAGCAACTGATCAATCAATCTCTCCCACGCATCAGCCGCCGGATCCTGAACAAAGGCATCGACTTGTTCCGGTGTTGGCGGGATTCCGAGGAGATCCAGATATGCGCGGCGAACCAGCGTAACGCGGTCCGCATCCGGTGAAAACGTCAGGCCCAGTGGCTGCATCTGCTGCAGGAACAGTGCATCGATCGCACTGCGAACTCGCAAACTGCTGTCGTACGTGGAAATCTCAGGCCGTCGAATCGGCTGAAAGGCCCACCAGGAACGTTCCTCTTCGGTAATCCCTACTCCCGGGGGCAGTGATTCGGGCTCACTTCGCACCGTGGGGGCGCCGGCTGCAATCCAGCGTTCAAGAATTGCCCGTTCGGCCGCCGGGACTTTCTTTTCCCCGGGAGGCATTTCCTCAGAAAGAACTCGAGTCAGCAGGTGACTGCTGGTGGCAGACCCCGGGACCAGCCCGGGTCCAATCTCTCCGCCCCGCAGAATAAAGCGACGCTGACGCAGATCCAGCCCCCCATGCGTCTCCTCGCCACCATGACAATCAAAGCAATACGCCTTCAGAATCGGGCGCACCTGCTTCTCAAAGGTGATTTCCGCCTCTGGCTGAATGTTCTCCGTTGCATCAGCGCCCGCAACAACCTCAGCGAGCGACATCGGCAACAGCCACACGGTCAAAACCAGGAAATTCCGGAAACGCAACGCGCTCTGCAGGAGACTCAAAGACTTCCGCAAGCCTTCTGCGTAGCTCATCAGGCCGGCTGTTTCTATGTTCATGACGCCCACACCAATCTGACGGGGTGATTCGCGGGAAAAGCTGTTTCCCGTGTTTTCACCAGTTGCACAGCAGGAATCAATGGGGACCACGGGAGCATCATCACAAATTCTCGAATGACGATATTCCCGGGGCGGGGCGATTGACTTTTCCGGCAGCTTGTGCAGGGGTCAGGAAAGAACGAGGAACCGGTCGATGGCGGTTCCTCACCCCCAATTCAAGCCCCTGCATCAGCACCTAGAATTCACCAGTGATTTCTCCACCAGCAACGGTCGCCAGACCACCGTACACGACTTCGCTGATGCTGGCGGAAATGAAACGAACAGAACCATCACCCATAGTAAATTGCGAGCCCCCGGTGTGATTGCTGCTGAAGTCATCAAAATGGGCTTGAGGATCGTTCGGGGGATGGTCTGCGGCTCCAAGGATTCGCTGAAAGGCTTCTTCACCTTCCGGAAACATGCCGACCCATGTCGAGTACCAACCGAGCGTCCGATCCGTGCGTCGCTCGCCGGTCAGAAGTGTGTTGCTGGTCCCATCGGTCACATCCGCCAGACGAAGCTTGCTGTTGTGGTAGAAGAAACCGTTGCCCCGGCACTGGCCGTTGGGCAGCACAGGCGCGTCTCCCGGAGCATTCTCACAGCCGTGCAATTCCTCCGTTCCAAACACTCCGATGTAATTGGCGATGGGCAGAGTCGCCAGGACATCGTCAGTCCCCTCTTCTTTAATCTGCCAGAATTCAGGTTGCGGATCCGAAGGACACTTGTACGTTGGGATCTGAACTTTCAGAACGGCCGCATTGAGTGGATCTGCAATTGATGCGCTGGAATTGATAAGTCGCCATACGTTGTCCTGATCCATAAAGGGCAGGATCATGGCCCCCCAACCAAGCCCACTGCCACCATCATGAGCCGCCGGGTAGCCGAAGGGGCTAACGGCAATCCAGCCCGATGGAAGCGTACGATGTGTGTCGTGGTAGTTGTGCAAGGCGAGCCCGATTTGTTTCAAATGATTCTTGCATTGTGTGCGCCGGGCGGCTTCCCGAGCCTGCTGGACAGCGGGCAGCAACAGCGCCACAAGGATGGCAATGATCGCAATCACCACCAGTAACTCAATCAGGGTAAAACCGCGCACTCGACGCTGAATCTTAATGGTCATTGTTTGTATCCCGAATAATCGCAAGGCGCGCAACGCGGCCTGAGGAATATGAAATCTGAACAACAAAAGGCGTTTCGTCAGCCACAAAAGGGCGCCACAGCGGTGGATTCACCGGGATGCCTGGATTGGCTGGCAAAACAACAAAGATTGTGGTGCGTCACGTAAATCGGTTCCGGGCCGTCACCAGATTTTGGTCACCACCATGAAGCTGCTACCAGGCACTGCATTTGGCCACACATGACAACATGAGGAGCCCCGACCGGGCATGGGCTGGATTGGCTTTCTCAGGCCACCACTGGCGGGCCGCGGGCATTCGGGCTTTGCGGGGTGCTGCAACCCGCCTGATCATCGGAAAACGGCAGCCGATGCTCTGGGACTTCCCGCGACTGCACTTCCGGCGAAATCACCTGAAACGGAGTTTGCAGCCAGAGTGTCAAACAGATTTGGCACTGGCTATGCTGATGGTTATCACCCGTATCGGGCCGACCTGAATCGCGATGCCCGGCATAGTCGCCCGCTGCGGGCTTGGAAACCGGTTGAAAATGGACGGTGCTGTG
Source organism: uncultured Planctomycetaceae bacterium (assembly GCA_903924405.1). Lineage (GTDB taxonomy): Bacteria > Planctomycetota > Planctomycetia > Planctomycetales > Planctomycetaceae > SXXK01. Next base: position 54,301 of record CAIYBH010000073.1, on the reverse strand, counting down.
CAGACGTGAGCAACTGCAGGCTTGAGCGGCCCCGGTGCGGGAATCGGGTGCGTGTTCCAGCTCATGCAGAGGCCGACCGACGACCGCGCTGATACTGATTGCCAACCACAGGGCAATTCTGAGACAGGGGCGATCAATCGAAGCAAATGCAGCCACGTGAGTATCCAACGGACGGATGAATTCGCTGTGATTATGCCGTTCAGCGAACGCCGTTGACAAGCCAACCTCTAAAAATGTACGAGTAAAACGCTGAATCGACGGTGAAAAACGAGCCCCGATCCCCGAAAAACGCTCCTGCTGCCCTGCCGGCCGGCTTCCCAGAGCGCGAAGGGTTTCTGCAAACGCGGCATCACGCGGATTGTAACCACAGGAAACCGGAGAGCCGCCACGGATTTCAAAAATGAAACTCAAGCCAGGTACTGAAAACGACGATTTAGCGTTGGCGTTTTTCGAAGAAGTGCAGGAAAGCGAGACGACCGGGGTTGACTCAGGATTACTCATTCCCAAAATCCGGGCCGAGGGAAGTTTTCACGGAATCTGGTTTCGGTCACTTGACTGTGCAAACGATTCCTGCTGAAATCTGCTCCAGACAGCCGTGGCGATGGGGCAGAAATGCCTCAGCTAAGGCTTCGGTGATCGACAATTTGATATAGTTTTCCGTTCTGGAAAACCTTACGCGGGTGTAGCTCAGTTGGTAGAGCACCACGTTGCCAACGTGGTTGTCGAGGGTTCGAGTCCCTTCACCCGCTTTTTTTTATTGGCAGTGTGTAGGGTTGGGCAAAAGCAGGCGTTCGCTGCAGCGGCCGGGTAACGGTCCAAAGAGCCATGTGTGCAGCGGTAAAGCGGTGGATCACTTGATGGTCTCGCATCTTGCTTTGCAAATTCCTGAAAAGTCTGTAATGTCCGTACGTTTGCTGCGAGCCGTTTGAAACAGAGCTGTTCTGGAGGTCATTCGCGGCAACTTTCAAGTAGTAGCAGGCTTCGCCTCAAGGCGATTCAGGCTGGCAGTTGTCAGGTGATGAGGATCAGGAATGAGTTCCGACGTAGAGCAGGCCGTAGAGGACGCAGTTGTTGACGCCCCCCAGCGAATGAAGCTGTCAGTGGATATTAAGGACGCAGGCTCGTGCCGTCGGCACATTTCAGTGACTGTGTCAGAGGCGGACATTCGAGCGATCCGCGCAGACGCATTGCAGGATCTGTCCGGTAAGGCGCAGGTGCCCGGGTTCCGAGTTGGAAAGGTTCCTGTTGCACTGCTGGAGAAGCGGTTCAAGACAGAAATCGCCTCTGACATCAAGCAGAAGGTGCTCCTGTCCAGTCTCGAGCAGATCTCTGAAGAATTCAACATCGAGCCTATCGGTGAGCCCCGGCTGAACGTTGAAAACCTCGAAGTTCCAGCAACTGGCGACTTCCATTACGAATTTGACGTGGAAGTGCGTCCGGAGTTTGAGCTCCCCGACTTCAGCTCCATCACCATTCGACGGCCCTCCGGTGAAGCCACGCAGGAAGACGTCGACGCCTACCTGGCGAATATGATGAGCGCTCGGGCAGAGATCGTGACAACGGACGATCCGGCCGCGGAAGGCGACCACCTGATCTGCAACCTGACGTTCACATCAGGCGAGAAGGTGATTCGTGGAGTAGAATCGCATGCTTTGCGAACGCTGCCGACGTTGAATTTTGCGGATGCCGTTCTTGAAGATTTCTCTACACTGATGACGGGTGCCGTCCCCGGAGATGTCCGCACGACATCTGTGACAATTTCTCTGCAGTCGCCCGTGGTTGAGATGCGTGGGGAAAAGGTCGCGGTTGAGATTGAGGTTTTGGAAGTCGCCCACTACAACCAGCCAACACTGGACGATGCCTTCCTCGCGCAGGCAGGTCTGTCCAGCAAAGAAGAATTTCTGGATCTCGTGCGTGATTCCGTTCAGCGTCAGTTGGATTACCAGCAGCGTCAGGAAACTCGCAGCCAATTGCTGCAGAGCATCACAGCGTCTGCGGACTGGGATCTTCCTGAGGGCTTGGTGCGTCAGCAGACTGAGAACGCACTGCGTCGTGAACTGCTCGAAATGGCTCAGGCTGGCTTCACGATCGACCAGATTCGAAATCGCGAGAGCGAAATTCGTCAGAACGCGTTGCAGGACACTCGCGACGCCTTGAAGCAGCACTTCATCCTGGACAAGATCGCGACCGCTCAGGATATCGAAGCCACTGAAGCGGAAGTCGAATACGAGTTGCGTGTGATGTCCATGCAGCAGGGCGAACCAGTCCGTCGAATTCGCGCAAAGCTGGTCAAGTCCGGAATGATCGAAAACCTTTACGCTCAGTTGCGTGAGCGGAAGACGATTGACTATCTGCTGACGCAGGTTCAGTTCGAAGACGTGCCACACGAACCGATTGCTGTTCAGTCCGCCACATCGGCCAACTTCGCTGTCTGTGGAAACATGCAGCCATCTCTGGTAGACGACACGGCTGAAGTCGAGAAATCAGAGTGATCCGGACTGTTCGAACCAAGCAGGCGCGCGTACGATTACGCGTCGCCTGTTTTTATTGGCAGACGCGTGATTGTCAGGCAGTATGATTCCGTATGGGCGGTGTCCCACGGATTGTACGACCTGCTGAAAACAGGGGTGGCTCGGCGCAGTTGCTGTGTTGGGCAGTTTCAATAGCTTCAATCTGCAGGAATCAGCGAATGAGGGATCCGCGACTCGATTACATGCCAATGGCGGCACGAGAGTACTCAGCACAGCGTCAGATGACTGTTGGCGATCTGCTGCTGGACAACCGGATCATTTTTCTCGATGGCCCGATCCACGACGGCAGTGCCAACCTCGTGATCATGAAGATGCTGTTCCTGCAATCAGAGAACCGGCATCAGGACATCCACCTGTATATCAATTCGCCTGGTGGGTCGGTCACTGCGACTCTGGCAATTTACGACATCATGCAGTTCATTGAGTGTGATGTGGCCACCTACTGCGTCGGACTTGCCGCCAGCGGCGGTGCGGTCCTTGTCGCAGGCGGTGCAACCGGTAAACGATTTGCCCTCAAGCACTCAAAGATGATGATTCATCAGCCCTACGGACAGGTCGGCGGACAGGTCTCGGACATTGAAATTCAGGCTCGAGATATTCTGGCCGCCAGAGAACTTCTCAATGAGATTCTGGCTGAGCACACCAAACAGCCAATCGAGCGCATCGCGAAGGATACTCAGCGAGACCATTATCTCACTTCGGTGGACGCGAAGGCCTATGGCCTGGTGGATGAGATTCTGGATCGGCCGGGAAAAGAACGAAAAAAGGCCTGATGGCCGCTGCTTTCGTGGATGTCTCACCCAATTGACTCATTTGATGGATGGCGGACATGACGGTTCTTGTGCCCTATGTGATCGAGAAAAACGGCCGCGACGAGCGGGCGATGGACATCTACAGTCGTCTTCTGAAAGACCGGATCGTGATTCTGGGAAGTCAGGTGAACGACGATGTCGCCAACAGCATCGTTGCTCAGTTGCTATTCCTGCAGTTTGATGACCCCAAAGCGGACATCCACTTTTACATCAACAGTCCCGGTGGTTCGATTACCGCCGGGATGGCGATTTACGACACCATGCAGTACATCAGCTGCGACGTCGCCACCTACTGCATCGGGCAGGCAGCCAGTATGGGCGCGGTCCTGCTGACGGCAGGAACCCCCGGCAAACGTAACGCTTTGCCAAACGCGCGAATCATGATTCACCAGCCGCTGGCAGGTATGGAAGGAACGGCCACGGAACTTGAGATTCACGCCAAAGAGGTGCTGCGCATCAAGCGACGGATGAACGAGATTCTGCTGAAGCATACCGGGCAGACTCTGGAAAAGATTGAAGACGATACAGATCGAGACAACTTCATGTCTGCCGAAGAGGCCAAGCACTACAACCTTATCGACAACGTGCTCGAGCGACTGGGCTGACCTGTTGTCCGCTCCCCGGGCTGCGTCCGGGAACGGTTCCGCTACCCGCGGGACTGGCGGTGACCGATCAACCGAACATCACTGATTTGTTGAAAGCGGCTTTGCGGGGATTCTGCAAAGCCGCTTTTCGTGCGCGGTGGCTGGCGGTCAGAAAAGGGTTTTAGAAAAAGGGGTCAGGAACCAATAGTGCGGAGCACCCTCCGGGCCATTTGGCTATCGGTTCCTGCCCCCTTTTTCTGACCGCTGTGCTAACACCAAACCGACTTGACGGCGGTCGGGGTCGAGGGTGGGCAGTGCGAGGAACACAGCAGAGAATGCTGGGCAAAAAACTGATTGGTATGGCAATGGTCCTGTTGAACTGCCAGATATTCTTCAGGAATACACCGCTCGGGGGCCACGTGATGATTCGCGGCGTTCTGATGCTGCTTGTGTTAGCTCACGGAGCTGCGCGCAGCGATGAGACGACGTCGCCTGCAGCACCTGCGATCGTCGAACATCGTGGACTGGCGGCGGAAAGACTGGACGAATTTCTGCGGTCGCTGCCCGGGTCCGGTGAGATTGTCCAATCATTGTCCTCGCGCCTTTCTCGAGGCCAGCAGGTCTTCGACGTAGGAGTGACAGAAAACCCGGACGGGGCCGCGTGGATGGTGCACGTCAATCTCTCAAAGCAGGAGTTTGAGAAGAAACAGGCGGAATACGCGGCTGATGGCTTTGAATTGATTTGTGAGCAGGGTCAGGGGACTGGTCGTACTCGATTGTATCTGGGCGTCTGGAAACAGCGGGAGAGTATTGCCGAGGATTTGAGTGTTCCCCAGGGGCCTCTACCGATTCATGGCGAGCTGGGGCGGAACATGGAACCGCTGAACACCCTGATCCAGGACGTCCTGCGGGAGGGTCGACTTCCGGGTGCCGTGATCGCTGTCGCTAAGAAAGACCAGCTGGTCTACGAACGCTCATTCGGATACGCCGATGTGGATCTCGCTACAGCCATGAAACCGGACTCCGTGATGAGGATTGCAAGTCTGTCAAAACCATTGACGGCGGTTGCCATTCTGCTGCTGATACAGGAGGATCGACTGACCCTGGATTCTCCTTTGCTGCCGATCCTTGCGCGTCACTCCGAAGACTTTGACACACAGCGGGCGATTGCGAAAGACGAGCGCTGGGGCCAGGTGACGATTCGACATCTGTTGCAGCACACGGCGGGATTTGACCGTGAAGCGTCCGGCGACACCATGTTCGAATTGATCAGGATTGGAGAGGCATTGGAATTGCGGCGGAACATTCGTCTCCCGGACGTCATCCGCTATCAACTCATGCAACCGCTGGACTTTGAACCGGGCAGCCGGTTCTGTTACAGCAATATCGGTTACTGCCTTCTCGGACGCGTCATTGAAGTGGTCTCGGGGGTGGACTACGACGAGTTTGTCACACAGCGAATACTGACGCCGGCAGGCATGTCAAAGACTCGACTGGGGCGAACGCGTTGGAAGGATCGAGCCGATGATGAAGTTCGGTATCACACACAGACACGTCGCAAAATGCCGCTGGTCATGAACATCGTGAACAGGCAACGATCGCGTGAGATTGAAATGGTGGAAGCGCCTTATGGGCAGTGGGATCTGGAATTGATGGACGCACACGGGGGCTGGACATCCACCGCGGCGGACCTGGTGAAATTTCTGATAGCGCTGGAGTCGACATCGGCAGCTCTGTTGCATGCTCAGGGCGTTACAGGAATGCAGGTTCAACCGGGGCTGGAAAGTGATCAGCAGGCGGCGGTCTGGTATGGCCTTGGCTGGAACATTCGCGCGTTGCCGGGCCGATCTGGCCGCAACTACTGGCACACCGGACTGCTCAGCGGAACATCGACACTGCTGGTACACCGTTGGGACGATTGCAGTTGGGCTGTCTTGTTCAACTGCGACCGGACGAGCGATGGTCGCACGGCGTCAGAGGTGATTGATGGGCCGCTGCATGCCGCGGTTTCCGAGTCGCTGACAGCAACCGGACAAACGCCCTGATGGGAAGTGCATAGTCGCGTTTCGCTCCTTCGAAACGAACGTCCAGCATTTTCACTGCCGAATCCGACACTCAAATCCCATTGCTCCATTGAGATGAAAACGACCTGGGACTCCCGGTTTGCCGCCGTTTCGCCACTTCTGGACGGCCCTCAGGCGGGTTCAACGGGTGTCTCGTTGGACGCCAGATGTCGCCGCTGACGGTCTGGTGATCGTGGAACCGAAGCAGTGCCGGATCCGGGAGCGGGAAGATTGAAAGGCCTCAGGAACTCCGGGCGATCACGTCTACCGGAGCGTGTGTAGTCGGCCCAGAGTGATTGAGCTGCGATGACGGGATCAACCTGCTGCTGCTCGGTAAGAAACTGGAAGACGCGTTCGAAAAGGCGAATCAATGCAATGTTGTGCCGACGTTGTTCGGTCTGAAACAGCCATTCAGAAAACCTGAGGAATTCATGAAACGGGGAAACAGGGGGGCGCAGCAGAAGTCGCAGCGAGTCTCTGAAGTTCCCGCTGTTTCCCACCAGATCCCAGAAGCGTGCAAACCTTCGAACAGACTGCAGTTGGTCGAATGACAGCAGTCGATGGCTGAGGATTTCGTAGGGCGGATGGCGACTATAGAGCATCTGCCATTCCTCAGTGTGACGCAGAATCGGAGTCCCGCGAAGTCGCTTCAGGATCCCCACCTGAATTTCCTGAGGGCCAATCCGAAACAGGCGATCAAAACCCTCAGCAAAGCTTTCCAGCGTTTCACCGGGAAGCCCGGCAATGAGATCTGTATGGAGGTGCACATGGGAATGCTGCCGCAGCCAGTCCAGATTGGCATCTGTCAGCGGATTGTTCTGTTGTCGGCTGATCAGTTGTCCGACGTTTTCATTGTAGGTCTGGATGCCGATTTCGAACTGCAACGTCCCTGGTGGAAATCTGACGATGAGTTCTTTCAGGGCCTCGGGCAGGCGATCCGGGATCAGTTCGAAATGCAGAAACAGTCCTTCAACCAGTCGATCGAGAAAGAACTGCAGGATGGCCTGACTCACTCGCAGATTGAGATTGAAGGTGCGATCCACGAATTTGAACTGTCGGACGCCGCGATCCAGCAGTGACTGCATCGACTGCAGGAATTGTTCGAGAGGGAACTGGCGAACAGGAATATCGAGGGCTGACAGACAGAATTCGCAGGTAAACGGACACCCTCGAGAAGCCTCGACGTAGATGATGCGATGAGCCACATCTTCAGCCGAATATTCCTCATACGGCATATTCAGAGTTGCCAGCGCGGGCAACTGAGCTGAGATGATCTTCTGAGCAGGTGGACGTCCGTTGAGCAGTTCACGGCACAGATCACAAAAGGCATGATCCGCTTCTCCGGTGATCACATAGTCAGCCAGCGTTGTGATTTCCTGAGATTCAGTTTCCCAGGAAACCTCCGGACCTCCGACAACGATGACCGTCTGTGGCAACACCTGTTTCAGGTCTGCAATCAGCTGGGTAATGGGAACGGTGTTCCAGATGTAAACACCGAAGCCGATGATTTGCGGCTGCAGCCTCACCAGATCCGCAAGAATCTCCGGGAGTTGATCGTTGATGGTGTACTCGACAATCCGAGACTGCCCCCGAAGTTCCTGCATATTTGCCAGCAGATATCGAAGACCGAAGCTGGTATGCGAATAACGAGCATTCAGTGTTGTGAGTACGATCAGACTCATAGGGACCCGAGTTGGAGGTGAACGCAGAATGACGGGTGCTGGGTGTGTAGCTTATCGGCCAGCGACTGCGGAGGAAAATGGACGGGGGGTCAAACCCCGGATCCCGGAACCGGGCGTCTCCGTTTCCTGAGTTGAGCAGCATGTTGATGGGTGCAGCAGCCAGCCAAGTCTGGAGCCATGGTGACAGTGCTGTCCCGCCGGAACATGCGTGCAGTGGCCCCATTCCCAGTCCGGTCGATGGCAGGATTTATTCGAGGCAGGTTCCGGACAATTCTTTGTACAGGCCACGGGGCTGCATTGGCGTTCGCTGCGGGAATTGACCATACTGCCGACGCTGCTGAGGCTCCCGTGGCTTGTCGGCTCACGATCGCCAGCAATCGGATACCCTCTGAGGCTGAACGTCCGGGCGGGGAACAGAAGACCCGCTTTTCCCGCATTTTCCTGATGCACAGCAACAGCGGCCCTGTTTCCGGGAATGACATCCCCGGGATCTCCCACACATGAAATTCAGGACCATAACATGAAACACATTTTGAGTTTTCTGGCAGTCATCGCTTTCCCCATGATTGTGGCCGCGGATGATGCTCCGCCGGAATCAGCAGACATGGTGAGCATCTTCAATGGCAGCGACTTGACGGGTTGGGACGGCGACCCGCGGCTCTGGACCGTGCGCGACGGCGTGATTCACGGTGAAACCACCGAGGAGAACAAAGCCGATGGCAATACGTTCCTGATCTGGAAGGGTGGTCGTACAGGCGACTTCGAAGTGAGGCTTTCGTTCCGCTGCAATGCAACCAACAATTCGGGCATTCAGTATCGGTCACGGCATATCACGGATGGCAACCCGAGAAATGCCTGGGTTGTGCGTGGCTATCAGCATGAACTGCGAAATGAAGTCGACTTTCCGAACGTCTCGGCGTTTATCTATGACGAGGGAGGCAAGCGAGGCCGGATCATCATGACCGGCGAACGCGGCAGCTGGGAGAAATCCGGGAAGAAGACGGAACCGGAGCGCCTGATTGACGCAGCCGGTTGGAAGGACCTGTTCCGCCTGAATGAGTGGAACGACGTGATTATCCGAGGCAAGGGAAATCACATTCAGCACTACATGAATGGCCGCCTGATTCTGGATTTTCATGACAATGACCCGGAACTCGCCCTGCTGGACGGGATCCTGGCACTGCAGTTGCACGCCGGCAAGCCGATGTGGGCGGAGTTTCGTAACATCCGAATTCAGGAATTGAAGTAATTCGTGGAGTGCCCCTGAACCGAAGCCACGCGGTTCACCGGCTGGCATCGGAATGTCAGATCAGTCGACTGGATTCCGGCACCGGGATTGCATGGATCACTGGTGCGGCAGAAGTTCAACGGACAAGAAAAAAGGAGCGTGGTTCCCTCGGTTGGAACCACGCTCCCTGCATTTGATTGTGACGGGTTGTCTGGACGGCAGCGTTCAGTGTGCAGTGGGCTCGGTGCCCGCGTCGGCAGCACGCAGATCTGCAACTCGCACAAAGCACCAGCGTTGGCCATGCTCCGTCGTGATAATGCAGAAATTCTGCTCAGACTGCTCAGACTGGCTGGTATGGATCGTAATGCGTGACTGCCGTCCGCCCTCACTGGTGACTTCCCATGTTCCGGCCGCCAATCGGGCTGGCACAGGAATGCAATCAGCAGCCACGTCCGTTCCGGAAGTGGCAGTTTGCACAACGGGTACTGAGGTCGCGGAGGCCTCAAGTTTTGCGGGAGTCTGTTCGCCGGAAGTGGCTGTTGTTGCCCCGACAAGGGCCTGTTGAGTGGCCCGTGCCTTCGCGAGGGCGACGCTGTCCCTGTGCATCGCCTTCTGGTCTGCGTCCCAGACGGCCATGAAAATGGCAGCTGCGAGAATAATCAGGGAAACTCGGACGTTCATGACACGCATCCCATGTTCAAACACCAGTACATTCTTGAATTTTCAGCCTCTGTGGTGTCTGGTTGGACCGGCAGACGCCAGCGCGACAACGGCAACCCGCTCATTTCAGATGCAAGGCCCGTGGAGACCAGCATCAAAGGCTTGATCAGCAGCGGTTTCCCCACAAAACGTGTGGCCTGTGCCCATGGACAGCAGAGACACGTTATTTGGGAGACTGCGACCACGGGGGGTATCGTCCCGCCTCGCCTGAATTCTGCGAAGAATTCTGACTGAGAAAGACGGGTCGCGCGGGAAACACGAGGAGAGAACACCACTATCGACTTGGCGAGTGGTATCGATTGCAGCAGATCTCACGGACAAACGGGAGAGATGAACCCGGAGGATCAAATTCCTCGAATTGTCAGCGAAAAGGTCATGCAGCGTCACTTGAAAGCGGTGGACACGACGCCGACCGGCGAGGCCGCCGGAATATGCCGCGACAGAACTGCGTCTGTGCAGAGTCCCGGTCAGGTGGCGACAACGGGCAGAGCGTTCAACGTGACCATGCCATCATTGAGCTGGATGGTATGGGGAAAACGGGCGGCCAGTTCATCACTGTGGGTGACGCAGAGAAGAGCCGTCTCATTTTCAGAGGCGACTTCGAGCAGCAGAGAGCCGACTTCCGCAGCAGATTTAGGGTCGAGGTTCCCGGTTGGTTCATCCGCAAGCAGCAGCGATGGCTGGTGAATCAGGGCTCGGCAGACGGCGACGCGCTGGCGTTCCCCCCCGGAAAGCCGCCCGGGGCGATGATGCAGGCGATGGGACAAGCCCACGCGATCGATGAGTTGAATGGCACGACTGTGCACATCGGACTGGGCTGCGAAGCCCGCGAGAGACGGCAGCAGGACATTTTCCAGGACACTGCACTGAGGCAGCAGCTGGTGGTCCTGAAAGATGAAACCGATGTGCTGATTTCGAAAAGCCGCCAGCCGCGACGCGGAAAGTCGCCATGGATTCTCGCCGAGGATTTCAACGAGCCCCGAGGTCGGCTGATCAAGCGTGCCGGCGATGTAAAGCAACGTGCTTTTTCCGCAACCGGACGGTCCCCGGATGGCGACGGCAGCCCCGGAGGGCACTCGCAGATTGACATTTCGAAGAATGGACACTGTTCCCGTTGGCCCGGAAAACGAGCGAGCGACATTCTGGAGATTCAGGACAAGCGGCATTACTACGACTCATGCAACACGAGAAATCTTCCGGGAACCCTGACCACGGCGTCCGGCTGGCGGGCAGTGGCGGCGGTCGTCAGAGACCTGCATTGTGGTCAACTTTGAGAAAACCGCAACTGAACGCGCGAGTGGAAACGCCGGGGGAGTGCAGGAAATTGAGAGCTCGCCCGCGGCCTGTGCCAGCGAGGCCCCTTGAACAGGCGGGGCGTCGGGCCATGGGCCCATTCAGTTGGCATTCCGGCAGGCAACAAGCAGGAGGCCGCCGTGGGCCGAACATGCAGGGGACCCCCAAAATCAATGTGGCGGGACTTCTCGAACGTCCGCCAGGGTTTTCCCCGCAGCCTGGACGACGCGACTGCAAGACCCGGGCAAAGGAAACTCCCCTCCACTCCCGAACGCCAGGATCCGCGTTCGCGAACGTCGGCAGCAACCAGCACATCCGCCCGGAAATCTCACGAGTGGGACGGACACATGAAGAGACAAAAACACGGAAGATGTGGAAGAAGGGAAGGATGTAAGGATGAAAAGCCTTCCCAGACCCGGGAAATGCGAACCTGGACCGTCTCAGGAGGCGGAACCCGAGCACTCCGGGAGAAACAGTCAGGTGGTTGGTTGCAGAGAGAATTCGCTTTTGTCATATTCCGGGGCTCGATAACTGGTCAGTCTGCCAGCCCTCGACGGCAGGTGATGGAAGTCACGCGAAAAGGTGCTCAGTCACACGGGTTGGGACCTGGCGGTTGGCAGGAATAGCCAACAGGGCTGGGACTCGGAAAATCGAATTCGCTCAGATTCACCGGGCCGTTGGTGGGTATGTGAGTAGGATACTGGGGTCTGAAGTGTCGGCGGCCCACGGCTGTCGGCGTTTTTGGTGTTTGATTCTGCCTGTTTGCAGGTGCGTGATCCATGATGTTCGCAGCACAGACAATAGCTGGATTCCTCGAAGGAATCTGCGACAAGATACTCCCGGAGACACTCGGGGACGGACTTCAGTATTTTCTTGCGGCAGTGATTCACGCGGTCCTGCTGGTACATGCATTCGCCCTTTCGCCGGCCGTATTTATCTGGCTCGAGCGTAAGGTTTCGGGACGTATTCAGGACCGCCTCGGCCCAACCCGCGTGGGTGGATTATTTGGCTGGTTGCAGTCACTTGCGGACGGGATCAAGCTGGTTCAGAAAGAGGATCTTTGTCCTCCTGCTGCCGACTCTTTGCTGTTCCGTTCAGCACCCTACTTCGTGTGCATCGCATCATTTGCGGCGTTTATGGTGTTGCCTTTCAGTGCTGGCTGGGTCGCGGTCGTCGCGGACACGGGGTTGTTTATTATTCTGGCGATCCTGTCACTAGAAGTGTTCGGGATCATTATGGCCGGATACTCCAGTGGATCAAAGTGGTCCTTGTTTGGGGGCATGCGAGAAGCGGCCCAAATGGTCAGCTACGAGATTCCGCTGGCGATTTGTGCCCTGGTGCCTGTGATTGCGGCTGGATCACTGAACCTGGGTGAGATTGGCGGCATGCAGCGCGGCGGCGTCCAGAACTGGTTCATTTTCCACGATCCCTTCGCGTTTATCGCGTTCTTTGTGTACTTTGTAGTGGCCACCGCCAGTTGTAAGCGAGCACCCTTCGACCTTGCGGAAGCAGAGAGCGAGTTGGTGGGTGGCTTTCATACGGAGTACAGTGGGATTCGCTGGTCGTTCTTCTTCATGGGAGAATATGCCAGCATGTTCGCAGTCTGCGGGATTGCGTCGATTCTGTTTCTGGGCGGCTGGAACACCGGCCTGCCACCGCTTGACGACGCACTGTACGCCGCCCGGAATGCATCAGCATCCGGCGAAGGCTCAGCAATTATTGGGTACCTCGCGAACGTCCTTGGAGCGTTTGTTTTCGTGACCAAAGCCAGCCTTGGGGTGTTCGTTCAGATTTGGCTGCGGTGGACGTTGCCTCGCCTGCGTATTGACCAGGTGATGACGACCTGCCTGAAGTACCTCGTGCCGATTAGCTGTTTTCTGTTCCTTGGGGCGACGCTCTGGCCTCTTCTGATGGCCACAGTGATGCAGCGCAGCACATGGACGCTGGAGCCCCTTGGAGCACGTGCTGCCGCCGAGGTGAAGGAAGCTGCTGCGATCACGGCTCGCAAATCGGAACGTGTTCAGGCACAGGTTGATGGGACATCAGAAGGGGCCGTTCGATGATAGGCAGCATTGTTCCTTCCGGTGAAAGTTTGCTGTTCACCATATTTGCGTTGGCCACGTGTTTGTGCGCTGTAGCGGTGGTATTGTCCCAGACAGTCGTGCGTATGGCCTTCTGGCTGGTGATTTCGCTGGGAAGCGCATCGGCCCTGTTTTTCCTTGCGGATGCGGACTTCGTTGGAGCCGCTCAATTGTTGATCTACGTCGGCGGCACTCTGGTGCTGTTGGTGTTTGGTGTGATGTTGACCGCCAGTGGTCCGTACCTGAAGATCGCGACGTCTCCCGGAGAGACAATTCTTGGTTCAATTGTCGCGCTGCTGTTCATGTTTGTGGTCTTCGCCAGCGTTAAAAACGTCGAATGGCCGGCGCCAAACACGCAACAGGCAGCCGCTCTTGCGACCGCTGAAGGCAATACGTTGCGGCCACTGGGACTGAGTTTTCTTGGGTCACGTCCAGACCGTGATTTGTCCCAGGCAACTCTGCAGTCACCGGGTTACTTATTACCGTTTGAAATTGTTTCGGTGCATTTACTGGTGGTTTTGATTGGAGCGTCTTACCTCGCACGGGCGAAAAGACGTTCGCAAAGCACCAGTGCATGAATGAGTTGTGGTTAGCTGTCAGATGAGCTGCGGCTTTCGTTTAGAGTCTAAGCGAACTCCTGAAGAGTCATCTGTGAATTTGGATTCCCTGATCGCCAGAGTGGTGTGATTTCTATGGAAGTCGGGCTTCAGTCCTATTTATTCGTTGGGGCGATTCTGTTCGTCTGTGGAGTGGTCTGTATGGCCACAAAGCGGAATGGAATTGGCGTTCTGATGGGAGTTGAATTGGTTCTGAACGGGGCCAATGTGAACTTCGTAGCGTTTTCAAAGTTTACCAGTCTTGGACTGGATGGTCAGATTTTTTCGCTGTTTGTCATCGTACTCGCGGCTGCAGAGGCCGCGGTGGCACTGGCGATCGCACTGAATTTTTATAACAACCATCTGACGATTGACGTTGACCGGGCCAACAAGCTGAAAGGCTGACAGGGGCATTTGGTCGGGGCTGACATTCTTCTCATCGGTGGTTTTCCTTGGATGACCCATGGTAGGCGAAACACTTCGAAATCTGTTGATGATCGCATGGCTGTTGCCGCTGTGTGGTTTCGCCGTCGAGATTTTCGGTGGCTATTGGGGAAGTCGTAAAAGTCGAGTGGCGGCCTGGCTGGCTGTGTTGTGTATCGCCACAGGATTTGTGTGCAGTGCCAGTGCGTTGACCATCTGGGGACGGTCGAACGGTTGGGCGGTGCTCCACAAGGCCGAGCATGGTCACGACAGTCATGGAAACGAACATGGCGCTGACGGCCACGGCCACGAGCACGACGAAAAAGCCTCCGGGGATGGTTCTGCTGCCGAGCACGACGCGGGAAAGGCGGCTGGCAGTGCTCAGGGACAACTGCAGACAGCCGGCGAAGTCATCACCGCTTCGCTGAGCGTAGAAGACGCTGCAACGGAAGGCGCTGCAACAGAATCCGCTGTGGCCTCAGGGCCAACGGTCTACTCCGGGACGATTTATCGACTAGCGACTTTTGGCGGGCTTGAACTGTCTCTGGATTACTACATCGACAGCCTCACGCTGGTGATGTTCACGATGGTCACCTTCATTGCGACCTGTATTCATCTGTTTGCTATCGGATACATGTCAGAAGAGTTGATCGAAGAGTACGTCGACCACCATGCCCACCTGCGGAACGGCCATCACGTTCACCGGCCGGGACGCTTTTACCGGTTTTTTGCCTTCTTGTCGCTGTTCTGCTTTTCGATGCTGGGCCTTGTTCTGGCCGGGAACATTTTCCAGATCTTTGTGTTCTGGGAATTGGTCGGTATTTGCAGCTTCCTGTTGATTGGGTTCTACACAGAGCGAAAGTCTGCCAGCAACGCGGCCAACAAGGCGTTCATCATGAATCGCGTGGGTGACTTCGGATTCCTGATCGGACTGATGGTGGTTTGGACGTTCTTCGGAACCTTCCGCTTTGCCGATACGGTCGACGCGGACGGGCATGTGGTTCAGGCTGGCTTGTTTCACATGTTGCCTCGCGGAGAGGACGGCAACGTGACTCGGGACGCAGCGACTGGGGACGTGGTCATTGGATCTGCAGAAGCAGCGAATCCACTCAATGGGCGCAAGACCATTCCTTACTATCTGCTGGTTGTTGCGGGCCTTGGTGTGTTTGCCGGGTGTATCGGAAAGAGTGCTCAGTTTCCTCTGCAGACCTGGTTGCCTGACGCGATGGAAGGACCCACGCCGGTCAGTGCCCTGGTGCATTCCGCGACAATGGTCGCAGCCGGGGTTTATCTTGTCGGGCGGTTCTACCCGATGTTTGTCCAGGAGGTGTTGCTGACCATTGCCTATGTGGGTTGCATCACGGCCTTTGTGGCTGCGACTATCGCTATTGTTGCGACGGACATCAAGAAGGTGCTGGCGTACTCCACGATCAGTCAGTTGGGCTACATGATGCTGGGACTGGGGGTCTTCGGTTGGGGTGCAGGTTTGTTCCACCTCGTGACTCATGCATTCTTTAAGTCGCTGATGTTCCTTTGCTCGGGCAGTGTGATTTATGGCTGCCATCATGAGCAGGAGATGCCCAAAATGGGTGGTCTCTGGAGGAAGATGCCCATCACGGCATTGACGATGCTTGTTGGGGTGATTGCGATCAGCGGTCTGGCGGTGCCAGGATTGATCGGGGTGTCCAGCCTGTTCGCATTTTCCGGTTTTCATTCGAAGGACGCTGTGGTCGCCACGGCACTCGCCTTCGTACAGGCAAATCCGGCCCACTTTCTGCTGTTCATTCTGCCTTTGATCACGGCGGGGATCACTGCATTCTACATGTTCCGACTTTGGTTCTACACATTCGCCGGAGCACCTCGCGACGCCCATGTGTATGATCACTGCCATGAAACCCCTGCAATCATGACGACGCCGTTGCTGGTGTTGTCTTTGCTGGCGGCCTACTGTGCATGGGGTGGCGAACAGGGTGTGCTGTACCGACTGATCACTGGCGATCAGCCTGCCCATGTAGCACACGGGATCGCCGGCCAGTCTGGCGGATTGACCCTGCCTGGTCAAGACGCGGTGCATGCAGTGCACGCCGATGCTGGCAAATTTGCCTTAATCGCCGCCTTTGCGGGAACATTTATGGCATGGTTGTTCTACGGATCCGGCAAGGTGAACGTGGGTGAAATCAAACGACAACTCGCTGGTGTCCACGGGTTTCTTGCGAACAAGTGGCATTTTGATGAGTTGTATGACGGGTTGTTCATGCAACCAACTCATGTGATCGGAAAGTTCTGTGCCTGGTTTGACCGGACGATTTTCGATGGCATTTTGCACACGGCAGCCAAGGTGACTTTGATTGTCTCTCGGTGGGATCGGATGTTTGACGAGGCCGTTGTGGATGGACTGGTGAATGTCATTGGCAATTCAACGTTCGCCGTGGGCAATTCTTTGAAAGTGATTCAGACGGGCCGTTTACGGCAGTATGTGATGTTTATCATTTTGGGTGTGGTGGCTTTGTTTGCGATTCTGCTGACGACGTTTCCACGGTAATGCGGTTGGGTGTGGGCGGTTGGAACATTCTGATCGCCGGCCTCGTATCGCGAAGGAAGAATGGTGTTAACTGGTTGAAGGTAGTAGGGTTCCTTGTTGTGAATTCTATTGCGACAGGGAAGTCACTCTCGATCGTTACAATCTGGCGTTATAGTCGACGATTGGGCGAGTGGGATTGATTTCCGGGGTTGAGGTTTTGCACTGGTCTGGGTGTGGGTCCCGGAGGGTGTTGGATCTTTTTCGTTATGCACAGAGTCATCGGGCAGCAGGCCCCTTGTGTTCTGTGCTGTTCATCAGGCTGCGATGCGATCATGAATCTTCTCTTTCTGCTTTCAATACTGATCTTCCTTCCGTTGGTCGGGGCAGCGTTGCTGCTGATTTTTGATGAGCGGAACGCGGATGCCATGCGGTTCTGGTCACTCGGGGTCACCCTGATGACCTTTGTATTTTCCATCGTACTGTGGTGCCAGTACAACCCCGCGGACGGGATGGCGGTGGCCGATGTGAAGGAGTGGATTCCGTCGTGGAATGTTTATTACAGACTGGGCGTGGACGGGATCAGTCTGCCGCTGGTCGTCCTCACCGGACTGGTGAGCTCACTGGCTATGGCCGCCAGCTGGAGCATCACGAAGCACGTGCGAGGTTATCTGATTCTGTTTCTGATGCTTGAGTCCGGAATGATGGGGGTATTCCTCTCGCTGGACTTCTTCCTGTTCTACGTGTTCTGGGAAGTGATGCTGCTTCCGATGTACTTCCTGATCGGCGTCTGGGGCGGACCGCGAAAAGAGTATGCTGCGATCAAGTTCTTCCTGTACACGCTGGCAGGCAGCGTTCTGATGCTGATTGCGATGTTGATGTTCTACTTCAACAGCGGAGCTCAGGCTGACAGTTTCAACCTTGTTGCTTTGGCTCAGGCCGCAGCGAAGGGTAGCCTGATGGCTCCCGGGATGCAGATTACGGCGTTTATCCTGTTGTTCATTGGATTTGCGATCAAGTTGCCGGCCTTCCCGGTTCACACATGGCTGCCTGACGCTCACGTGGAAGCACCAACGCCGATCAGTATGATTCTGGCTGGTGTTCTGCTGAAGATGGGCGGTTACGGTATCATCCGTATTGCATTTCCGCTGTGCCCCTACGGTGCGCAGTACTGTGCATGGGGATTGGTCGCAATCGGGGTTGTCAGCATTATTTATGGAGCGTTTGCGGCCCTGGCACAGACGGACTTCAAGCGACTGGTTGCGTACAGCTCAGTCAGTCACATGGGATATGTGCTGCTCGGGCTGGCGATCTGGAAGATTAACGAGACCACTGGTGAAACACTGAACTCCGATTACTGGCAGATGGGGCTGAACGGGGCGATGTTCCAGATGATCGCGCACGGGATTTCCTCGACCGGCATGTTCTTCATGGTGGGTGTGATTTATGACCGAGTGCACCATCGTGATCTGAATAAGTTCGGTGGTTTGATGGGACTGATGCCCATGTACAGCGGGTTAGCCGCGGGCTTGTTCTTTGCTGGGCTGGGTCTGCCGGGGCTGTGTGGGTTTATTGGTGAAGTGTTTGTGGTGATCAGCACCTGGAGTTTCAGTCCGATGCTGGCGATTATTTCGGCGTCCGGCGTGATTCTTACCGCAGGCTACATCCTCTGGGCGTTGCAGCGAGTCTATCTCGGTGCTGAGTATCGCGGCCCACACCCCGAAGCATTGACGCCGAGCAATGGTCGAGAGAACGCTGTTGGAGCAATTCTGCTGGCGCTCGCCATTGTGCTGGGTGTCTATCCCGCGTTGTTGTTTGATGTGATGGAGCCCTCGATTCGTTCGATGGCAACAGCGGCTCAGGACGGTTGCAAGGCCTCCATTGGTCAGCTGGAGCAGGCTCAGGCCGCAGTTGCACTGCGGAAGTAGTTTGAATTCGTCGTTTAGTTCTGTGATTTCTCCGACCCCTGTCTGTAAGTGCTGCAATGCTGTTTTCCCAGCTCATCCAGAGGCTCATCCAGGACACGACAGAGAAGTCGCTGCCACTTTTCAGCGTCGAGTTGTGTCTGTGTGTCACAATCGTACTGATGCTGCTTGTGCGGCTGTTCAGCGTGGATCGGTTTTTGCCGGCCTGCGTTGTGGCAGTCATCGGAGCGGCAGCAGCACTGGCCTGTTCGTGGCTCCAGTACCGACAGATTTTTGGAATTCCGGACGCTGAGCCGTCGAAGCTGTTCACCGGCCTGTTGATTCATGACTCATTCACGGTGTATTTCAGGGCATTTCTGAGTTTGTTCCTGCTGCTCACGGTGGCATTGACCAGTCTGACGGGGATCCCGGATGACGAAGACAGCCCCGACTTCTACTCGCTGCTGTTCGGAGCAACGATTGGCATGATGTTGATGGCCAGTGCCAACAGTCTGTTGATGTTGTTTGTGGCTGTGGAAATGGCGAGTGTGCCGAGTTACGCGATGGTCGGTTTCCTCAAAGGCCGTAAAGCCTCCAGTGAGGCGGCTCTGAAGTATGTTGTCTACGGTGCTGGTGCAGCGGGTGTGATGCTGTACGGGATCAGTTTATTGTGTGGAGTTCTGGGCACGGCAGACATGTCGCTGTTGGCGACACGGTTTGCGGAAGCCGCAGCGGGTGGAAGTGGTGGATTGGCGGATCCCGAGTTGCGAACAGCGACTCTCGGAATTCTGCTGATCATGGTGGGGCTGGCATTTAAGCTGTCTCTGGTGCCATTTCACTTCTGGTGTCCGGATGCATTTGAAGGTGCGTCTGCCGAAGTGGCTGGTTTTCTCTCGATTGCTTCAAAGGCAGGGGCATTTGCGTTGCTCGTGCGTCTTTGTGTGGCCCTGCTCGGGGCTCCCGGTACAGAGTCTTTGATGACATCATTTGGAACCGGACTGGGTCTGATTGCGTGTCTGACGATGACACTTGGCAATCTGGCTGCTTACGGTCAGTCCAATCTAAAGCGGATGCTGGCTTACTCGACAATTGCTCACGCCGGCTACATGGTGATGTCTGTCTCTGCGTTGCTGGTAATGTCCAGCAGTGCTGACTCAGCGACGCTGAAGAGCGACATTGCCCATGCCATGGAAGGGCTGCTGTATTATCTCTTCGTGTACATGTTCATGAATCTTGGGGCGTTTGCCGTGATTGCTCTGGTCCGAAATTACACGTTCGGCGAGACGATCGACGACGTGCGTGGGCTGATCAGCCAGAGTCCTGTGTTGTGTGTGGTCATGTTGATCTGTATGTTCAGTCTGGTTGGATTGCCTCCGTTCGGCGGCTTTGTCGGAAAGCTATTCATCTTTGCATCAACGTACAAGGCGGGAGACGTCCACAAGTTCATGTATGTGGTGCTTGCTTTTGGGGCGTTGAACACGGTGTTCAGTCTGTTTTACTACATGCGGGTTCTTCGAGTCATGTTCCTGGAACAGAGGCCTGCTGAGGCGAGTCCTGTTCCGGTGCGGTTTGCGTCCTGGGAGTCAGCATTTGTTCTGACACTGGCTTTGTTTGTGTTGTTGCTGGGCGTAGCCCCTTATGTGATGAGTTCAACAGCGAATACTGCGGCACAATCTCTGGCGTTGTTCCGCTGAGATTTTCCTGTGTGGACCGGGATTGGAACTGTTTCAGGTTGCTCGAATCGATGAAGACGGACACGGGCATGGCACGCCAGAAAACAAATCAATTGCTGAATTCGGTTTTGATTTCAATGTCTCGCAGTTTTCTGCAATACGTCTCTGAGTCCTCTCCGTGGGTCCGCGGGGATGCGGCATCGGTGGGGCGAGAAGTTGAAGTGCTGGCTGCTCGTCAGCGGCAGGACGTGGCTGCGATTGCGCAGTTTCTGGATCAGCGTGAGTCCTTCGTGGACTTTGGATCTTTCCCGACCGAGTACACCGACCTGCAGTTTCTGGCGTTGAACTCGCTGTTAACTGGCATTGTGCGCAGCCAGCGTGGGAACTGCGAAAATCTGCAGCGAGCGTTGCTGACCGAGGCGATCACTGAGGATGCCGAGGCTGAGCGTCTGCTGACCCAGGTTCTGGGATATGAACAGGACCTGCTGAAGAGTCTTGGCGACCTGGCGGCTGCCAACGCAGCCTGATGAGTTCTCTGGGGCGGGTTGCTCTGGGGCCAAAGTGTCTATGGCACGCCTGAGACTGGCCAGCACCGAAGCGTCGGTCTTGCCAGGGCGTTACCTGCGGCGATGGTCGGCGAGAGCCTGTATTGATGTTTGCCAGCGGACCTGTGGTACTGCTTGTTCTGCCTTTGGCGTTTCAATGTCCCCAGGCAGGAACTCGCAATCTACGAGCGTGGTGACTCCGCGGCCAGAGTCCACGTGCACGCCCTTGCGAATCTGGATTCTCCAGCGGTAGGCTTTGACAGCCATGGTCTCGGCAGGTCTCGCAGCGGAGGCGACCCAGGTGATGAGTTCCTCCCCCGGGCCCAGAACCTTTCCGGCATTCTGCCCCGTCAGCAAGAAGTTGCTGTCCGGGTGTTGCAGAAAGTTCAGAATGCGCTGCGGAGGCGACTCGGGATCGGGAAACGCCAGCAGAAATGTGTTGGAGCGTGTGCTGTCGTCGGTTCCGTATTCCGGAGATCGATGCGCGAGGAGGGCCGCATCGAGAGGTGGAAAGGCATAGTCGCTGGACATATTTTTCAGATGCAGCCAAAGCTTGAAGACGGGTTCCGTCTTCAGGGCGGGCACGGGCTGCCTGCTGTCAAAGTGTTCAAAACCGAGCGATTCGACGGTGACCCTCAGGGGCGTCACAACGACATCGCCAAAGCGTCTGGATTCCGCAGGTTTCAGTACGTGCCCCTCAGGCAGAGGGAGATCCTGCGGCACAATTTTGAACTCGTTTGGGGCCAATGGGCGCAGATCAGGAAGACTTTCGAGTGGATGATTGCCTCTGATGTGTATTCGTTGAGTCAGCAGCAGGAAGAGCAGCAGGAGCGTCAAAGCGGTCGCATACCCCGCTAACCACGGTCTCGTCATCCGGGGCATCGTCTGGGGATTGGCAGCAGAATGCAGTCTCGGTTGAGCGTAAGCCTCTGGATCGCTGGCCACGTTCTCGGGCATCGGACGCGGGCGAGGACCCAGCGAGGGATTCTTGGAGGCGACGGTGGGCAGCGAGGCCGATGTCACAGATTGAATTTCGGGGAAGCACGTCTCGTCCGAAGGCGTGGATGTTGTCCGTGGTTCACCTGCATCATTCAGAAAGCTGAAATCCCCGGATTCGGGGGACTTATCAGCAGGCCTTTCGGTCATTGGAGTTCCTCCACGCCGTTTGAATCGGGGACCAGTTCGGGACATCCCAACGCTGCCAGTCCGGTATTCCTGCCGCGCCAAAGCTTTAGCTGCCGGTTGAGTTTCGAACACTGGCAGGGGCGGGACCGGGGGGCAAATCACAGGTTGAAACTTCGGGGGCGCATGAAAATGGGGGGCAGAATTACTGCCCCCCATTCGTTATGACTTACAGATGTGTTCCAAACTACTGAGCTGCGGTTTGAGCCGGAACTGCACAGGTTGGATCTCCGCAGTTGTCGCCACAGGGTTCAGCACACACCTGAACCGGACGACAAACAACGCGAGGAACGCAGCGGGTCATTGTCACGCACACCTGACGCGGTACGCAGCGAGTGCGGCTGACATGGCGAGTTTCGCAGACCTGGCGGCAGACGGTGTAGGGGACTTTTCGAGTGCAGACCTGCTGCTGCATGTGGCAGACAGTGTAGGGCACCTGTTTGGTACAGGTCTGAGAGACCATGCGGCAGGTGGTGTACGGCACACGACGGGTAATGCACTCTTCGGTCCATGTGCAGGTTGTGTAGGGGACTTTCCGGGTGCAGGTCTGGTAAGTCATTGAGCAGGTGGTGTACGGGACCTGCTTCTGGCAGGTTTCCGTCACGAAGTTGCAGGTTGTGTACGGAACCTTCGTCACGCAGTGAACCGGCACCTGACGGCAGACGGTGTAAGGGACCTTCTTGTGGCAGACTTCAGGCACCATTTTCGTGCAGGTGATGGTCTTCTGCACAATTTTGGGAACCCACTTGCGGCAGCACACGGTGCGGCCGGGGCACTGTACTCGAACTTTTTTGCAGCAGCAGGGGTTGCAAGGGTCGCAGACGCATTTTTCAACCACGGGTCCGGGGATGTGGTGGGTTTCTGTGACCCACTCTCCGCAGCATTCATCCACAGTGCGGCATTCTGTCACAGGACGCATGACCGTGTAGCAGACATCTTTGTAGCAGGTCTGCGTCTCAGTTTTCCATGAGGTCGTGCAGACGTCTTTGTAGCAGGTCTGGTAGACGGGCTTGCAGACGTTGTAGCAGACGGTTCGGTAGCAGGTCTGATACACGGGCTTGCAGACCGTATAGGAGCAATCACGGTAGCACGTCTGGTAGACGGGCTTTCGAATGCGGCAGGTGACATCTCGATAGCAGGTTTGGTAAACCGGCTTGCAAACCGTGTAGGTGCAGGTTTTGAAGCAGGTCTGGTAAACCGGCTTACAGACCGTGTAGCACTCATCACGGTAGCAGGTTTCGTAGACGTTGCGTGTGCAGGTCACCGGGATTGTTTCGGTGCACTGATCGTAGACAGTTTTGGTGCAGGTGTACTGCTCTGTCTCCCAGACCACTTCCTGTTGAACGCCGCAGTTCTGCGGCTCGGCGCCACATCGCGCTGCAACAAAATCTCCACAGGGAGAGCAGGCGGCTGTTGGAAGGCCGAGAAATCCACCCTGTCCGAGCAGTCCGGCCATCAAAATTCCGCTGTTCAGCAGCACGGCAACTGCAGCAGCGGCTCCCAGCATGAGCCTTTTCATTGCCTTACCTCAACTAATTCTGATGAGTGAAACGTGAACCACGCAAAGTCACGGAGTCCTGTCGGTACTTTCGTCGTTCACATTTGCACGACTTGATGATCGGAAGTGATGTGCATCACGGTTATCCGAGAAGCACAATCTGCCGTTGAATAATCCGGAGGACCGAAACAAGCGAGAAACTCATTGCTCATGGGTTTCCAGCAGATTGCGGCGCGGAAGATTCAACCATGCTGTCAGGTGACGGATTTCGGTCGACCGGCGTCGAAGGCGACGACACCGAGTTGAAGCCGTCTCTGGCAGACTTGCCCGTTCGAGAATACTCGAAATGGCCGCCGAATTGCTCGACTGAAATGCGGGATCTGGCACTTATTCCGTGGGTGTCCGGGGCAGAGTGGTCACTTCCTCGGCAAATTGCGCCGGGTCAGTTGTTGACCCGGCGGATTTTGCTATACTTCTTCAAGACAAGGTGTCAGAATGACGAAAACAAGCTTCGTCAAAGTGATTCACTTTGTTCGGCAGAATTTGCCAGTCTGGCGGCGTAGCTCAGTTGGTTAGAGCAGCGGAATCATAATCCGCGTGTCGGGGGTTCAACTCCCTCCGCCGCTACTTGTGTTTCTCAGTCGATGGGCCGGGATAGTCATTGCAGCGAATGCGGCATGACCATCCCGGCCCATTCTCGTTTCTGTGTGGTTTCTGCCAGCAGCAACCACTGAAAACTGTCATGGCCAGCTTTCGATTCCGGATCCCTCCTGCGGCAATTTCTGCTGGTGATTGATCCGCAGGCCATCAACTGTCGCTCCGCTTTCGCTGAGCCGGCATCTGACTTTCACCCCGGCCCCGTCGGGATGTCCGTTCCAGTGTCTCGAATTGCTCTGGCTCGATGACCACTGCCTGGCGGCGTTCCCGCGGAGATTCCTGTCGCGGTGCTGCCGATACGGCGTCAGGTGTTCATTCGGCCAGAGCCTTCTGGAAGGCGGCTTCCGGCAGATCTTTTCCGGTCAGCAACTGAAACGTGATCTTTAGTTGCTCCACAAAGACCAACGTGGGATCCAGATATCTCGCCCCTCGCAAAGCCGCCTCGCGGGCAAATTCGGACCCGGTGAGTCCCACGCTCAGATCGACAATCGTCTGGCGTTCTCGAATGATCGAAGGATTCAGCTGTCCTTTTCCAAGGCCGCAGGCTGTGCCGAAGTCTGCGATTACGACTGTATCCGCCCTCAGGTCAAACACCGCATTCCATGGCACATGACGAACCCCTGCTTTGCGGGCAATGGTGGCGGCAGAGTTGTCCGAGAAGCCGGCAATGCTGACCGCAGCGCCTTTTCCGGCAAAGAATCCGGCAAGGTCAAGCGCAGACTGAGATTGGCCAAGAATGGTCACGGCCCCGCGTCCGGTCCAGTCGTCAGTTCCCGTGACCGCTCTCCCGACGACGTCAATCGCCTCGCAGGAGGTGCTGACACCTTTCCAGCCCTGGGACGTCTCCATGAGGACATCGGGATGGCTGCCACCTGCATCTGCGGTCGCTGGAACTGTGATCATAGACGTCAGGTCTCCCCGCCATGCCGGGTCAACGATCAGAGCATTGATCTTCAGCTTCTGCAGCATTCCGGGGAATTTTTCAATCGCGCCGGGAAGCAGCGGTAGGCAGCGAATTGGTTTCTCCATCTCCTGAAACGCCGCATTGAAGACACGAGCGGTTATGTTCTCTGACATTCCACTGCCGACAATTCCCAGAAATCGTGTCTTTCCACTGATTTCATCCCAGTGATAGTCTTCTTTCAGCTGCCAGACGGTGGGTTGATTGTCAAACGACTCCATCCCGCGTTCCAGTGCCGCATAGATCCATGGCGACCCATACTTGCGACCGAGGAGCGAGAACGTCAAACCGGACTGACCGACGCCGATTCCCACGATGGGAAGGTCACGTGGCTGCGTAACAGCGGCGAGGAGTGGCCATGTGGCGTCGAGATCTTCCGTGAGCCATGTGAACTTGACCGCATCCGCCTTTGCATTGCGACATTCTTCGAAAATGCTGTCGATCCGTGACAGTGGACGATTCAGACTTGAATACGACACAACTCGCTTTGTCTGACCAAACCGTGGGATACTTTGTGCCGCTTCGAGATCCAGCTCGATCCACGCGGGTCCTGCCACGATGGCTTCCCGGAGCAGTTGAATGCGTTCCTGTTCGGTGCCTTTCCACTGACCACCATCGCGCACGCTGCGGCAGGACACGAGGATTGGTTTATCGACAATTCGCAGCAAGTCACCGACGTTGGGTTCAGCGATGAAGTGATCCAGGCAGAGTTCAATCAGATCACACCGCCGGCTGGCATTCAGAAGATCTGCGGGGGCGAGGGTTCGGGATGTGGGAGTAACGGTGATACAGATCACTTGAAATCTCCGTAACAGTCTCAGAGAAACAGTCGGCCATGCCCCTTTGAGCAGATCGGGCTAAAAAAAAACGCCTGCGGCGAGCAGGCGTTGCTGAGTCATCAGGGGCCCCTGGCCTCACTCCTGAGTATTCGTGTTTTTGTAGAGAGCACTGGTGGCCCCGGTTGAGGGCATGGGTTTCCGGGACCGACCGCTGACGGCACCGGAGATCGCCGCTGAGCTCTGGCGCGACCCGAAGGTTGCGTTTACTGAGGTGCTTTTCGCCCCATTGGGGAGGGTTGCCGGAAATGGCTTTGTCGGACTCCAGGCCAGACTTTTTCGGGAATAACCGATGTAGTCGAGGAACCGCGAGAGGCTAAGCACATAGACGCCGTTGTCCGTGGCAGCCTGCTCCATCTTCACCTTGATAGCCCGAATTTTGTTATTCAGTTCTTTCTGAACAGTGTCCTGAGTGTTTTCGTCGCCGAGATCAGCGACAAGGACAAACCGGGTGCTGGAGGTGATGTTGTTGTAGATATCGCTCTCGCTCAGTTGCTCGCCCTCGCGACCCAGGATTCGTGCTTCGTCGTTGACTTCCAGAGAAATGCTGGCTCCGTTGGCCGCGACAATCCGGCGGAATTCTTCACGATCACTTCCAGGGTTACCATCGAAATCCAGACCACCCACAACGGCGATTTCCAGCGGCTGACCGGGAGAAAAGATTGGGGAGTAAGCAGGATCACCGATCGCCATTGGCTCGCCCAGTTTGGGATCAACAATGTCCGCACGAGACAGCCCTGGTCCAAGGATTTCGGTGATGACAATTTTTCCCTTCAGGTCTTTGTCGCTCTGGGGAAGCCCAACACCAGCGTTGACCTGACTGTAGATTGAGAACGTCGTTCCCACCCGCAGTTTGTCGCGACTGCCGATATCGACGAAGGCCGTCTGGGTGTTCTGGTCAATAAATGTCAGCCGTCCAGCAGGACGTTCGAAGTTGAGATTTTCCAGGCTGAACTTGGCAGCACGCAATTTCTTGAGTGTATCACGCTGCAGACTGATCTCTTCTCTCAGCGTCGTGATCTCTCGTTCCTTCTCTTCCCTGAAATCCGAGAATTCGGTCTGCACAGTGGTGAGTTGTGTTTTCAGTTCGTCAATCTGATCTTCGCGCTGTTTGAGTTGTTCGCCGTGTGTTTTCTCCTGTTCGGAGAGCTTAGCGTCTTTCTGGTTGAGGGCGTCTTCCAGAGACTTCAGAGAGTTCTGATGGTTGGCAACCGCCTGATTCAGCTCAACAATTTTGGTATTCAGCTGAACCAATCGTTCCTGAGCGGAGGCCTTTTCCGTATCGCGGGCGTCCGCGTTGGTGACCATGGCAGATTCAAGAGTATCGGGTACGGTCGTTCCGTTTCCGGCACGCTTTGCAATTTCCAGCTTTGCATTAGAAACGATGTCATCGACTTCCGGTTCCGGCCGGCCAATTGTGGTTTTCAGGCTGGTGAGGTCCTGATTGAGGCCGTTGATCACGCCCTTTGCATCGGACTCGGCTTTTTTCGCGGCAGCCAGATCACGAGTCAGATCTGTGTTGTGGGCCCAGGTCATGTACCACGCAACCGAGAGTCCGACCGTGAGCAGAACAAACACGGACAGGGAGATCACCAGGCCGTTGTTGTCTTTTGACGCCATGACTGAACCTCATTCCAGACAGCCGATAACGGCCGTTCAATGTCATCCCCAGGGGGACAAACCAGCGAACCTCTTCGGGAAAGATTCCAGAAGAGTGGTCGCGACAAACACTCGGGATCCGGCGGAGATTTCAGAAATGCGGAGGAGCAGAATCCGAAATCGATTGCCGGGGGGTCGACGGGAGGCCTGCAGCCATGCAGTAACCAGTCGGAGACCTGAACCACGCACAGAACGGGCCGAGCCCACAGTCCGTGTGCACCCCGGAGTCCTTCCCTGAGGCACTGATATGCAGCCAGATTCTCTTCGTTGCGACCGAATTCCGGGTAAAACAAGGAAAAACGGGCGACTTTTGATGAAGATACCGGTGCTGCGAGTGTAGTCAAGAAGTTCTTTTCCTCGGAAGAACTTCCGACCCTTTTTTTGAGACACTGAATGACATTGCGATGCACGCCCTGCGAGCGGATTTCGAATCAGGCGGGACTGCATTCTCACGTATCTGTGTTCGGACCGGCGGGAAATGCAAGTTTGAAGAGTTTTTCAGAGATCCTTTTGCAGCAGCCGTAGGAAGAAAAACGGCCATTCCTGCCAATCCGGATGTAACGACTGTCACATCACTGGCCCCCGATACGGAATTGCGGTGGGGCTGTTTCAGTGCGTACAAACAGGCACATCGGGCATTTTGAGCAGTTTTCAACGAGTATTTGTCGCAGAATTCCGCTGTATTGCACCCCGAATTCCATGGACATTGCAGACTTTTCCGGGTGAATAGCAGAGCGATCGGGGCAGTTCCTTGACCACGGGCGAGACCTCCTGAATAATCAGCCGCTACCGCAGGGCTTGTGTTCCCTGCGTCCAGCCCCCATTCGGAGTCAATCTGGAAATGAAGCCTGAAGAACTCAGTGAGTTCCGGACGCTGCTTAAACTGTTGCGTGCGAGAATTCGAGGTGATGTGGAGCAGCTCAAGGAAGAGGCCTTTTCGGGATCTGAGTCCGGCAACGACCAGCGGTCGTCAAACCACATGGCGGAAATGGGGTCCGACGCGTGGGATCTGGAATTCTCGCTGCAACTGGTGGAAAGCGACGAGGGAGTACTCGACGAAATCAACCACGCGTTGAAAAAACTGGATGACGGGACCTATGGTCTCTGCGAAATGTGCAGTGAACAGGGAAAACCAGAGTCCCGTTCGCGCATCCCACGTGCCAGGCTGCAGGTCATTCCCTACGCTCGCAACTGCATCGAGTGCGAGCGTGAGAAGGAAAAGCGTCGCTGATGGAACGCTATCCTCGCAGCCGCATCGTCATTTTTTCATTACTGACGGCCGTCTGCCTGGGAATCGACCTGGGCAGCAAAACCCTCGTGTTCGAACGCATGGGTGGGCCATTTCAAAGAACTGGCTGGCTTCTGGACACCTGGGTCCGATTTGAATTGCATACAAGCTTGAATCGGGGCGCCCTTTGGGGGCTCGGTCAGGGATTCGCACTCTGGTTTGCAGCACTGAGTGTGCTGGCCTTTTTCGGGATTCTGTACTGGTTGTTTGTCCACGGTGCGGCCCGTAGTTTATGGCTGACCCTGGCACTGGGTCAGGTCGCCGGAGGCACGCTGGGCAATCTGTATGATCGACTGGGGTTACACGGCGTCTCGTTTCCTGGCGAGGATCGGCCAGCTCTGGCGGTGAGAGATTTTCTGCACTTTATGTTTGGCAGCTTCGACTGGGCGATTTTCAACCTCGCGGATTCGTTTCTGGTGATTGGCGCCGCCATGTTGTTTGTGCAGTCGTTTCAGGACGACCGAGTGGCACCCACGGCCTCCTGAACTCCGGATCTCTGTCCGTTCCGGCTGACCAGGCAACAGGATTCCCCTGGTTGACTGCCGTACAACTTTTGCTGGAAACGCAGAACTCGACTCAGGGAGTCGACTCTGCTGTGAGGAAGCGGCAGGCGTTCAACAGTAATCGGCGAAACGCGGGTTGTTCGAAATCCCCTGTGTGCCCAAGAGACGTGTAAAAGGTAAGCCCCCCATCATTGCGCCGGTTGAGCCATGCGACTGGTTCCGGCGATTTTTCCGGTATCTGGCCGATGAGCAACGGTTCGGTTGAACTGGCCAGAGGGCTGACCTGATAGAGGGAGCCCATACCCTTCAGACCGGCAACATCAACATCCCTCAGAATGGGATGCAGTACCGCGCGATCACTCGCCGCCACCAACGTGGTCGTCGGGCCTGCCCCATGGTGATTGGTATAGTGACCGCCGTTCACCTCAGCATCGAATCCGGGCCAGTCCACACGTCCCTGAGGCGGCTTCTGATTTCGCAAATGAAACGGATGGCTGGCCGTACGGATCCCGACGACTGGTTTGCCGGATGCGATAAAGTCCCTGAAGATTGCCAGTTGTTCCGGCTGGAGAGTTCGTCGGCGAGCGCTGAGCAGCAGCAAGTCAGCAGACTTGAGAACATCAAGTCCGGGCAGCAGGCTTCCATCCATGCTGTCTCCGTAAACCATCGAGACACGAAAGTCCTTCCAGAGTTCTCTTTCGAAACTGGTGAGCGAGACTTCTGTGCGATACTCGGGTTCAGAAGCAACAATCACGACGTGGGGTCGCCGATCCTCAGCAAATCGGAACGGCGCCTTGCCCGTGATATCGGTGCTGAGAACCGTCGGGCACCAGAACTGTTCGATGTGGCGCACCACCAGATCAGTTCCTCCAAAGTGCGAGGCCTGGGGGGAGCGGGGCGGATTATACATGGAGTCTGTCATATCTCTCATCAGGACAACATTCTGCCCCTGCAGCACCATCTGGCGGATCGAAAATGGTCGGCCAAGGACGCACATGTTGGTGTGCACTCCCATGACGATCACATTCCGGATGCCTCGTTGTTTCATCAGGTAAAAGGCCTCGGCGCTGTCAGTGATGGCATCTTCATCATGAATTTCAAGTGCCGGATGCTGACGAGTCCATGCGCGGTGACTACTGACCGGAGGATCGCAATCACAACCTCCGTCGCTGTCATCGATGGGCAGTGCGTTTCCTTCTCGTTCCGGAATCAGTCGAACCCAGCGTTCAAGCGGCTTTTCAGTAGGAAACACGGGAGCCGCCTGAGCTCGTTGTCTCTGCGGAGTATCTTTGTAAAAGTCCATAGTATCGCTCGGACAATGCAGAATCAGAACGCCTCGCTGGCGAGCGCTACGGATGACTTCATTCATATGTGGAGCGAGTTCTGCCACACGAGCCGCTGAGGGCTTACACCAGTGGTCATCCCACATATCGCAGACAACGATGCAGGTCTCTGCCGGCTTCCATGCCAGCGACTGCGACGTGGTGTGCCACAAACCTGCACCCGGTGAAACTTCCGTGCGGACACGTCCCGTAAGATGCAGCAGGTCATCCGTGGCCAGTGCCGCCACGCCGTTAAAGACCAGAAAACAACTCAGCAGAATTTGTCGCATGCGAGCGAGCGGCGGACGAGTCATAGTGACGGGGCTTTGAAAACGGTGTGCAGAACGAGACTGAAGTGATAAATCCGCCGTGCACATCTTCCCTCCTGATGTCGCGCCTGTCAAAGCCGACCGGACGCGGAATGACTGAATCAGGGAGGCGCCGGTGGCGTCAACGAATCCGCCCCGGAAACAGAAAACGCGGCATCCTGCAGCATTCCTCGATCACGCATGGATCGCACCAGCTCCCGAGCCAGGGGGCCCGCGGCACGCCCACCAGAGCCGCCGTGCTCCAGTGCCACGACAACTACATAACGGGGCCGATCAGCCGGAAAGTAACCCGTGAACCACGCATGATCGGGCTTTCCCGGCGACGATTCTGCAGTCCCTGTTTTCCCTGCAATCCGAACGCCGGGGACGCGAATTGTCCGAAATCCAGTCCCCATGGGGTCTTCCACAGCAGCAAAGAGTCCCTCACGGATGGCGGTCAGAGATTCGGGGAGAACACCTGCTACCTGGGTCCGGTGCCAGCCACGCGGCGCGTCATCTGTCTGGTCCACTCTGCGGGATGTTCCTTCCTCACTGACCACGTGTGGTGTGACAAGCCAACCGCCATTGGAAACAAAGGCCATCAAACGCGCCATCTGCAGCGGAGTCACCGTCAGTCGTGACTGACCAATTGCAATTCCAGCGGCCTCACGTTCAAACCGTTTACGAGCCGACTCGCTGCGCGCGGCACTCATGTCGGGTGGCTGCGGAACTGTACCACCGCGTTCAAATGGCAGATCTATCCCCGTGGGTTGCCCAAACTCAAGCCGCTCACTCCACTGCACCAGCGGTTCTGTTCCCATACGCACGGCCGCATCGAAAAAATAGACGTTGCAGGATTGTGCGAGCGCACTTTTCAGATTCACCGCTCCATGCCCCCGGCCGTGAAGACGGAACAGCAGACAACGATGCTCATCCGGATTCTTCAGAAAGCCCTGGCAGTCAAAGGAAAACTGTGGAGTGATTGTCTGTGTCTGTAATCCCGCAAGTGCTGTGACAATTTTCCAGGTTGAACCCGGTGGAATCGCCATGGCCAGAAAACGCGAAACAAAAGGACGCCGACTATCATTATTGACTGCAAGCCACTGTTCTTCCGTACCATGACTGAACATTGTCAGGTCGAATTCCGGCGCACTGGCAAGCGCCAGCAAACGGCCAGTGTCCGCTTCCATCACCACCACACTTCCCCCAACGGGAATATGCTCAGGCTCCGGCGGTACCAGTGCGTCGGAATTCGCAGCTTCACTTTCCGATTCCGACAGCAGAAGTTGATGCTCGCTGTCCCCCAACGCCTCTGCCAGCAAATGTTCTGCCAGCAGTTGCAGTTGAAGGTCAATGGTCAACAGAACATCACGTCCGCCGATGGGCTCCCTCACACGCTCTGTCGAGACAATCCGCTGTCGACGATCCCTGATGGTTCGCTGCAAACCCGGAATACCGGCAATTCGATGTTCATAACTCTTCTCAACACCAAATCGCCCATGTCGCTCCTGGTTTGTGTCTCCCGCAGATGTCGGTGCATCTGCCGAGGAATTCCGAGTTCGGGCGCCCACCAGATGTACGGCAACATCCGGCTGAGGATACGTTCGACGTGTGGTTGTCAGAATGCGGACTCCGGGAAACCGTTCCGGATGCTCACTGATCAACGCTGCCTTCGTTGCGGGGATCTCATCAAGTACCGTGTGCCATGATTCCTCTTCACGGATGATGATCCGATCCCGTTCATTACGGCTGGGGGGGGTCGTCAGTGCCTCACGAATTGCAGAGGCACAACGAAACAGCCAACCTGCTGATTCGGAAGAGTATTCTGTATCCTCGTCTGAGATCAAAGTTTCATCAGCAGGTGCGGCATTAGTACGGGAATTCACGTTCCGGATGATCTTCTGAATCTTCTGCTCGATTCGCTGTCGCGTGGCCTGCAGTTCGACAGCAGGGGTGCCGGTCACACTGCTGAGCGTCGACAGCATCGTATCGCGTTCATACAGGATGCGCTGCTCCGTTCGTCGTACCAGATCGTCATCCCGGCGTTCCTCCCGATTCAATCGCTGCCTAACCTGCAGCTTCAGCCAGCCGTCGTCCGGTACCTCCTGCAGCCAGCGATAATGCAACTGGACAGCACAATGTTCTTCATCCTCCGCCAGCACCTGCGAATCGGTCAGAATACGACCATCGGTCGCCGGTAAGATCGCGTCCTCGGTGGTCGTGGCCTGCAGAGCCGTCAGGTATGCGTCGGGTAACTCGGCCTGAACCTGCGAGACACGATACAGGATCGCAACAAGACCCAGACTAAATCCAACCCCCAGCAGATAGACACGCCACGGCTCACCGGCTCTCCACGTGCCAGTCGCCTCCGCAGACTCGTTAAACACAGGATTCAGCAGCGAGTTTCGCATGAACAAAAGTCCCTGGGGCCCCGCATCAGGCCGTCACTCGACGCAGGCCGGTCTCTTCCGCCAGTTTCATCAGTAATGCCAGACCAGCGCTCAGCGGGACTGCCACCAACATTACAGGCTGCAGCTTCTGCCATGCCCCCCACAGCACCAACTCCCACGACTGCCACGCGCTGATCGGAATCTGGCTCACCTGGTCGCAGAGCATGGCGATCACAACCAGACAGGGAAGCTGAAACGCCTCTGGAAGTCTCATTCGAACGCGTGGCTGCTGATACAGACGACTCGTCCCGCGCACCGCGACCATCGCAGTCGCCACGACGGGAATCAAAAATGGCACAACCGGCATCAGCGTCGGCCTTGCGATCCAGTCCAGCAGCAGTAGCAAACCTCCCGTCATCAGCCCACGCACGGTAGGTGCCCAGAGCAAAATGGCCCCCACCAGCGGAACAAAGATCGCACCACGCGGCAAGACGTCAGAAAACGCCATCTCCAGCACAAGCGCGCACCACGCCGTCAACAGACACCACAACAGGAATTTCATGGACCATCTCCTGCAACCATACGGCGAGCTTTAAATCCCTCAGCATCCGCCGACGAATTTCTGCGACTCAACGAAGCTGAATGCGGTTCGGCCTCGCTGGAATCCAACTCCCACCGCAGGATCTGAACGTCCTGAGTTTCTTCCGGATCCACTGCGGGAGTCACGAGGATTTCCCACTGGCCGCCTGCCGTGAAATTCGCACTGGTTACCTCCCCGAAATACAGACACGGACCATTTAAACCTTCCACCCCGACACTCACCACATCATCGCCAACGGCAACGGGCTCTGTATGGGCAATGCCGGTCAGGCGAACATCCCGATTGCCTGTCCCCTCGAGCACCCCCTTTGCACCAAGGTGATAACCTTCGGGCGTACGTCTTAAGAGCATCACCTGAGAGCGAAATCCACTCGCAGTCACGGGCTGAACCAGACTCACCCACCGCGCGACCTTTTCGATCCGACCGATGACCGTCAATCCGTCCAGCACACGGTCTCCGGGCTGCACATTACCGGATGTTCCGACATCCACCAGGCTTCCCGACCCCTGCAACACAAGTTCAGAACGAGTGATGCCCTGCGTCCTGCCGACATCGACCAGGAGTTCCTTCAGTACCGCAGGCATTCCGTCACGACTGCTGATCACTTTGGCTGGTATAGCATCCAGCCTCAGCATCGTCTCCCGCACCGAGTCTGCCTCCGTCACACCAAATCGAACCCGGTCACGCTGGAGATCCCGACGCAGTCGTGCGTTTTCAATCATCAGGCGACGCAGCAACGCTTCCCGATTTTCTCCTGATTCCGCAGTTCGAGGTTGCTCAGACAAATCGCCCGAATTCACGTCAGGCTTCGGGGGCGACGTCAATGCCAGCAGAACCAGACGTCCGGGAGAAATTATGTCGTGCAGCGATGGCCGGATCGCCCCCAGCATACCAAGCTGGTCCGCCGCAGCAGCGATCAACGACAATCCAGCAAGGCCTGCCGCTGTCAACCATAACCTCAGCTGGTTGCTTTCAGTTCGCATCGTACCAACATCCCATCACTGACCTTCCCGCCTGCACCACTCAGGCCACCCTCAATCCATCATCCAGCCCACTTCGCCATCGATCCAGATGATCAAGACATATCATGGCCCCCCGCGTGACCGCCGTGCGAGGCGACTCAGCAATCCGAACAGGAATCCCAAGGTGCTGACTCAGAAAACGATCAATCCCCCTCAGCATTGCACCGCCACCGGTCAGCACCAACCCAGTGTCGGCCAGGTCAGCAATCAGCTCCGGCTGGCAACGCTCAATTGTCCTGCGAATCGCTTCCACAATTTCCATCAG
The DNA here is from genome assembly GCA_903924405.1 of uncultured Planctomycetaceae bacterium. GTDB lineage: Bacteria > Planctomycetota > Planctomycetia > Planctomycetales > Planctomycetaceae > SXXK01. The sequence continues at coordinate 19,156 of CAIYBH010000073.1, read as the reverse complement.
AGGTTCCGACAACGCTTCGCGAACCTCTTCGCTGGTCACCAGTGACTTGCGCGGAATGCCACTTGCCGTATCCAGTCCGCTGATTTCCTGTGTGAGCTCATGCTCAAGCGGCGCAGCACTCCCGATCGACGTCTTCACATGCTCCGCAGTCAACTCCCCGATCCTCAGCGAATAACGACGACGCATCCACCGCACAATCGCGTCGTCCATGACATCCCCTGCCGTTCGAATCGACTGCGTAGCCACCACATCCGCCAGACTCAGAACCGCAACGTCCGTCGTTCCTCCACCAATGTCACAAACCATACTGGCAAGTGGCTCAGACACCGGAAGTCCGGCGCCAATGCCCGCCGCTCGGGAATCATCAATCAACCAGATGCGCCCTGCCCCCGCTCTTTCCGCGCTGTTAAACACCGCACGGCGTTCCACTGCACTGATACCACCCGGCACAGAAATCAGCACGCGTGGACGAAATCCACGAGTATTGCCCAGCGCTTTCGAAAGAAAGTACCGAAGCATAATTTCACACAACTCGAAATCATGAATCACGCCATGCCGCAGCGGACGGACAGCCTGAATCCCCTCTGGCGTGCGTCCCAGCATCTGTGCTGCGAGTTTTCCGACGGCCGTCCCGCGGCCAGCGACACGTTGTCCACTGCGGACAATCGCAACGACAGAAGGCTCATCCAGACGGATGCCCTCCCCCGGCATTCCAATCCGGGTCGATGTTGTGCCGAGGTCGATCGCCAGATCGGCACAAAGTCGTTTGCGAAGCCAGCCCAGCATTCCTGCATCCGTGCTATCAGGAGCCCCTGAATAGTGTCTTTTCCAGACAATTACGCAGTGAACGGTTCCCTGACTCCGTCCACCTGCCCCCGGTAGTACCGCCAAGGTCGCTACACCCGACGTTTTTTACAGGAAACACGGCATTTCCCGCAAGAGGCACTGATTAGCGGCAAAAACGGCCGGTTTTTGCCCCAGTTATGCCCTGAGTCGCGCCCACGCGATAGACTCACAGCCCGCGATGGTGAAGCGGTCTTCATCCAGGCAATAGTCGCGTTTCGCTCCGCCAAAACGCTCACCCTGGGTTTTGCCCCGCGAATTCAGAGAACAAGCTTCTCCCAAAAATCAAGCAAAAACCAGCCTGATTTTCTATATTGCCATCGTTTCGCCATCCCACTCACAGCCCCCCCGCGTCCTGAACGCAAATTCCGACAACCGCTGCGACCAAACGCCATCCCAAGCCGCGGACTGCAGACAACTTTCGTCGCCCATGAATGCATTGCAACGGAGCACACACGTCGAATCAGCCAGATCAGATTCGCAGCCACCAAACATCGGTGAGCAGCCAAACGGGATCCTCTTCGCAATACTCTCTCACCGCCTTCAACCACCCCCGGACTTTGAACTGGGCTCATCAAGCAGCTCGTCAGAATCCGCCACAAACTCGTGAGCAACCCCAGCCCCCCCTTGCTCCTCAGGTTCGGGCTTCATCGTATCAAAAGCCACTTTGTGACCGGGTAACCATAATGGTTCTACCTGCTTACGCTGGAAGAGTCGGGCAATGTGCTCATGACAGGTAAAGAACAGGACCTGCTGTCCCTCCTTCGCCACCTCAATCAAACAGTCCGCCGCGGCTTCCGTGCGTTCCTGGTCAAAGTTCACAAACAGGTCATCCATCACCAGTGGCAGCTCAATTCCTCGGCGGGCAAACTCCCTGACCAGCGCAAATCGAATCGCAAGGAACAATTGCTCGCGAGTTCCCCCGCTCAACTGCTCAACACGAAATGTCTGGCCAAACTCATCGTCAATGCAGAGAAAATCTTCACCAAGCGGAGCCCAGATGCGATGATAGCGCCCTGCCGTCATCCGGTGCATGTAGGATGAGGCCGATACAAGCGTTCCGGAGATATTCTCCTGCTCGAATCGCCGTCGAATCTGCATCACGGCATCCAGCTCAAGTTGCAGCGCCAGCCATTCTTCAACGGTTCGATAGATATCAGAAGCGAGGTGGGCCTTCTGAAAGAACTCCACGTGGGAATCTCGCCGAGTCTCCAGCAACCGCAGTTCCTGCTTCAGACTTCCAAGCTCCTCATGATGGCGGCGCAGTTTCTGCTCCACGTCTTTAAGTTCACTCGTGCGGAGCTCAATTGTCTCACGAGCCACCTGAGGCTGAAATTTCTGCAACTCGTCTTCAGTGAACGCCAGCTCGGGCTCACTGAGTGACAACTCAATCAGCTCCTCGCCAGTCTTTCGCAGCTGCGTTTCCATTTGGGCACGGCGCGTGACCGTTTCCTGCTGTTTCTGCAACTCTTCACGCCCGGATGCTGCAGTTCTTGACAAGATCGCACTGCGTCGCAGTTCAGCCGCTTCAGCCTGATGCTGAGCATGAACGGCATCGCGTGATTTCGTTTCTGAGTCTGTCAGCAGTCGCTCACGCTCTGCCCGATCCCGATCATGAGTCTTCAGCTGTAACTGCCACGCGGACAGCACTTCCAGAGGTCGAGTAAAATCCGTTTTCCCGGGATTTGCGAGCCGACTTCCAACCTGTTCCACCCGCACTCGCATCGCTTCAAACATCCGCCGCAGGCCCTCAACCTCCGGAGCCGAATTGCGACATTGAGTGGCAAGCTCGCGCACATCCTGAATGCGACGCCACCACTCGAAGGCCTGCTCGATCTGCAAGGTTTCCTGCATTCCGATAGACTGCAGCAGACGGCACCATTCCTGACGAATGCCATTCAATTCCTGTTGCGCCGCCCGGAAGCGGTCCCGAAGCAGGCGCAGTCGCATTCTGCGGGCAGCCGCACGAAATTGACGTCGCTGCAGAACTTCCAAATCCGCGATCCGCTGCGAACAATCGCCGATCCGGTCCACCATCTCCGCCGTGGAGGATTTCCACTCCTGCTCAGACTGCCCGCTTCGCTGCTGGTGCCGGTCCACGACCGCCATGCGCTGAATACGTTCCTGCAGCTGACGCAATTGACGATCTGCCTGTCGCGCCTCGTCAGCGATGTCGTCCAGCCGCAGCCCCGTCGTGGCATCAAAATGATTCCGCAAACCATTTCTTACGGCCCACCACATGATCCCGGCAAAACCAAAGGCCGCCGCCGCAAGGGCCCCGCCGAGGGCCCGCTGAGGTTCTCCGCCAATCGAAAATGTGGCGACTCCGAACAAACACAGTGCTGCACCAACCCACCCCATCAGGGAAATGGTCTTGTCAACCCATTCCGGGATCGTATCTTCCACGTCAACTCGATCCAGGACTCTGCGAACCGTCTGAATCTTCAGGGCCAGCTGCTCTTCCTGCAGCCGCAGCCGGCCGAGGTTTTCCAGCTCTTTCAGACGCGCCTGCTCCTGATCGATCGCTTCATCGACCGGCATGCCCAGTTCGTCCAGCTGCGTATTCAATTCCAGCAGCTCGCGGCCACTGCGACGCGTCATGCTCCTGGTCCAGCGACGCAGCTTTCCACGTCGCTGCAACGCGTCCTGATAGCGTCGAGCCATCTCCAGTAACCGATTGTGAGCTGCGGGCGATGTGTCCACAGCCCCCAGACGCTCAACCGTCCAGCCCTCTCCCAGTTGTCCCAGTTGGTGGTTGAGCTCGCGTCGAAGTTCGCTGGCACGATCCTCCGCCGTTCGGATCTGCTGATCAATCTGACGCAGCCAGCTGGATTGATCCACAAGACTCTGAATGGCGTACCGCTCTTTTTCGAAGGACTGGTCGGTCTGCAGTCGTTCGGCCTGAGCCTTGAACTGGGCGGCCTGTTCGTTCAGACGATCCCGGCGGGAATTCGCGTCCTGAAGATCCTTTTCAGCAGCAGCGAATTGCTTGAGTGACTCGGCGGGGTCCCCCAGCACTGTCGGCAGCTTCGCCAGCTCTTCCTTCAGTTCCTGAGTCCGCTTCCACGGCTTGTGGCAGTTTTGCAGGAATCTCAGGCCTTTGAGTTCATTGCGCAGACTGGATTCGCGGTGCTGCAACTGTTCAATCAGGCCGGTGAGTTCATTGCGGCGGCGGGTCAGTTTGGTGTGCTGATCACGGGCTGCGCCGGCACTTTTCCGCGCCGTTGATAATCCTGCGTACCGATCAAAGAGCTCCGGGAGCCGACCGGTTTTCTGATCCTCACCGAACATCTCAGCACGGCGACCGCGCACCGCAGCCAATGCGGCAAGGATCTGACGCCCCTGTGGCCCCAGAGAGAGACCGTAAATGTACTGCGCCACCTGACCAGTGCCGAGCGTCGACAGCTGCTGCAGCTCACGCACCCCCACGGCAAACACGTCGGAATACACCTCTTCCGATGTGTCGGACAGGATAGCCTGCATGGCCTGATCCCGGTCGAGCCCCTCAGGCCCCCCCGACAGACGCAGCTTGCCACGCTGACTCAGTTCGGCCCGACGAAAGATCCGCCACGTGCGACCACCATGTTCGCAGCGAATCGCCCCACGCCAGGGCTGTGTGGCGTCAGGACGGTGCCATGCCGGCTCAGACTCCAGAGGCTCATAGCCGTACAGCGTCGACCGGATGAACCGCATCAGGGTCGTCTTGCCAGCCTCATTCGGCCCATAAATGACGTTCAGTCCTCGTGGATCCAGCCTGAGCAACAGACTGCGCCAGATGCGAAAACGATCAATATCAATTTCCGTCAGCCTCATGCCGCCGTCCTCTGTTCCATATCACTCTGATTCGTCACGATGGTCTTCCAGTGCACAGGCCCCATGAACCACCGTATCAGGATTTTTGAACGGTTCCCGCACAGGGCTTCGATGCGTGCCGTTTTCTTTCTGTTCAACGAAGTTCCCCTTCGTCGTCGTCCTCAGCATCTTCATACGCTTCAGCCACAACTTCTCCCGTCGCGGCCGCAACGGCGTCTTCGTGTTCTTCCGCATCAGACTCTTCGAATCGATCTTCGTCGCCGGAAGACTCCGGCACTTCCTGCTCAGCCTCAACAACATCACTATTGAAAGCAGGCTCGAACCACCCAGCACCATCCTCCCTCAGTCTCGCCAGAATTCGCTCCGGATCGAGAGACGGAAGTACAGAAGTCAGTCGCTGCTTCCACCCGTTCGACAACGTCCCGTCGTTATCGATCAATCGCTGAAGGTCCGCGTCCCGCAACATCGCAGGTCGTGTCAGCAACTGCTGGTACTGGTCGGCCAGCGTCGCGGTGGGATGAGATACGGGCCACGGGTCGGGAAGCGTCTGAACATCATGCAGCAAACGAATACTGCGAACCGACGACATGACCTCATCCAACTCAACCCCCAACGCGGTGTCCAGATCACTTTCCAGCAGCGAATGCAACAGCGGTAATGAACCCCGCAGAATCCATTGAACCGACCAGATCCGATCCGAGGCTCCGGAACGAGTTTCCAGTAACCGTGTTTTCATCTGCTGCAGCAGGGTGGAAAGATCCATGCCCGCAGACACCCGAATCTCAAGATGCTTCCAGTCGACACAACTGGTGTCGAGCGAAGAGATCTTCACGGTTCCATCCTCGGCCACCTGCACCAGCGAACAGGTCCCACTCACAGCTTCCAGTCGGCTGCGGGGCTGAGTTGTCCCGGGAGAATGCACCACACCGGACTCCCGCCACGAGGTCGACGGTGACAGTTCGCCGGTCAATGCCAGAAAATGCAGTTGCGCCTCGCGAAGCATCTCGTCCGCATAGCGCAGAAACCCTGAATCCGGCGACTCCTCAGAACCACCAGCGGACGGCCCAGCACCGCCCTGCTGCCCGGGCCGCAGATCATCCGCCCGCGTCGGACGCGATGGCCCATCCGTTTCCAGAGACCGCCAAACCGTGACCCCGGTCTCTTCCTGCTCAACAGCCTGCTGCTGAGCAGCAATCACCAATTCCGACGTGGCCGGGTTTACAGCCACCGCCCCAAGTACATGGTCGCCCGACGCAGCAGCCACAGCAGCAATCCGACGAGACTCTTCAAAGCGAGCCCGGGAAATGACGCCAATCCGAAACGGCTGGACTGATTCTCCACCGCGAGCGATTACCTGAATGCCGAAATCATCAACGTTTCCCAGCCACGTCGATGATGACACCATGGTCACCGGCTGGTCATCCACAACCAACTCTTCAGGCTCCGGGTTGGAGCTGTAGCAAACAGAGACATTGTCCGGCATCTCCGGGATCGCTCGCCACGCTTCCGCCGGATCCATGTCCCCTGGCACTACAAACACCTGAATCTCACGCTCACGCAGACGCTGAAAGCCTTTCAGGATCGCCAGCCTTGCGCGCAAACTGCGATCCGCTTCGATAAACACGTTGCCCGTCAGCAACAGGAAGTCCACGTCGTGACGCAGGCAATTCTCGATCACTGCGTCAAAGGCCTGCAGGGTCGCGTCTTCAAATTCCATGCGCAACTGGTCGCCCGGGCGTTCAGTGGTCTGCACACTGACGGGCACATCAAGCCGTATATTGGCCGCATGGATAAATCGCTGCGGATGAAACGCCATGCAACAGAATCCCTTCCGAACAAGCCCTCAGCACTTCACCACCGAAGATTCCGCCCTTGAAAGTCACCAACAGAATCTGAAAGCTGCTGCCTTGCCCAATTTTCCCGCTATCAAAACAGACGACTTTTCACCCTGCCTGAATCCAGCCCAGGCCCTGCGGTTGAACCGTCCGTCACAACTCATTCACGGGCTGACCCGGCTTTGAAAAACTTCCGCAGTTCACATTCACCATACTCAACGACCCCGATTAATATTCCATCCCGCGAACCACCGCCGACAATTCTCAATCATGCCGCGGCCGCAACGCCTTACCGCCGTCGCAGCAAGGCACCGAGGCACTCCGGCGAAGCATCGCAGTCTGCGAAGCTTAATAAAGCTGAGGGATTGGGGAAAGTGTTCCGGATTGCCGAATCTGTTTTTGATTGCCGGTCAACACGTGGTGCAGCCAGACGTTGCAGGGGCCGTCCGTCAGAACGTGCCTCTTTTTCCCACAAACTGGATCCGTCCTCTGAGTGAATCGAGGACGTCGCAGTGGATTCTTATCAATGGGAAGAGATAGAGATTCACGAGCTCTGATATCCACGGGTCACTTCAATCTGCCCGTCTCACCGCGTGCAACGGCAACTCAGGAATGAACCTTGCCCCGGGTGCTCTACAATCACCGGTGAACGCCTGGCGAGTTCCGCTCCGTTCCGGCTTATGTCAGTCATTGGATCTCAGGAGTTATTTTTCATGCGTCGTTCGCAACGTGGATTCACCCTCATCGAATTGTTGGTGGTCATTGCAATCATCGCCATCCTTGTGTCTTTGTTGCTACCCGCCGTGCAACAGGCCCGTGAGGCCGCCCGGCGGACCCAGTGCAGGAACAATCTGAAGCAAATCGGGTTGGGGCTGCACAACTATCTTTCCACCCACAACAGGTTTCCCCCGGGAAGACTCCTGCCCGATCTGACAGTCGCGGGTAACGTGCAGGTCAGCTACACCAGCTACAGCAGCAATGCCGCAAACGTCTGGACCGGCAATCGCTCAGTTCACATTTTCATTCTGCCCTACATGGAACAGGCCAACATCTACAATCTGATCAACTTCGCCGGGCCCAACTCCACCCGAATGACCACATCCGGCGTTCCCTCCAACCCCAACTACGCGGCTTATGCACAGGCTGCCGGCTTGTTTCTGTGCCCATCCGATGCCAACACCGGCGTGATCATCACCGAGAATAACTACGTCTACAACTTTGGTGGAAGCACCCCTTACGCTGGTGCCACAAACACAACCTCACAGAACAACTGGAGCGGCTCAGTAACGGTCGGATCGCAAACACTGACCTGTGGAGGCAACGGAGCCTTTACCGCCGGGTCCGCCCTCGGAGATCGCGATTTCACGGACGGGCTGTCAAACACCGCAATGTTTGCAGAACGCACGAAAGGCTCAGCACGGGCCTCCGCGTCGACGCCTCCATCGCCGGCTGACATCATCACGTCTCCCAATCGACAAAATGTCATGCTGCCACCTGACACCATGTACAACGACTGCCTGAACGCCCCCAAAGTGGCCAGTGGCTTCAATTTCATGACCTTCGGAAGATGGGCAGCCGGAAGTGACTACTCCAACGGCTGGCCGTTCGCTGCGTACTCAGGCACCATGTACAACCATGTGGCCACGCCCAACTGGCGCGGTTCAGATTGCGGAAACTGGAGCGCCATTTCAGACACCCCGGGCGAACACGCAATCATCTCAGCACGCAGCATGCACACCGGAGGTGCCAACGTGATGCTTGCGGACGGCAGCGTTCGGTTTGCCAGCGACAGTATTGACCTCGGAGTTTGGAGGAGCGTGGGAACCCGCGGAACCGGAGAGTCAGTAGGGGACTGGTAAGCTGAGTAAAGGGCGCATTGCCCGGAGACTGGCGGCAAGTCGTACGGACGGGTTCCATACGAAATCCGGTCGGCAACTTGCCGTGGATCTCCACCAAACGCCCCGCCACTTTGCCGCACTCCCAGAGGTGCGGCATTTTTCCTGCCCATCACCGCTACGCTGGAACGACTCAATGGCCCCTCACATCCGATCAGTTCTGATCCTGTCCCTGATCAGCGGTCTGCCCCTCAGTGTTGCTGGCTGCAGTGGCGGCTCAGCCTCGCAGGATGATGTTGCTTCAACTGAATCTGCCTACGAGTCCGGGCTGAAGTGCTTCGAACAAGGCGACTTCAGCGGAGCAGAAACACAGCTCACAACCGCCGTCGCCAGCGGAACACTCCAGCCAGACCTCACCGAATCCGCCTTAAGAACACTGGCCCGCGCTCGTATCGCTCAGGGAAAACTTACCGAGGCTGAGGAAACCCTCAAGCAACTGCAGGCAGGCGCCATGGAGCAGGATCAGTTCCTGCTTGTTACCGCGGAACTCGAGCTGAAAAAAGGCAATCGTGACGCCGCTAAACGCGCTGTCCAGCAGGCCCGAGCGGTCAATTCCAAACTGGCCATTCCAGCATCGCTCAAGGGACTCTGATCTCCATCGGCTGGTCAGACTCGCCGGGGAATTCCCGCAGTCGCTCAGTTAGCAACCCGAACCCCGTCACAGCCATTCTTCTTTGCTCGGCGGTCAACAAGGCCACGGCTCTCGCCTGAAGCTGACATTCGTCGAGTGCGCCTCTGCTGCATGACAACGCACTGTTCACAGCCGGTAACCAGCACCGCTGCTGGGTGATCCGACACGCTTTCGCCGGAACCGGCCCCTCCTCCACGGTTGAATTCTGAGAAATTCAGATCTCCGTATGGCGATGAACACACCCTCCCCGCGCCACCCAATCATCCCACTCTTCCAAATCATCATCAAGCGAGTTCCGTCGCAGTGGCCCCTTTTTTCATGCCAGACAGAGGGCTCGGAATCCGCTCGTCCATGCGACCGGCTTGTTCACGGGAACAACGGTTTCAGCAGCGTCCCAACCACTGATCTTGACGCAAGTTACGAATAAAACGAAGCTGTCAGAGTTCTCTGCCGGAGCTCCCTTGCCATCGACATGGCCGACCGGCGTTTGTCAATGACAAGCCCCGGGCCATTCCCGAGGATCAGGTATACCTACGGCGTTGGAAGCAGCAGCGGAGTGTTATGGGTTCAGAGATCCGGAATTCACTCATCTGACGGATAGCTTTTCGTTTCATGAATGGCCGAAGTCCACAGGTCGCATGGAAGCAACCAGTGCTGCTGATTAGCTGCGCGTTGGTCTGCGTGTGCGGCTGCGCGACGGCGGAGTTTGTCAAGGTGCGGCACAAGCCGGAAAATCAGCTGACTGACCGTCTGAATCACACGCTCTTCGGTGGCCTGAGAAACTCAGATCGCACCTATCAGTTTCTCGCCGAATCTCACTACTCCGGCGGCGAAAATCTCCGGCGAATGATCGACCACTGCCGTACGCACCGCCACGGAAAAGACTATCCGGAAGCGACCCACGCCCTCGCCGAACTGCAGTATCTGGCTGCCGAATCCGTACGTTCCGAAGATCCCCATCTGGCGATGGAGTTGTATTTGGACGCAGCCCGCGACGCATGGCAACTCTTCAGTCGCCCGGATGAAACGGGACAGTGTCGTGATCCCGCAGCCGCTCCACATCGGGATACCGCAAACGTGTACAACACCAGCCTCGAGAACCTGCTGCGGCTGGCAAAGACTCATGGCCGCTACCGACTCGGCCAGAGTCTGAGGATGCCGCTAACCCATCGAGGCGTACACTTTGAGATTCCCTTCCCCAGCCGACTGATGTGCCTCGAGCAATTCGGTGACTTTGATTTTGTGTCCGATTACCAACTCAGAAATCTTCGCAGCAGACACACCACACCGGGATTGGGTGTGCCCATCATCGTCAGCCCGCCAAATTCCGGCGTCTCAGATCCGATGGCTCGCTACTACACAAAAAGCATGAACTATGCGGCCACTGTTGTCGTCCACTTTGACGAACCTTCAAATCAGATTGAGCCGTCCGTGATTCGCCTGCAGGTTTATGATCCACGTGAATCCGAAGGACTGGTGGTCGCCAATACCCTGCTTCCGCTGGAAACCGATATCACCACACCACTCGCCCGACAACTCAGCAATCCTGACCTGAGCCTGCTTGATACGTGGGGACTGATCCGACCGGACCTGGCAGAAAAAGTCGAAGGACTCTACATGGTTCAGCCCTACGACCCGGACCGAATTCCAGTTCTCATGGTTCACGGCTTCTGGTCCAGCCCATTGACGTGGATGGAAGTCTTCAACGACCTGCAGGCAGACCCGGAGATTCGCAGAAAGTATCAATTCTGGTTCTACATGTACCCAACCGGTGAACCCATAGCGTTTTCTGCAGCCAGACTCAGAGACACACTGGGCAGATTGCGACTGGATTGCGATCCCGAGCACAAAAATCCTCGCCTGGATCAGATGGTGGTGGTCGGCCACAGTATGGGAGGAATCCTGGCACACATGCTGACCATTGACAGCGGTGACCGACTCTGGAAATCCGTCAGCAAACGTCCCGTGGACGCACTCAAAGCCCCTGGGTCAGTGAAATCAGAAATTCGGCGAGTGTTCTTCTTTCGCCAGAACTCAGCGGTCAATCGTATCGTGACGATCGCCAGCCCCTACGGTGGTAGTTCACTGTCCAATCGATTCACCCGCTGGGCGCTCGGCTCTGTCGTCTGGCTACCATCCAGAACACTGGAGCTCAGCCGTCTGGTGTTCGAACAGAATGGCCGGGATGTGGCAGACAAACTGTTCACTCAGCAAACCAGCATGGATTCGCTCACCCGAAAATCGGCCGTCCTGACGCTGGTAAGAAATACGGATGTTCCTGAAGAAATTCCGCACCACAATATCGTGGCCGTTCGCAAAGGCAGCAAGCCGGAAGATTGGACCGACGGCGTGGTCTCATGGAAAAATGCCCACCGCCCCGATGTCACCAGCGAAAAGGTCATCCGCGCTGGCCACAGCGAAGTTGTCCGACACCCGGAAACCGCGTCAGAAATCCGCCGCATTCTGTTGGAACATCTGCAACAGTCCGGCGACCAAACACTTCGCGTCATTCCGGTCGGCCATGCTCAACCAGCCATGAAGCCCGTGCCGACTCTTGCTCCCTGACACGCCGCAGCCTGTCACTCAGGCCATTCTGCCACTCAGGCCATTCTGTAAAAAAACGCAACGGCGTGATGGTAGGCAATGCCCGAATAGCTGGAGACCAACCATTGCCGGCGATCGTAACACTGTCGGATGACGCGAGGGCCACTCAGCAAATCGAAGCACTTCGGCGTAAATGCGACAACGCGATCACTAAAGCCCGAAGGCTTCAGCAATCGCGTTGAACTGGAGTTGCCTGCAAATGATCAGAGGAAACTCTCTGCTCAGTAAATCTAAGGGGCTACACCCTCAGGGATGTGTAACTCGTTCCGCTTCTGAGCGGCAATCTCGGGAGCGGTGCCGGAATCCCATGCCACCGGCACACTGCGTCCTTCCGGATACAGAGACTCCATGGGGGCCCACACCTCATCCACTTTGTCGTCAAACAAATCGCCGATCAGCAGGTCCGTAATTCTTCCCTTGAGTCCCGGGTAGTTCCTGACAAAGTTTCCGAAGTTGAAACCCTCGTAGAACTCGCACACCAGACGCCGAATTCGGTCGATGCCCTTGTTGAGCAGCGGGCCCCAGTTCCCGAGTTGCTCTTCCGAAAAATCGTTCTTTCGGAACGCCTCTCCAATTGAATCAGCAGCCATTTCACCAGACTTCAGCGCCAGCAACAGACCTGAAGAATACAGCGGATCGAGGAATCCGAACGCATCACCAACAAGTACCCAACCGGGACCAGCCACCCTGTTGCAGCGATAAGAAAAGTCACGAGTCGCAAAGTAACCCGAGACTCGGTTTGCACCCGCGAGCCGTTCGGCGACACCGACACACTTCTCCACCTCTTCCTGGTAGGTCTGCTCGTGACCGGCGCGCCCTTTGAACAGATAATCAAACGGCGCGACAATTCCCACGCTTGCACGATTTCCATGCAGCGGAATGTACCAGAACCAGCCCTTCCGATCGGCTGTCTGCAGAATCACCGTCGCACCCTCATCGCGCCCCGAATCCTGGTAACAGTTTTCCCAGTACGTCCAGATCGCGCCTTTGTTCAGCAACGGATCCCACGTCCGCAGTTTCAGACGATTCATCAGCAGCCCGCTCTGACCGCTGGCGTCCACGACAACTTTTGAATTCACCAGACGCTGAGTCCCATCTTCCAGCATCACGCGTACGCCGGTCGCCCGATCGCCTTCGAAAATCACGTCCTTAACTCGGGCGCCCTCATGAGCCTCAACGCCATGCTCCCTCGCGTTGTTCAGCATAATGTGGTCGAACTCACTCCGGACCACCTGCCACGTCTGAGAACACTCGTGCGGGTTGTTGTCTTCGAAATAGAACGGCGCAGACGCCTTGCCGTTGTAGCTGACAAACTGCACGCTGCGTTTCTTCACGAAACGACTGCCCTTCAGTTTGGGCAGCATGTTCAATCGCTTCAATACCCAGTACGTCTCCGGAATCAGCGATTCGCCCACATGAAAACGAGGAAAATGGTCCCGTTCGAACAACTGGACGTTTAACCCCTGCTGAGCCATCAGGGTGGCCACCGTGGAACCCGCCGGCCCACCGCCGATCACAACCACATCTGCGTCACACACCACTTCCGGAACTGCACTGATCATCGGGTCACCTGTCGTAGACAATGATGTTCTGCGATCCTGAATGCAAAAACGGCGGCTCGCCGTTGGTCTGATCCTAGATTGGCCCTCAACAGTTGTCCAGACAACTATTCGTCAAACGACAATTCTTTCTTCCCTTTTTTCAGCAGAAATGAACGTTTTCGAGGACCAGAAGGTCCGATTTCCGATCCCCGTGGGCAGAAAAACGGGGCAGGTACCAATAGTGCGTAGCACCCTCCGGGCCATTTGGCTATTGGTACCTGACCCCTTTTTCTGCCCGCCACCATCCCAAAATGTATTTACGGTTGCATGCGTGTCAGACCACTTTGTCCGGCGACCAGCAGGTCATCCGAGCCGGGATGTCGCGCAAGGACAAAAATTCGACCACAAGGTGTCGGGGTGTCCGCCAGAAGCCGAAGACTGGCCACGTCCAGAATCCGCACGGTCCCGTCATCACAGCCAGCGTAGATCCGCGTTCCGTCAACAGAAAACGCCAGACTTCGCGCAACGTGCGGCAATTTCACGAATCGCAGCATCCGGCCAGTCTCCGGGTACCAGAGTCGCACAGTGCGGTCGTCACCTGTCGATGCCAGCAGCAGGGGTAAGTCTGGTGTGGCAGGCGGACCAGTGGCTCCCTCCGATTTCATCAGAGTCACCAGATCGTTGACGGCTGCCACATGATTATTCATGGTCCGTTTCGGTCTCCCATCCGCAGGATTCCAAAGCTGCAGAGTCTGATCGGTTCCCGCCGAAATCACCAATGAATCCGAGATGCGCTGCAAAGCAAGCACGGCCCCGGAGTGTCCGCCAAACTGCTGTTCGATCCGGCGAGTTTCCCGATCCATCACATAACACACAGACTGCGCTGTCGCAGCAATCAGTTTCTTTTCGCCGTTTATCAGTTGAACCCTGAGCACCACATCCTCGCCGACATCCAGTGTCTGGCTGTGTCCCGTGGTTAGATGCAGCTCAACGACACATCCGGATTCGCTCGGCGTCCCTCCGGCAATCAACAACGTGCTCTGGTCGGCCGTCAGCAGCAAGTCATGGATATTCTCAACCGGAACCGCAAAGGTTCGAAGTGGGTTCATCTGCGGCCACTCAAACTCAGTCACGCCAGCCTGCGAGCCCGCAAAAACGGTTCGGCCATCAGCCGAGAAGATCGCGGCAGTCCATGGGGCGTCTGTTGGTTCTCCCTGACACCACTGCGGTCCTGAAATCCACACCACCAGCAATACCAGGATACGCAGCATGCAACACTCCTGTGGAACAGAACAGCATCTCATGACGTCTCCCTGACGACGGGTGATCCGGCTGCGGCCGACAAACTCACGGTCCTGCCCGTAACATCAGCCGGGACACGTGATCGTCCGATTCGCGTTTTACCGACATCTCCATGCTCGGTCACAACAACTGGCGAATCAATCGCCCACCCTGATTCACTCGAATCGGGCGGCCGTCTGCAGTCACGAACTCGTGAGCAGGATCTATTCCCAGCAACGTATAAATCGACGCGGCCAGATCGCTGGGTGTCACCGGATCTTCCGCCGGACTTTCGCCGATGCGATCACTGGCTCCGATCACCTGACCCCCAGAGATGCCAGCTCCTGCCAGAACAACGCTGAAAACACGAGGCCAGTGATCGCGTCCTCCCCGCGAATTCAGTTTCGGAGTCCTCCCGAATTCTCCCATGGCAATGACCAGAGTTTCCTCGAGCAAGCCGCGTTCGCTGAGGTCACTGATCAGGGCCGAAAACGCCGCATCAAACACGGGAATCAAACCAACCCCGACTTTGGCACCTGCAAAACCTTCTTTCAGTGGCAGCACCAGACTGTCATGAGTGTCCCACCCCGCATTGGTCACCGTGACAAAGGGAACCCCCCGTTCGACAAGTCGTCGAGCCAGCAGGCAGCTCTGCCCAAACATGCGTGGTCCATACCGAGCACGCACTTCATCCGGTTCCCGGGTAAGATCGAAGGCCTGCGTTGCTTCAGGTGACAACAGCATGCGGCAGGCTTGCTCAAAGGCGACGTCTGATCCGAGCCGGCCACCGGAGGTGTCTGACGACGGATCACGTGCTCGGTCGAAGGCACGCACGAAATCCCGCCGTCGGTGCAGCCGCGATTCATCCACTTCCGCAAATAAGCTCAGGTCTCGTACCCGAAAGTCGACCTTCGATGGATCGCCCCCCGTCGCAAACGGCTGAAAGGCACTGTCCAGGAATCCAGAGCTTCCGGAATTGCCTTCAGGAATGGCAATGAACGGTGGCAGCAGCCCCGTTCCCGGTCGCAGCCGCGCAACAACAGACCCATACTCAGGATACTCAAGAACCGGTGACGGTTGATATCCGGTCATCAGGTACTGATTGGCCAGCCCGTGCTCCCCAAGCGGCGAGGTCATCGAGCGAATCAGCGCAAGATGCCTGGCCTGCAATGCTGTCTGCGGCAATAACTCACTCAGGTCCAGGCCCGGGACCGATGTGGCAATCGGCGAGAACGGTCCGCGAATCTCCCTCGGCGCGTCCGGCTTCAGATCGAAGGTTTCAAGATGAGTCGGTCCACCATCCAGCCACAACAGAATGCAGGATTTCGCAGATGCAACTCGCGGTGAAAGGCCGTCAGCACGCAATGACTGAGCCGCGCTGACACTCAGCCCCAGCCAGCTTAGCAGTCCCGCCTGAATCGAATCACGGCGCGCCATTCGTCGCCGAGGCAGCACGCAACCATCATCGTTCGGCATGCTATGTCTCCGTCTCAATGATTCTCGGAAAAGTCGCGACTGTTCAACATCGCCCACACAAAATCTTCCAGTCGTCGCCGGAGCTCGTCGCCTGTTGCCGTGCTCAGCTGTTCATCCCACATCTGCTGCTCCCGCTCGTCCGGCAGTCGTCCCAGACCACGCAGATAAAACTCCCTGACGATTTCTGCAGAACTTTGCCCCTGCTCAATGTTTCTCTGCAAACGCCCCTCACGATGCTGCAGCCTCGCATTGATGACATCACCATTCAACAGGTGCAGCTTCGCTGGAAGCCCAGCCGTTCTACCACTCTCCCCAATACACCCACGCCCCGGAATACAGCGTCCCAGCAAATCCAGACTTCCGGCAGGACGAGCCGGATCCAGTACCTGCACAGCCAATGCCGTCTGATGCGCAGAGAAGGCTCCAGGCACCGCGGTGACATCAGCAATCGCGTCCAGCAACACCTCTGGTGACAGGGAACGTCGATAGTAACGGGAATAGAATCGATCGTCCTGTTCGTTTCCGGGGACAGGCTGACTGCTGGCCCCCCACGCCCGACTGAGTACCATCTGTTTCAACGTGTGCCGAATCCGATAACCGTGCTTCGCAAAGTCCTGCGCGAGCCAGGTGAGCAGTTCCGGATGTGTTGCGGGGTTGGTATCACGCAGATCATCAACAGGCTCAACTAGTCCTCGTCCGAACATGAATTTCCAGAGTCGGTTCACGGTAACCCGGGCAAATCGCAGTTCCGGCTCCGCGAGGACCCAGTCGGCGATCGCAACACGCTGATCACCGTCACTGCCGAGATCACCGACGCCGGGAATACGAGGTACAGCTGGTTCCCCAGTTCGTGGATTTGTGACCGCACCACGTTCACGCAACTGCACAACACGGGAACGGTCCAGTCGAGCGAAGACTGCTGCCAGTCCGTGGTAATCATCCTGAGTCCAGCGGTCGAGGGGGTGGTTGTGACAATTCGCACATCCCAGTCGTGCCCCCACAAACACCTCGCCAATCCGCTCGGCATGAACCCGCGCGTCGGGCACCATGCGGCTCCAGGAGGCAGCACCATTCTCGTGCGAGTCCCCGGTCGCCGTCAGCAGTTGTCGCGCCAACTCATCCAGGGAACCATCCCGCGCAATCACCTCACGCACCATACTGACCGCTGCCTCAAAGAGCTGCTGATCCCCCGGAAGACTCTGCAGGCGCAGCAGGCGAGAAAATCGCAGCGTCCAGAGATCCACGAAGGCTGACCCGGCCATCAACTGATCGATTTTTTGCGCCCGCTTGTCAGGGGATTTGTCGTCCAGAAATCCACGGACCTCCTCCGGAGTCGGCAGCCGACCGGTCAGATCCAGCGACACCCGACGAAACCATTCATCCTCCGAAGCCGGAGGTGAAAGCGGGAGCCGCATTTCCTGTGATACCTGCCGCAGGTGTCGATCAATGGGCCCCAAAGGTTCGTCAGTCGCTGCCGGGCCCACGGCAGCCTGTGACAGATACGGGGCGTGAATACGGATCGGCATGACCCTGTTCAGGAAGCGGACGAGCACCACGTGCTGGCCGGGACGCTGAACAGTCACCGTTCCATCCGCATTCAGCGTCACTGCCTGCTCGTCAGCAATACTGATCCGCACTTTTGAAATGACGTCCGCCGAATCGCCATTGCCGAAAATCGCTGTCGCGCCAAGCGCGATGGTCTCGGGAATTTTCGTGCAGACATGCAGTGACGGCTGCACCTGAAGTTCCCGGACGTCAACAGACTCACCAAATGGCACGCCCTGCTGAATCCATCGCAACAGCAACGACGCCTCATCAGAGTCCTCGGCAAAGATCACGCCACCACCATGGTGCACATAGCCCGCGGGTTTGCGCAGGAACAAACTGGCGGATGGCGTTTTCAGGTTGATGCGGCGTCCCTCCAGCGCCAGCACAATCGATTCATAATCGGCCCGGGAGTCGGCCGCAAACAGTGACAGACGTAGTCCTCCCCGCCCCGCTGCAGCCCCGTGACAGGCCCCTGAATTGCAACCGGCCTTGGTGAGCAACGGTAGGATCTCAGTCTGAAACGACACAGCAGGTTCTGTCTGCATCGGCAGCAGCAGCACCGCACACCACAATCCCCAGACGGTCACGGACGCGCCCCCGAGGAGTCGCCCGACTTTTCAGGTGGCTTCGGCGATGCCTCAGACTTCGCGAACTCCGTCGCCCATTTCTTCAGAAACTCCTGCGCTTTCGGTGTGCCGTAGTCCTGCAGCTTTCCCGCGTTGATGATGGTGTTGGCAATTCTCGCGACTTCTTTGCGGATTCGTGGATTCTGTGCCGCCTGCTTTTCCACTTCCAGAGCTGCCTTTTCCACCGCTTCGGCTGATGCATCGCGGCGAATTACCGGCTGCAGCAATGGCCGAAGATTCAATTCCTCTTCAGCCTGATTCTCCCGACGAGCCATGGCGGCCATCCCCGGAAGATCCTTCAGACTCGGCACCTCACCACCAGCGACCTCCACAACACTCTTCAAAATCTTCGGCAGGTCCACCTGCAGGCTGGGTTGGATCAAAGCATAGTTCGCTGTCACCTTCCCAGCCTTGCCAATCAGAATGGTCAACATCACATTGCGATTCAGGCCGTAGCTGCCAGGGCCTTCCCGACCATCTAAGGAAACTCCCGTCACAATTCCTTCGGTCAGTGCATGTTCCATGCGTTTGATCTGAGCTTCTGCAGCTGTGGCATCGTCATTCAGGAATACCACCCCTGTCTGCAGGCCATCCTCTGCCCGCGTTTTGGTGTACCCCGTCAGAACGCGTGTCATGCTGACCGACTGCCGATTGATGTCATGCACGAAGACCAGAACGATCGGGCCACCATTGGCGACAGTCACTGGATCCGTCTCCTGCCCCGCATCCGCTCCCAGGACCTGACGAAGGGTCAACGGCGGCAGGAGTTCTCCCGGCTGTGGCCCCGAAAACACGTCGCTTGCAGGAGTTGCCGAATCTGAAGCAGCTGCCTCCCCGGTCTCCTGAGCCGAACCGATCTGCGGAAAAGGCAGCAAACCGACCAACACACCCGTCACAATCCAGCGAACCAGCGTTTCCATATCATTCCTCTTTCAGAGGTTCAGAAAAGAATCAGGAAGAATAGCCGAACAGCCCGGTTCAGAAAAGTGGGCAGAAAAAGGGGTCAGGTACCAATAGTGCGAAGCACCCAGGGCCGGTCAGAAAAGGGGTCAGGAACCAATAG
>CAIYBH010000072.1 GCA_903924405.1 uncultured Planctomycetaceae bacterium | reverse complement strand
TGGATCTGGTTCGAAGCGACTGCCCTCCCCTCATTCTATGAGGATCGCGGACAGCAATACACCAATTGACGCCAAAAACCCTTGAATGCGAATTTACCGCTTCTGTACTGCTGCCCTTATTGCGTGCGATGTGCAAACTTTTCTGGACGGCCTCTGGGCATCGACAAGCAGTAGTTCCCCGCGAGATTGTGAGAGAAAAAAACAAGAGGTTCCGGTGGCGTGCAATTTGGGAACGGGAACCTTTGTTGATCGATCCGAGTTCAGCGGGACTGCCGAAACAGTTCCGGTCGGTCGATCAGGAAACAATCAATGCTGCACCAGCTGTGCCGATAGACTCGCCATACACCATCACCCAGTAACAGGCGACGGCCACAGCGGCAGGTCAAAGGCAGTTCCCAGCGCTGCACATACGCAACTTCCGGCCGCGGTCCGGGGTCGTGTCCCGTAATCGCTTCCAGCCAGTCACGAACCGCGTGTGGGTTTCCCAGGCCCGCACGACGGCATTCACGGATTCGCCGCTGAGTCATTCCCAGTCGCTGCGCAAGGTCCCGAATAGTCGTCCGAAAACGACGCATCCAGCGACACAGCTCAGCGCCGGTCAATGTCTGCGGCGGAATCCAGTCGGCGGCATACGGAGTGGTGACGGTTTGAGCCATCACACACCCCCATTCACAATGCGCACCGCAGCTTGCTGCTCGCTCCGCAGGCGACCACAGCTCCAGAGACCCACCCTCAGCGGGCGGTCCCGACGCTGGCCCTCCTGCGGTGCGCCACGCCAGCACCAGAACACGTCAATGCCCCGGCCGCGGTATTCCAGCTCCTCCAGATCCGTGATCTGCAGAGTCCGAAATGGGCCGCCAGTCGTGTGCATCACTTCAGGCTGAGTCCCGTCCGGAAGGCCCTGCAACGGGCCCCACATCGTGGAAACTCGCTGCCGCGGTGCCACCCGCAGCAGATTCTCCTCAATTACCGACACTGACGGTTCACACACCCGCAGCCAGTCACCCGCCTCGAGTGCTTCCCAGTCACTGGTCTGCACCTGAATCAGGTCTCCCGGCTGCGGCAGCACCGTGCAGTAGAGTGGCTCTGCGGCGTCCGTGTTGGCGGCCGCCGGCAGGGCGGAAGCCGCTGCCGTCGTCACCGCTGCGGTTACTGCCACGCGGGGTGCGGGCCAGGCCGCAGTGACCGAGACGGGCTGCGACTTTTCAGGCGGCGTCGACAGATGTTCCAGCATGCCGCTGGCCACCCGCCGAATCCGCTCCAGCGACTGCAGCAGAGTCTGTTCGTCACCGTCCCACAGCTGAATGTAGTCGGCAGCGCGAGTGGAACAGTCCAGCCCGCAGGCTCGACACACCACCCACGCCACCGCCTCTGCTTCCGTCTCCAGCACCGCTTTGCTGGACGGCCGCTGATCAGCACCCTGATGCAGCAACTCGTGAGCCAGTTCGTGGGCCAGAGTCGACAGCTTTTGAGCCAAGGGCAGTCGGGAACTGACGTGAATCAGTCCGCCGAAAGATGCCCCGTTGGCGTTCTGCAGCACCACTTCGGGGTATTCCAGCCGAATCCCGTGACTGGCTACCAGTTCTTCCAGACGCGGCAGCCAGTCCCCGGGATCGCCTGCCAGACTGGCGAAGGACGCCAGTTCGCGACCTTCCGTCTGTGACACATCGAAGACATGGACCACCCGGAAGCCCCGGAGGACCCGTACCGTCGATTCTGCGGAATCTGCTTCATCAGCAGATTCGGTTTTGGACCGGCTGATCATGGGAGCGAGCAGCGCGATGCCGCGTTCGTTCCGCTTCACGAACCGTCCGAGCGACTTCCACCGCTGAAACCCGGCCACCAGAGTGGCGTCGGGTTTCTGCAGGCTGATCAGCATACAGTTACTGAACGAATATCGATGGAACCGACTGAGCATTGACAGGTAGTGCAGCAGCGAATCGCTTTTGCCCTGCCGCAGTGCCGTCGCCAGTTCCTGCAGAGCCGTATCACTGGCCTGCAACGCTTCCTCTTTGTTCATGGAACACACTCCTTCATGGAATCTGAAAAACAGAAAAAACCGAGGTTTGCACGCCACCGGCCTCCTCTCGGGAACAGCGGGAGGGAGTGAGGGAGTGAGG
>CAIYBH010000071.1 GCA_903924405.1 uncultured Planctomycetaceae bacterium | reverse complement strand
TCCGGGAGGGCGAAGTTCCACCTGAGCCGAAAATCAGATTGGCAACATGGCATGAGCCCGCGCCCGCCCGATTCACGCTCACCAGAAAAACCCACCCACACACTGTTCTGCTCGTTCGATAGCAGATCACACACGGAACGGCGTCAAAATCACACGCCATTCCCTGGTTCAGCCTGATGGACTGCACACGTCTCCCAGACGTCCGGATGCTCTCATGCTCCGGACGTTTTTTTATTCCACTCTCTACTCTCTACCCTCCACTCTCTATTTCCTCCCCGCCAGTCCAACCGCAAGGTCCATCACGTTGGTATCTGTCGGTCCAGTCACCACTAATCCCTGCACCTTGTGAAACAGCGTCCACGCGTCGTGACGTCGCAGAAACTCGGTCGCCTGCAAGCCCTGCCCGGTAATCTCCCGCTGGATCTCCGCATCACACACCGCGCCTGCGGCCCCCGTCGGTCCGTCTTCGCCATCCGTACCACCACTCAACAGCACCATCCCGGACCACGCCGTGGGATCCGGCATGGCCACCGCAGCCGCCAGCACAAATTCCTGGTTGCGTCCGCCTTGTCCCACGTCACTTCCCGCCGACGCCACATTGACAGTCGTTTCTCCCCCCGCCAGCAGACAAATTCCCTTCGCCGCCGCATCCGCCACACCCGCGTCGCGTCCTGCTTCCATCAGTGACTTCATAAAACGGGCTCCCTCCACCGATGCCTCACCCTGAAGATTCTGCAATGGCGGTACCGTGATATAACCCAGTTCTCGCGCACGATCCGCTGCAGCCGCCAACGATTCCGTATTGCTGGCCACCATGCGATAAACCTGCTGCGATGTGATCTGCACACTCGCCTCAGGAGACCCTTGCAGAAATTCCTTCACTCGCAAGGGAATCCGATCCAGCAGGCCGCGACTCTCCAGCACCTGCAGAGCGGCCTGCCGTCGGGCACTCACCGGCCACGTCGGCCCCGATCCAATGATCTCCGGAGGATCACCAATCACATCCGAAATCACGAGCGTTACCAGCAGCCCGGAACGACACGCAGCAGCCAGACGCCCCCCCTTAACCTGCGATAGCTGTGTCCGCACCAGATTGAGCTCCTGAATGGGCGCCCCGCAGCCGGACAGCAATCGTGTGACCAGCAATTTGTCCTCCAGTGTAATCTCCGGCACGGGACGGCAGAGCAGGGCACTGCCACCACCCGATAACAGCATGACACACACGTCCCGCGGGCCCAAGGCCCCCACTCGGTCCAGAATCTCCTGCGTCCCCTGCAGGACAGCCGGTGTCGGCTCGTTACGCCCCGCAGGACGAGCCGCATGCAGATGAATCCGCTGCAAAGGCCGATTGCAGTTGTCCGGTACATTCACCCAACCCGATAGCCGCTCGAAAACCGGGGTGCCATGCAGGGCCTGTTCAAAGCCCGCTGCCATCCCGGCCCCGGCTTTCCCGGCTCCAACCACCTCCAGTCGCCCCAGTTCGGACAACGGAATCCTGCACCCCGCAATGGTCAGGGCCTCAGCATCGCACGCGATCTGCCGCCGCACCGCCGCCGCAGAATCCGCCGCCCGTACACCCGCCGTCCAGATCTCAATCGCATCCTGACGCAAAGTCATCCCGATATCTCCGCCCGAAACAACCACCAACGGGAGGGCGAGGTTCCACCCGAGCCGAAACAACCACCAACGGAAGGGCGAGGTTCCACCCGAGCCGAAAACCACCAACGGGAGGGCGAGGTTCCACCCGAGCCGAAAACCACCCACCGTCGGGAGGGCGAGGTTCCACCCGAGCCGAAAACCAGGTTTGCGGCTTGGCAGGAGCCGCGCCCTCCCATTGTCTCGCCTGCCTCATGCCGTTCTCACTGCGTCCCGGCGCCGCCCAGCAGATGCTCGTCAAACCAGCGGGCAAAGTTAACAATGTCCAGCATCATCGTCGGCCAGCCATGTCCACCTCCCGGTTCCACATCCAGACGCAATTTCAGGTCGTACTTTTTCGCTTCTTTCATGAAACGCTGTGACTGGTCCAGCGGAACCAGCGTGTCCGCGTCCCCGTGGACGATGAATGTCGGCGGCATCTGCTGACTGATGTGATAAATCGGCGACAACTCACGGCCCAGCACTTTCCATTCCACCATCGTTTTTGCCCGGGGACCAAACCCCTCAACAAAACTCTTCGGAGGCCCCCCGTCGCCGGGATTCTCTGTCGACTGTCCCAGATCCAGCAAATCTGTCGGTGGATAAAAACAGGCGACACACTGCACAGCACTGGATTCACGATCCACAGGATCTTCTGCAGCCGGATCTCCCGCCGCTCCACACGTCCCCAGCATCAGGGAAAGATGTCCGCCTGAACTGCCACCAATCACTCCCAGTTTTTTTCCATCCACACCGTATTCCGCCGCATGATAACGCACATACCGAACTGCTCGATGCATGTCCTCCACAATGCCGCTGATCGTACACTCCGGCTGAGAAATATGACGCACTGCAAAGACTGTGTAACCACGCCGCAGAAACGGCGCAAACAACCATGGACGAACGGATCCCGCTCCCGACTTCCAGCCACCGCTGACCATCATCAGCACGCCTGCTCCGTTGGATTTCGCCGGCTGAAACACATCCAGCAATAACGGTTTTCCGTCCCTGGTCCCATACCGGATCTCTGACCGCAGCTCCGACGGAACCATAAACCAGTACCAGTAACAGACGACTCCCGCCAGCAACAGCACCCCGATCGGCAGCCCCAGCCAGATCGCCAGTTTTTTCCAGAATCCAGCCATGCGTCCGATCCCCGTTACAATCCACAACTGACAACCTACCGTGCCGGAAACTGCAGCTCACTCAGCCTGACTGACTTGCGAACTCGAGCCCGCCCGGTCATGTCATGCACCCGCAACTGCACAGAGGGATTTCCTGTCCACTGAATCTCCAGCATCCCGAAATGAAAGTCCATGCAGGCGTCCCCGATCCGATTCTGATTCGGCTCCACATTCTCCCAGTCCCGGTTCAGTCCACTGGCTGTCACGTCATACAACGGATAGCAATTTGGTGGACGCAGCACAGACAATTCACCCCAGTGCACATCGCCGGAGATGAACACCACGCCGTTGGCCCGCGTTTCGCGAATCAGGTCCACCATCCGCATCAGTTCGGCCGGAAAATTTGTCCACGACTCCCAGCCATTGTATTCGTGCCCGAACTGAATGCTGCTGCCAATGACACGCAGATCCGCCGGCTCCTGCAGTCGTTCCCGCAGCCAGGCCCACTGTGCCGCCCCCAGCAGCGTCTTCTCCGGATTCGTGTCCGGCAGATAGTCATTCTTCCACGAACTTAACGGTGACTTCAACGGTGGATCCCGGAAGGTCCGCGTGTCCAGGAGAATCACCTGCAGTGATTTGCCACTCTTGCTGTCGCCGAATCGATAGCTGGTGTAAATGCCTTCGTGATCCCGACGAACACTGACCGCCGGCTCGTTCCAGAACTTCAGGAAAATCTCTTTGGACTCCTGCCGAAATGGGAACTCCTTCCCCGCGTCATTCTCGCCATAGTCATGATCGTCCCACGTGGCAATCGTCGGGACCGCAGCACGCAACGCCACAAACTCTTTCCGACGTCCCAATTTGGCATACTTTTCTGCCAGCAACTGCATATCCCGCGTGTCGCCGTAAATGTTGTCGCCCAGGTACACAAACAGCTCCGGTTCCCACTCCAGTACTGTGCGCAGAATCGGCTGCGGATCGTCCTGGTTGGCACACGATCCAAAGGCAATCCGCGAGATCAGGGGGTTCACTTCAGGGGCAGCCGCAGGGGGCAAACGCGGCTCCTGCCCGGCAATCGTCCCCAGCCCACTCCACTGATACATCAGACACGCCACACACATCATCACGGATCGTTGCATCACTCATCCTCAACCAGTCACTCTGCAACCCGCAGAGAAAATCAAACACATCCCGGGATGCCACCACGACAGCCGTCAGCATCACCGGCACGAGCATTGACGGCACCAGCCTCAGCGGCCACAGGAACTTCCGTCACTCCACGGACTTCGCTGCCGACTGCAGCAACCGAATCGCCTCTTCCACCAGCAACTCGCCACCGCCGTGCGCAATCGTACTGTTGGTGGGTTCGTAACCACCACCCGCAAAGGCAGCACGAGTCGGAACGTAGTAGGTTTCGACAGCGTTGCTCAGTTCAATCACCATCGTCTGTCGGAATGGCGATGCTCGTTTAATGGCCAGTCCCAGCTCCACAAACACCTCACCGGGAAGGCAGACAATTGCCAGATCCTGCCCCAGAGCGATCACGTTGATCTCCACCGGCAGACTATCGCCGGCTCCAATCAGACCGTGCGTCGTGCGACGGGCCAACGCACCATCCTCGTCACTGACCAGACGCGGCACGTTTCGGATCTGGTCAATCATCACGTTCTTGTGTGCCGTTACATGCGCATAAAAGTCCACCGGCTCACCGGCCTGCACCGCTTTCAAGACCCGCACAGACTCCGCCACCGCCTCCGGCATGGCCTGCTGCAACGGCACTCGAACCACCGCCGATCGCACTTTCAACACAGGCTGGTCAATCACCCGCAATGTCGGCAACCCCTCCACAATCGTCTTACCGATTGATTCGCCAATAAACTGAGTCGTATTGCGATCCTTCCCTCGGGGATTGACATGATTGATGTCGCCGCAGCAACCAGTACCAAACACGGACACCACCTGCGGTCCCAGGGCCTGTTGCAATGCCTGACTAATCAGTCCCGGATAATCTGCACTCCACTGCATGCCCCCCACAGTGTCCAGGTGCAATGCATAATTGCTCAGCACCGTCTTCGGCTCACCCTTCAGCGATTTGGCCAGCAACAGCGGAATCTCCGGATCAATCGGACCTGCCGAACGAACCGTATCAGCATATTCCAGACCGACCCACGTCCTGACACTGCCATCCTTCTGCACAAATCGACGATTAAAGGCCACCGGAACCTGCTGCTCCACCCAACCGGATTCAAGCATTACCGGGGTAGCATTGGCCTGAGCCTTCACAATCGCCTGCACGGTGTTCTCGATCAGGCGTTCAATCCACGCCAGTCGCTCGGGATTCTGTTCCACACCCGTCATCGCGGCAGGCGACACCGGTGGGTTTTGAGCAGCAATCCACCCATAAAGCGCCTTGCAGTAGTCCGGTGCTGTGTGCGAATGCGTCGCACTCACAATAATACAGTCTGCCGGAATCCCGGTTCGCTGAGACGCCCGCTCTTTGACCAGTCGCGAGAAGTCGGTCCAGATTCCTATCAGGTCACAAACCACCAGGGCTGCCTGCTGACCTGAACCGCGAAACACGATCGCCCTCGCTTTCAGCGGATCCTTAGTCCCCTCATTCAGCCGTTCATGAAAGTAGCCGGCCATGGGAAAGCCCAGTGGCGGCGTAATGTCCGTTTCTGCCGCACCCACCTCAATCGTGACGCCGTCCGCTCGCAGTTCCGAGTTCGCATTGCCGAACCATGCGGTCAGCAACACTCCCAATACAACCACGATCGATTCTCGAAGGATTGCCCGCATGAGGACCACTTTCTGCTGAAGGTGCATGGATGGCGTCGGTCGTTCCCGGTGACATCAACACCGAGAAACCAGTGCCCGCGCCCAGACCACGCAGCAAACCAAACGTCCGCTCAGGCCGCAAGTGACTTCATAGTCCCGGAAGCGTCTCTTTCAGAATTCGAATGGCCCGAATCACGTCCTCCGCCCGCGAATCCCCCCCGGTACGCTCAATGCAGACCCACGCACGACTCTCGGCTTCCGTCAGCACCGCCGGCAGTTCCGTCCAGTCCACAGTTCCCTCACCCATCGGCACTTCAATCCCACCACCATCCACGTCTTTCCGCGCATCCCGCAGTCGCACATAACCAATACGCTGATACCACTCCCGGAAAACGGCCACAGGAGACCGGCCGGTCATCACGCTGGTCGCAGAATCAAATACGACCGCAATCGGACCGGATGTGACCTCGGCCAGTAAAGCTCTCAGCGGCTTCACGTCATAGGACGAGAGAATCAACTGCAGAACGACTCCATGACGGTTGGCTTCAGCCGCCAGGTCATTCAGAATTTCACACAACTGCCGAAACTGCTCCGCCTCCGACGGCTGTCGCGTCGACAGCGTGCCCAGCGATGGAGCAAAGGAAAAGGGATTACGCAGCGAATCCACGTCCTCGTTGTTCGGCGCATCCTCAGCCTCGTCAACCACCTGTTTCGTTGGATCCGGAATCCGCCCCACTCGCAGCAGCAGATCCGTCGTTCCCAGTCGACGCATCAACCCCATCGCCGCCCGAATTCCATCCAGACGCTGATCCAGTGACTGCGGATCAGCAAGCGAATGACGAGATGGATAGTACAGCCCCGCCACCTGCATCTGGTGCTCACCAATGAAGTGCCGCAATTGCCGCAATCCCGTGTCCGTGAACTCACTGGCCCGCACCTCGCTGCGCGCATTCAAACGCAGGCCCTGCACAGGATTCTGAGCTGCGAGGCGAATCGCCTGACGCAACGATTGCCCGAAATCTTCTGTCGCTACGGCCAGTCGCAATCCCATCGTGTCATCTCTTTCACTCGTATCCACATGCCCATCCAGCCAACGCCCCGCAATCCCGGAGACATTGCGCCGCAGCAGGGCACGGTCTGAAGCCACAGCCCACAGCCGAAGGCGGATCGCCCGCAGGCCCCGCCAGCAACCACACGGCGTATCTTACGAGTTCAACGGACGATGACCAGTGCCCAACCGCCCCGAGACTCAGCGAACACACTCTCTGACAAATGGCCTCACCCCGGGAACACAACCCACCCAATCAGCAATCAGCAGTCAGCAGTCAGCAGTCAGCAGGCCTGCCAGCGCGGCTCAATCTTCCGACAAAATGCCCCCCGCCGCTGAGTCATGTCCCACCCGATACCGCCTCTGACAACTGACAACTGACAACTGACAACTAACAACACTCACCCCTCATCCCACGGTTCCCAGACACGGAAGACAACCTCGCGTGACCGGTACACCCAGTCGCCGACGGTATTGTGACTCGGCCTGCAGCATATCCTTCACCAACTCCAGCGACACCGTGCGCAGATCCACGTTGGCCTGCACAAGGGCATCATAGACGGCCTGTCCGGCATCCGTCTCCAGAAGCTGACGTTGAAGTTGTTGTCTGCTGATCGACATCCGCCATTCCTTTCAGGCAAAAACCACGGAACAGTCAGTAGAGTCTCTGAGGTTCCGCGCGGTTCGCTGCAAATTGAAGTTTTCGAGGGACGCCAGACGACTTGTGACGTCACAAACGCCGACACGCTCATCTGCTGCCGAACGCAGGTCCGGAAAACGGGGCCCGCAGTCCCGGTACTCGCGCACACCAGGACCACAGGCCACCGTTTTTCAGAATTCAGCACTGTGCAGGGTCCGGATTCGAATAACCACCAGTGTGGGGCCTCATCGGAAGTCGTGCCAACCGAATGATTCAAGCCTTGCGTCACCAGATCGCTTATTCGCGTCCTGAACGAGATCTCCCTTCCGCAGACTGCGTGCCGAAAGCAGGATGCCGTCGCCCGGATCAGTCGGATTCTTCGGAAATCACGGCTTTTCCAGCACTTAAAGCAAAGGCCGCAACAGCAGAATTCGCCACTGATACCCAGCCATTTGCACTTTTCGCCATCAATCTGAAACCTGCTGACGTCGAAGTGACGGCGCATCAACACAGGCACCACCGGGGGTTCATGGTTCCACTTGAGCCGCCATTGGCTTCGCACCATTCCGACGGAAATTATTTTTCACAAACAGCAACATTCGTGGGGCCGCGATTGACACGGCTGCGGAGCAACGATAGATTTTTTCTATGCGAATTTCCTACGCCATCCTGTTGGTCCTGCTGGCACAGCCCTCGTGGCGTGCCGAATCAGCGTCGCCAACAAATCGCACCCGGGAAGTCGATTCGATCGGTGCTCCCGCCGCAGAGGATTCGCTCACCGCCTACGAAGCAGAAGCCGAGGAAGTTGAATACGTACACGGCTCGCCGTGTGTCCCTCGCAACAATCAGGCTGAGAGCAATTTTCACACGCTGCTGAATGCCTCGCCCACGCCAGTCTTTCCAATCGATGCACGCGGCTGCCGTCCGCCCCCGATCCGTAGCTCCGCCGCCTGAGTCTTCGGCACGTGGCTGACGAACGACGTCCACAAATCATGCAGCCAAACTCAGCGACCCGGCTCAAGAGCCAAACTGCTGACAGTCTGATTTGACATCGACTCGCATGCCCCTCAGTACCGGACTTCGACTCAGAAAACGAGTGGAACCCCCGAAGCAGTCATGCCAAAGGTGTTGCCAGACCTCGTCGCAGCATCGAAGTCAACAGCAGGCAAACTCGGTCAACTCGTTGCCAGCAGATATTCCACCACAGGTACTCCACAGCACCCGTGACCATTCCGCAGGCTGATCACCGGGCAAACAAATGGACTCGGGGAAGACGCGGAAGCAGATTGCATTCCCACTGAACCAATCCCGGGGTTCCGGGCTGATGTTCCGGCAACTCGCGGCATGTCCCTTCGGAGCGGCTCAAGGCCATCGCAGACAGAACCAGACTCGCCTTGTGCGGACATCGCCAGGTCAAACGACTGCTGAATCACAGGCGCAAAAACACGACGGGCTCGGTGTTATTCAGAGAATCAGGCGTCCAGGCACAAGATCTGCCCAGAGAACAGAAACAGCCCGGAAATCAACCAGAAATGCGATGGATTTCCGCCACCCGGAACTATCCAAAAAACGAATATCCCACGCGGATCAGCGACCGCTCAGTGAAAGTTTTTTTCAGCCGTATCCCTGAAGGTTTACAAATGATCGCCCCCGATCTGAATCGCCGGACATCATTGTCACATCCTCCGGATGATGTGCGTCAGGACATTCTGCAGTTGGCAGAGCTCCTGCCGTTGCAGGGGCCCATCACGGCCTTCGCCTTCCTGAATCCTCTGCAGGGCATGGAGCAGTCGTCTGTCTTCGACAGCCTGCGACAGGTCTCTGAAATCTATGGATGTCAGCCCTACCTGAGCGAGACCGCGTACAGAAAACGACTGGAAAGCGGTCGCATTACGGAATCGGATCTCGCTGAAATTGTCAGCGAGGAATGCGGGGACAGTCGAGACGCTTTGGTCGGTGGCATCACAGAACGGTCAGCGCTGCGGATGAGTCAGCTGCTGCACCTTGTTTCACCCGCCACCGCACACGAACTGACCTGGATCCTGGCAGAAGCAGATTCACTGAAACGGTTCGACAAAGCCATTCGCCCGGGCGTGCGGGAACAGTTATTGAGAGAGACCAGCAGCTGGGTCGCAGAGCAGCAAAACACGTCAACCACGGTCGACGCACGGACAACGTCTGCCATCAACCTGATTCGGCAGGTCAGCCGAACCATTGGCAGATCCACTCCGGGGCAGTTCACAGAGCAACAGTGGGAAGCCATCTGCCTGCATCTGATCTGGAAGATTTCGATCGCCCGCTTGTCAGCACTTCCCACCACGGCTCCGCCACCGGTCGGGCCGTGTCGAGTCCGCGATGTTCTGCTGGAACACACCGGACAGGATTGTGATGACATGGTGAACGAAGTGCTTGTGGGCTTCTGCGCCGCCTTTCTGGATCAGGGGTACGCACAGTGGCAGTTGCCCGAGCGTGACAACGGATTCCTGGCGGCGTTCTGCGGCATGTTTACGACT
>CAIYBH010000070.1 GCA_903924405.1 uncultured Planctomycetaceae bacterium | reverse complement strand
GGCCATTTGGCTATTGGGTCCTGACCCCTTTTCCGATGCTGCGGAGCACCCTTCGGGCCTTTAGGCTATTGGTTCCTGACCCCTTTTCCGATGCGCTGACCCCTTTTTTCAAGCCGCCATTTCTGAAGCCTGAAGCTTAACTGGCAAGTGTCTGGAATGCACGCAGAATACGAAAGAATCGCCCAGCTGATTGACGCCATTACTGATAGATCACGACGAGGAACACGAGGGCTTCGGATTTTCCGGGATTGCGGATTTCGTGGGGCACATCGGCGCGGTAGCTGGCGGAATCCGCGCGATTCAGTTCGGTGGATTCGTTTTCGGACACCACGACGACCTTGCCCTTCTGCACGGTCAGAAACTCCCGAGTGCCCTCGAAGTGCGGTGCGGACCTCAGAATACCTCCGGGATTCAGCAGCACTTCGTAGAATTCCACGTCCTTTTCGAGGTGCAGTGGCGACAAAGTGCGAATGGAACAGTTCTGATCGGAGCGGAAGATGTGACTGCGATCGTCGGCACGGATGACTTCGATTGCCGGGACGACTGAGGCCTGTTCCACCAGCTCGGCCATGCTGATCCCCAGGGCTCCTGCGATTCTCACGGTCACAGCCAGTGTGGGATTGGCCTGTTCCCGTTCAATCTGACTGAGCATGGATCGGCTGACCCCGGAGGCTCGCGAGAGGACATCGAGGGACCAGCCGCGTTCCTGCCGCAGCTGGTGAATTCTTTGACAGACGTGACGACTGACGTCATCTGCCGAAGGCGTGGCGCCGGTGGCCTCTTCTGCACGTTTTGCCGACTTCATGGCGGACTCCACTGGATTCTCGTGCAATATAATGGACAAAATGTCTTGCAAACTGGATGATGGGCCGTTTAATATACCGCACGGAATGTCCACTATATTCGAAAAGCCGAAAGTTGCCAGCATGAAAGCACTCGTCAAACGTCACGCTCAGAAGGGTTTGTGGCTGGAAGATGTTCCGGAACCCAAAGTCGGTGTGAACGATGTTCTGATTAAGGTTGACCGGACCGGAATCTGCGGCACAGACGTGCACATTTACGAATGGGACGCGTGGGCACAGAAGACCATTCCCGTGCCGATGGTGGTGGGGCACGAATTTGTCGGTGAGATTGTGGAAGTTGGTTCCAACGTGGTGGACTTCCATCCTGGTGAGATCGTGAGTGGTGAGGGGCATGTGGTCTGTGGTCGCTGCCGCAACTGCCTCGCCGGACGCCGACATCTCTGCCCGAAAACTCAGGGCATTGGTGTCAATCGCCCCGGGGCTTTTGCTGAATACATTGCTCTGCCCATGACCAACGTCTGGCATCATCACGACAGCATTGATCGCGACATTGCATCCATCTTTGATCCCTTCGGAAATGCGGTGCATACAGCGCTTGCGTTTCCGGTCCTGGGAGAAGACGTGTTGATCACGGGGGCCGGTCCCATCGGGTTGATGGCGGCTGCTGTGGTGAAGCATGCGGGCGCGCGTTTTGTGGTCGTGACGGATGTCAATCCGTGGCGTCTGGAACTGGCTCGGAAAATGGGGGCAACCCGGACGGTTGATGTCCGCACGGAAACACTGGCGGACGTTCAGGCCCAGCTGGGGATGGTCGAAGGATTTGACGTCGGGCTGGAAATGTCGGGGAATGCGGACGCCTTCCGCGATATGCTCCGCAACATGGCTCATGGTGGAAAGATCGCGATGCTGGGGATTCCCACAGCTGAAATCGCCATCGACTGGACTCAGGTGGTGTTTAACATGCTGACAATTCACGGAATCTATGGTCGTGAAATGTACGAAACATGGTACAAGATGACGGTGATGCTGCAGAGCGGCCTGGACATCAGCCCGGTGATCACTCATCGTCTGCACTTCACCGAGTTCGAGAAGGGTTTTGAGGCCATGCGTTCCGGGCAGTCCGGCAAAGTGATTCTCAGCTGGAACAAGTAACGCGTGGCGTCTCTGCCTGTTGCCAGCCGGGCTCAGGCAGAAGCACATGGTCATCCCGGTGAATCGTTTTGGCAGACTGGTCGCGATGTCCTGCGACGGTGCTGCTGTTCCTGCTGACCCGAAAGAAAAATCAATGTCCGGTTTGACGGAAAACGCACTGGCCGAGCTGGAAGCCATTCGGTCACAGGGTTTGTTCAAGGCCGAGCGAACGATTGATTCACCTCAGCAGACAGACATTCGGCTGGCGGATCGCAGTCAAGTCATCAATCTGTGTGCCAATAACTACCTCGGTCTGGCAGATCATCCTGCGATTCTGAAGGCAGCGCACGAGGCACTGGATCGGTGGGGTTATGGAATGGCGTCTGTGCGATTCATCTGCGGAACTCAGACGGTCCATCGCACTCTGGAGCAGAAGCTCAGCAGTTTTCTGCAGACAGACGATACGATCCTTTACAGTTCCTGTTTTGACGCCAATGGCGGCCTGTTTGAAACCCTGCTGGGTGAGCAGGATGCGATCATTTCGGATCAGCTGAATCACGCCAGCATCATTGACGGAATTCGGCTCTGCAAAGCTCAGCGTTTTCGGTATCGCAACAATGACATGGCCGACCTGGAGCAGCAGTTGCAGGCGGCGCAGCATTGTCGAAATCGGCTGATTGCCACGGACGGTGTGTTCTCGATGGACGGTTATCTTGCCAGACTGCCGGACATCTGTGAACTGGCAGACAAATACAACGCGTCCATCTTTGTCGATGACTCACACGCCGTGGGTTTCATCGGACCGGGTGGCCGCGGGACGCCGGAACATTTTGGTGTGGCAGAACGCATCGATCTGATCACCGGCACTCTCGGCAAGGCTCTCGGCGGGGCCAGCGGAGGCTACACCAGTGGTCGTCAGCCGCTGATTGATCTGCTCAGGCAGCGTTCCCGGCCCTACCTGTTTTCCAATTCACTGGCGCCACCAATTGCAGCGGCGTCACTGGCCGCTATTGATCTGATTTCCGAGTCCGGGGATCTGCGTGAGCAGCTGCGTGATAACACGCGGTACTTCCGCGACGCGATTCAGCAGGCGGGATTTCGTATTCTCCCGGGAGATCATCCGATCGCGCCGGTGATGATTGGTGATGCAGCACTGGCGACGCGGATGGCGAATGCCCTGCTGGCGTTGGGGATCTACGTGATCGGATTTTCGTTCCCGGTCGTTCCCCGCGGTGAGGCTCGTATTCGGACGCAGATGTCTGCGGCCCACACTCGGGCACAGCTGGAACAGGCCGTGGCCGCCTTCACGAAGGTCGGTCACGAACTGGGAATCCTGTGACGGGCGTGTGGTCCGGCCTTCAGCGTTTTTGATCCGACGCCTTGCGGGAACGCTGTTCGGCTGAAGCCCTGATCTTCTGCCGGGCCTGAGTCAGACGCTCCGGCCAGCGAAATTCAGGGCTGGTGGCAGGATCAAACCCTGCCAGGTGTCCTGTGAGACGCGTTTCGGGACGCGTGTAGCGCAGTTCTGTGTCGCGGAACACCTCGCGGCACAGGTCTGCCAGTGCCGGATCATAGTCCCGCAGTTCTTCCCGAGTGTTCACATGATTGTGGTCGTGGTCATCTTCGCGATTGTTATCGAACCACGACTGCACGCCCTCGGCGAAGTATTCGTGATGATTGACAGCGGCGTACTTGCCGGCCCAGAGTCCACGTGAGGTGGCGTTCTGCCATGCCAGCCTGACCCGATCGTCAAACGTGGGATCGACGGTGGCCATGCCGCGCAGATGAATGTTGTGAGCAAATTCGTGAATCAGAATGCACTCGGCCTTGTATGGGTCGCCGGGATATCCCAGCAGGTTTTCTTCTCCGCATGAGCAGTAGGGGTCGGTTGCTGAACCGCCGGTGCCACGGGCCCGCGCGTCCCAGAAATCCCGGGCGGAAACGTCTGCGGCCTGCTGGCCGTCGGCGGCTGGATCACCCAGCCAAGCAAATTCGGGCAGATCTGTGGTGAATTCCTGATGACCAATCACGCAGAGTCGTGAACCACTGCGGACCATGGCCTGTCGAATGTCGGGACGCTGCGAAAGCAGCATATCCACCAGCCATGCGGCTTCACGCAGAGCATAGTCGCTGACGCGGGCCGAAGCCACGATCGGGTAGCCGCCGGCGGAAATGTACTTGCTGTAGAATTCTGGTAGCTGCAGTTCAGCAGCAGGTGCCTGGATTGGCTGCAGTGCAGGAGTTGCCTCGTCCGCTGCGGATAGGGACAACAGCAACACCGAACAAAAAAGCGTGAAGAATGCGGCAGAGAGACGGGGCACAACGGTCATGGAACGAGCTCGCCCAAAGTCACAGGCCTGCAGCCTTAGTCCATGAAAATCCGCTTCCAGTCGCGGTACATGCAGTCCAGCAGTTCGCGCCCTTCTTCAGTGGCACGGAAGCGCACAAACCCTTCGCCTTCCTGCACCTCCGGGCTGACGATGCGGACGTTATCGGCCTCGCTGTACATCCAGGCTTCTTCCTGAAACAGGTGGAAGATGCGATGCAGGTCTTTTTCGGACGCCGGCAGGAAGACTTCGCCATCCAGAAACAGTTGGTAACCGTATTCTTCCAGTTTGGGCCATGGAAGGTTTTGTGAGTTGCCGCGGTAGTAGGGCACCAGTGGCGACTGGTCATCCGGCTTCACATTGGGATTGTGAAGCATGTCGATCGCGTTCCATGGACAGATCGTCAGTTGGTAGAATTCGTTGCTGTCGTTTGGGGAGCGGTAGCACATCTGACAGCCGATGCAGCGGCTGGTGTCGATCTGGTGGTAGCTTTGGGACGGGATCGGGCTGACCACTTCGTAGATGCAGTCGACCGGACAAACAGTCGCGCACGAATTGCACGACGTGCAGTTGTCCTTATTGATCACGTTGATGTAGCGAGTTTCCTTTTTCCGGTCAGATTTTCTGGTCCGGAAGTATTCGGTCATGGAAATCGTCATCGAACTGCCACCTTCTGTGCAAGCAGCCAGAACTTTGGGGATACCACAGATTCCGCGGCCCAGACTGGGCAGTGCGGGGGATTCACATCAAAGATGCTACCGCCGAGCGAAACTCACGGCAGTCTTGATCGGCCAAAATGGTGTTGTCCAGTCAGAATTTCCTGCCTCTGGGAACAGTCTCGGGGCAAAACATTCACGTTTTTGGATGTTTGTGGCCGGAAAAGGCGAATCGTTCAGGTGGCCTCGGGTGGTCGTTTGCCACGAAGGGGCGAAGTTCTACCTGAGCCGCATGCGCACTGGGAGGGCAAAGTTCCATCTGAGCCGCATGCGCTGGGAGGGCGAAGTTCCATCTGAGCCGCATGAATCCCTGCGTGCTTTCCTGGGGCACGGCAGGAGTTATCGCCCCGGCATGGCGAAACGGCGGGGTACGAGGAGCGTTTTTGTCACTACAGAGACCACAGAGGACACAGAGTTTCAGGGCGAAAGGTAGTGAATTCAGTGGTTTTCGGCTTGGCGCGGATGGGGTGGCGAAACGGTGTTCAACCAGCCGATTGTCGCGTTTCGCTCCGCCGAAACGTGCGTCCAGCGTTCACCGGGACACCGCTCGCTATTTTGGTAGACGCCTTGCTGCGATCAAGCAAAAATCGCCCCTGATCTCCCATGTGAACATCGTTTCGCCAATCCGGGCCATCGCCCTGGCATGGCAAAACGGCGGGGTATGAGGAGCGTTTTTTTAAACACAGAGGGCACAGAGGGCACAAGATTTTAGGGAAAAATGCAGTGAATTCGTTGGTTTTCGGCTTGGCAGGAGCCGCGCCCTCCCAGGGGTTGGTGTGCCCTCCCAAGGGTTGGTGTGCTCTGCGAGTGCGATTGGGGACGTTCATCCGTTGACGAAGGGGAGCGGCTGGCCGGTGGAGGCTGGGAGTGTGAAACCATCGGGGCTGAGTCGTGTGGCGGGATCGATGTGGAGTGCGGCGAGAACAGTGGCACTGAAGTCTTCGGGGCTGACGGTGCGTTCGCGGACCCACATCGCGGTTTCGTCCGAGGCTCCGTAGGTCATTCCGCCGGGAATTCCGGCCCCGGCGAGCATGGCGGAGTAGCAATTGGGCCAGTGATCTCGTCCGATGGCGGACGCACCGCGGCTGATTTTGGGAGTTCGTCCGAATTCGCCGACGAGGACGACGAGCGTGGAGTCCAGCAGTCCTCGATCTTCCAGATCCTCGATCAGGGTTGCGACAGCGGCGTCGGCGCGTGGCAGAGCCCAGCCGAGTCCGTTCCAGCCGTTGTCAAAGATGCCGACTCCGGCATTGCCGTGCATGTCCCAGGTTTCGACGCTGACGAATTTTTCATGGGGAGCGAGTCCCATCCAGGCAACGACGTTGACGAGACGGACGCCGGCTTCGACGAGTCGTCGCGCCATCAGCAGGTTTTGTCCGAAGGGGTTTCTTCCGTAGCGATCTCGCAGCTGTGGCGTTTCGTCTTCGACACTGAAGGCGTTTTTCGCGTGTGGACTGTGCAGCAGTGTGAATGCTTTTTCCTGCAGGGCGGTGAGTTCGCGGGCTTTGGCGAAGGTATCTTCCGGCTGCAACTGCTGCAGGAGGTTCCAGCGGGACTGCAGTCGAGGTGTTGTGATGTCGTCGGCGGACTCGAAGGCTCGCACGGTGAAACCGGGAGTTGCGGGATTGTCGTCGTGGCGTTCGCCGATGAGGAGTGGCGCGTGGTGAATGCCAAGGTGGCCACCGGTGAGCCAGGCAGATTCTGCCGGAGCTGCTCCGCCACCGAACTTCTGCAGCCACACGTGGGCTGGCAGATTGGAATCGACCGGTCGCAGTCGGGTCACGATGGAGCCGATTGAGGGTGAGTTTTTCGCGGGGGTTGACGAGCCGGCGAGCAGCATTTCGTTGGCCACGTTGTGAATGGGCACACTGTGGCTCATTGAACGAATGACGCAGAGTTTGTCAGAGATTGCGGCGAGGCTGGGCATGAGTTCGCCGAACTGCACACCGGGAGTCCGGGTGGGAATGGGTTTGTACGGGCCGCGAATTTCGGCGGGTGCCTGGGGCTTGGGATCCCAGGAATCCAGCTGGCTGAGTCCACCGTACTGGAAGATGAAAATGCAGGAGCGAGGTGATTGATTTCGAGTGGCGTCTGCGGCAAGGAGTTGCGGGAGTGTCACGAGGGAGCTGTGTGCGCAGCCTGCGGCGCCGATCAGGCCGTGTCGGAGGATTTGTCGTCGCAGAAGTGGGTGGGAGGCCATGGTCGGGAGATCGGCCGGAAGGAGAAGGAGGCGTGTTTCCGCAATCGGACGGGGGTCAGGAATTGCCGAAATCCTGCAGTTTTTTCAGGAAGATTGCAAGAGGATTCACGAATTCCCCCGCCAATTCCTCTCGCTTTTCACCGCGAGTCCACGACAATAGGGGGGTACAGATGGGTGATATGATCCGTGTGCGCCTGTGGTTCAGGCGTGTCGGCGAGTTGTGTGTGGTCGAGGCAAGGTTTCAGTATCAGTAGATCAGTAGAAGGGTCAGATCTCTTGGGTGAGCCAGAACGTGTTCTGAAAAATCGGTCGGAAGTGGCGGAGTCGCAGGGGTCTGCGGGAGAGGAATCTTCGTCAGGTTCCCGCAGCGCGGCGTCGCGGAATCCGAAGCGCGAATCGTTGAATGTGGCCAGTCAGCGGGCGGTGCTGGCGGGGGTCTTTCATCCGGACGATGGGTTTGCGCGGATGAATGCGCTGGATGAGTTGAAGGGGTTGGTGAAGACCGCTGGTGTGGACGTGGTGGGTGAGTTGGTTCAGTTTCGTGAAACCCCAACACCCTCCACATGCCTCGGCAGCGGCAAGGTGGATGAGCTGAAGCAGTTGGTGGAAGCGACCGACGCTCAGATGGTGATTTTCGATAACAACCTCACGCCGTCTCAGGGCCGATCACTGGAGCAGGCGCTGGAGAAACCGATTCTGGATCGCAGTGAGGTGATTCTGGACATCTTCGCGACTCATGCGCGAACCCATGAAGCCATGCTGCAGGTGGAATTGGCGCAGCTGATGTACTATCGGACTCGTCTGAAGCGCATGTGGACGCACCTGGAACGCGTGGGTGGTGGCGGCACCGGTGGACTGGGGGCCGGACGTGGTCCTGGTGAAAAGCAGCTGGAGACCGACCGTCGTTTGATTGACAAACGGATCTCCGAATTGAAGGCGCGGCTGCGCGAGGTGGAAGAGCGTCGAGTTCGAACGGTGGGTTTGCGTCGCGAACAACCGACGGTGTCACTGGTTGGATACACCAATGCGGGCAAGAGCACG
The DNA here is from genome assembly GCA_903924405.1 of uncultured Planctomycetaceae bacterium. Lineage (GTDB taxonomy): Bacteria > Planctomycetota > Planctomycetia > Planctomycetales > Planctomycetaceae > SXXK01. Next base: position 6,971 of record CAIYBH010000070.1, on the reverse strand, counting down.
TTGATGCGAGCATTGACAGGTGCGGATGTGCTGGTGGAAGACAAGCTGTTTGCCACGCTTGACACCAGAACCCGACGCTGGCACGTGACGGCCTTCGGTGATGTGCTGTTGAGTGATACGGTGGGATTTGTGCGCAATCTTCCGCATCACCTCGTGGCCTCATTTCGATCCACACTGGAAGAGGCTCGTCATGCCGACCTGCTGCTGCATGTGGTGGACGCCAGCAACCCGGAAGCGGAGCGTCAGATTCACACCGTCTATGAGGTGCTGAAGGAGATCGGGATTGAAGGTCGAAATGTTCTGCTGGTGCTGAACAAAGTGGATCGAGTGCAGGATCAGTCGTTTGTGGATGTACTGCGGCGACGTCATGAAGACACCGTGACCATCAGCGCGTCTGAGCGGCTGGGGCTGGATCAATTGAATGCGGTTGTGGCGGAGCGGTTATCTGGAGGCTTCGTCGAAGCAGAGATTGAAACCAGCGTCGGAAATGGGCGATTGTTTGCCTGGCTGAATCAGCATGCGGAAGAGCACAGTCGGATCTATCCGGACGACGCCGCAGCGCGGGTGCGGATTTCCTGTCGCATGCCGCGTCAGGCGGTTGGCAGCATTCCGCGTGAGGACGCGACGGTGACACTGCGTGGCTGAAATCTGGCAGGGGGGCGTGCAGAAGTTTGGCTGATGGAATTCTGCGGGCTGGAAAACACTTGAATGTTCCCGGTGATCCGGGTGTCCGACATGCAGGTTGCCGGACGATACGGAATGGTCCAACCTGCTGAAAAACAGAGACTATGAAGACGATTCTGAAACTGCTGGTCGTGCTCGCGATCCTCGGGGCCCTTGGATACTTTGCAAGCATCCGGATTTCTGCGTGGCTGGCGGAGCGGAACAAGCCGCGTTATCGCGTGGCGAAGCTGGAGACTGGTGATTTACGGATTTCCGTGAACGCCTCGGGCGAGGTCAATCCGGTTCTGAAGGTCAAGGTCGGCAGCTTCGTTTCCGGTCCGATTGAAAAACTGCATGTGGACTACAACAGCGAAGTGAAGCAAGGCCAGCTGTTGGCCGAAATCGACCCGCGAATTTATAATGCGGGGGTTGCTCGCGACGAAGCCGCCTTAAAGACTCGCGAGGCTGATGTGGATCGCGTCAAAGCCGAACTGCAGCGAGCGATCAATGATGAACAGCGTTCGCTGGCCCTGAAGCAGGAGAACACAGACTTTATCTCGCAGGCTGAACTGGACCAGTATCGATTTGCCCGAATTGCGCTCGAGGCGCAGCTGGAGGTTGCTGAAGCGGGGGTCAGTCAGGCCGAAGCGAATCTGGAGAATTCCCGGGCGAATGTCGGCTACACCAAGATCACCTCTCCTGTGGATGGCGTCGTCATTGATCGATTGATTGACCCGGGTCAGACCCTGGCGGCTCAGTTTCAGACCCCTGAATTGTTTGTGATTGCCCCACGGATGCGTGAGAGAATGCATATTCTGGCGGCCGTTGATGAAGCGGATATCGGATTGATTCGAAATGCGCGGGAAGCAAAGCAGCCGATTTTCTTTTCTGTGGATGCCTATCCTGATATTGTGTTTCGGGACGCAGAGATCGATCAGATTCGGATTTCTCCGACGGTCAGCCAGAACGTCGTGACCTACCCGGTGATTGTGGCGACGACCAATCCCGATCTGAAGCTATTGCCCGGGATGACGGCCAATCTGACGTTTCAGGTTTCTGAGCTGAAGAACATTCTCAAGATCCCCAACGAAGCTCTGCGGTTCAATCCGGAAAAGGCGATGGTCCGGGAAGTGGATCAGAAATATCTGGAGTTGTTCGTAGCGCAGGATGACAAGGATAACGCGGCGACGTCGTCATTGACTGCTCCTGTGGATGAAAGCGTGGCGGCAGCGAAGGCGGCCACACGACGAATTGTCTGGGTTCGTGAGACGCAGTCAGAAAGTGCCGAAGCGGCTCGTCTGAAACAGTCCGCCGAGGGCTCTGCGACAGCAGCATCGTCGGCTGCGATCGTTGACGCACCCGCTGCGGTCGTTTCCACGGCCGAAACGCCGGCAGGTGCACCTGCTGGATCCGGCGAGGTTCAGTATTCCGGAAAGCTGCGTGCCGTGGAAGTGATGATCGGAGACAGTGATTATCAGTTTACGCACGTCACTGGTGGCGGCCTGCAGAGCGGTGATGAAGTCGTGACGGGAATTAAGCCGCCGGAGGCCCCATGAGTATTTTCCTGACGATCTACGTGGCCATTCGCGCTCTGTTTCGTAACAAACTGCGCGCTTCACTGACCGTGCTCGGGATTGTGATCGGAATTGCTGCCGTCACCACCATGGTGTCCATCGGAAGCAGTGCCGGACAACTGCTGCAGAACCAGTTGCAGTCCATCGGCTCCAACTTCATTGTTGTGCAGCCGCGTTTTGAACGGCGACGCGGTGTCCAGTCCGGCAACACCAACACACTGACCGATCAGGATGCCATGGCGATTGGTCGGGAATGCGAATCTGTGCTGGCATTTTCTCCGCTTGTTTTTGGAGCTCGGCCAGTGGTGCGCGGCAATTCCAACATGCAACCCAAGGAAATGTGGGGCGTGGGAGTGGATTACCTGCGCGTCCGCAGCTGGGATATTGATGCCGGAGGATTTTTTACGGAGCGGGACGAGCGTGCAGGCAACTGCGTGTGCGTGATCGGTCACACGATTGTTCGGGAGTTATTTCCGGCAGATAATCCCGTGGGGCAGCAGTTACGCATCGGCAATATCCCATTTACGGTGGTCGGTGTGCTGGGAAAAAAAGGAGCTTCACTGACCGGGGATGATCAGGACAACATCATGCTGATGCCCTACACCACCGTCAAACGGCGACTTCAGGGATCATCATTCAATGACGTGGCAGCCATTCTGGTTGGCGCCCGGGCCCCGGAACTGATTGAAACCGCGCGGGGTGAAATTCTGCAACTGCTGAAGGATCGGCATCGGATCGCCTTTGGTCAGAAGCCGGACTTCGAAGTGGTCACCAGTGCACAACTTTCGGAATTGTTCGGCACGATCACGGGCATGATGACGGCTCTGCTGGCCTCCATTGCCGGGATTTCGCTGCTGGTGGGCGGTGTGGGGATCATGAACATCATGCTGGTCTCGGTCACAGAGCGAACGCGCGAGATCGGGATCCGCATGGCCGTGGGGGCTCGCGGGCGGGATATTCTGTTTCAGTTTTTGATCGAATCTGTCGTGCTCAGCTGTTTTGGCGGAATCATCGGACTTGCACTGGGAATCAGTGCCTCCGTCGGCATCACCAAACTGATCAACTCAATCAGTCCCGGCGCTGACTGGCCTGTAGTGGTTTCGATCCCAGCCGGCGTGATTGCGATGGTGTTTGCGGCAACGGTCGGGCTTGTGTTTGGCATGTACCCCGCATGGCGTGCCAGCTGTCTCGACCCGATCGATGCCCTGCGATATGAGTAGTCGCGGGATGTGCGAAGTTCCGTGAGGATGTGCACACGGGGATCGCGTGCACACGGGGAGGCGTGCACACGGGGAGGCGTGCAAACGGGGAGGCGTGTGCATACGGGGAGGCGTGTGCATACGGGGAGGGCGAAGTTCCACCTGAGCCGCAAAGCTGGATTGCTCTGATGGGTTTTGTTTTGGGGTGAAACCACGGATGGACACGGAACACACGGATGGCGGATTTTTTAAGGGAGGGCGAAGTTCCACCTGAGCCGTAGAAAGTTCCTGCCTTGCAGGAGCCGCGCTCCCGGATGGCGCAACGATGTTCACCTTCCCAAAATGGAGAGCGGTGTGGCGTGAGCCCACCGAGACAAAAACTTTGAAGTGAAGATCAACAAACACAGCTGTCTCGGAGGACTGACACCCTTGGCTCGCCGGTGTGACGGAGAACGCTGGACGCACGTTTCGGCGGAGCGAAACGCGACTATCTCCGGGCTCACACCGTTTCGCCATCCCAGCCGCGCCCCCACGAAGGCGTTCCCGAGGACGCGTGGGGACTTATTTCTCAGCAGCAAACTTGACGGGCAGAGGAATATCCAGGGTATCACGATTGGGTTGGAAGCCGTTCCCGTCGACATCGACGAAGATGGGATTGCTGAGAGCTGCGGGGTGCTGCGTTCCCCAGTCGGGGCCGACGACAGCGCCCAGCACCTGAGTGCTGTGCCCGGTCAGTACAAGCAGGTGGGCGTCTGATGGCAGGTTCATGTCCAGCGTTTTTTCGAACCGCACTGTTTCGCGGGTAAAAAGTTCCGGATGAGTTTCGCGGGTGAAGGTGCGATCGGCACTGGCCCGACCATTGACCAGCACCATGACGGTGTCCACATCCAGCCAGTCAGCGCACTGCACGCGAATGGATGCGGTGACTTTCCCGGACGATGCATGCAGATCGTCTCCGGAGATCACTGCCTGCTGTGGTTTTCCGGATTCATGAACAGTGACTTCGAGGTAGGGACCATTGGACATAATGATCTGACCGTTGCGAGCGGCATCGCGGACTGCGTCCGGTTGAATTTCCGCGGGGCGATCCGTTTCCGACCGCACCCAGATTCTTAGTCCGCCTGAGCCATGGTAGTTGTAGTGCGCATCCGTATTGACCACGCCGTAGATCCGGAAGCCCTGATTCAGCAGTTGAATCCAGTTCAATGCTGTGTGGTTTTCCACAGGTTTTCCCTTCCGAACGTCGAAACGTCCGGGTTTCAGTAACTTGTCGATGGGATGAATCTCCATCACGTTGATCAGCCCGAAGGAACGGGAGTAGCCTTCATCGGGAACCTGGTCTCCGTTGCGATCAAAGAACAGCCAGCCAATGTCCGGATGGTTCTGCTGAATCAGTTTGACGCTGTTGTTGTCCCATGCTGCGGCGCGTTCAATCTGCGTCTCCGGGCTCAGGTCCGCCGCAGGACCACCACCGTCCTGCGTGTGCGGTGTGTAGAGCATCGGGAAAATGTTCTGATGATTCAGGGGCAGAGGCTGGCCGGTCAGTTCCATTCCGGAAACTGTTGCCAGCTGCTCTTTCAGTTGCAGTGTCTGCAGGTGGTCCGCGTAGGTACTGACTCGATTGTGCTCGGTGCACGGCGCGAATTCCACATGCTCCGCCGCGAGATTCAATACGCGTCCCAGCTGACTTCCCGTGTTGTCACCCGAGGGAGTGCTGTGACTGTGGAAATCAGCACTCACCCAGCCAGGCGTCGAAACCAGGCGAGGAAGAGTCACGACCTTGTCAGTGGTCTTCCCGGGAGTGATGTCCAGCGTCATGAATTCCGCATGATATTCCGGTCCATGACTCACAATGACGTCATAGGTCCCGGAATCGAGGTCCACTCGGACTTTACCCGTAGACGTGTAAGCCAGATTGCGCACAAGGAATTCGGCAGAATCCGGACCCCAGTTGGGTGTCGGAGTGGAGTTACGCCCCGTGAATTCAACTTTGGCAGGGATCGGGTGGCCAAGCTCATCGACAATCCGGACTTCTGCAGTGCCGGGTGTGTAATCCGGAAGCGGAAGTTCAGCGTGACCGTCGGTGATCCCTATTGGTTGAACGGCAAATTCCTGACCGGCAACAGTCACCTGGGCCATGCGGATGTTTTCCGGAAGTCGGACGGTCGCTGTTCCATCCGCCCCCGTGACAACGGTACCACGTTCCTGATTGTCACCGAACAGCCGGATGCGGGCGTCGGGGACCGAGCGATCACCGGCCAGCACTTTCAGCTCCGTTTCCTGAAGGACTGTTCCCGTCCGGAAACTGGATTCAAAGTCCGCCAGAACTGCTGGCAGGTCGGTGTTGACAAAAAGATGTCGAACCAGCGAAAACGATTCACCGGGCTTCAGCACAATCGAATTGCCGTCAAGCCGTTCGTAGGTCAGCACCGATTCCCTTGAGCTGCCTTTCAGACGAATTCGGTATCCAGGCACATAAACTCCGTAAGCCTGCCTCCAGAACAGGTCATGGCACCAGAAGAAGTCGTGGCTGCCATTTTCCTGTTTCCTGATGTCTTCCTTGCCGCTGTCCACACGCAGGTCATCTTCCGGCGTCACGGTGATGTCCGCCGCCGTCGTGTTGCTCCACGTCGTGGTGGCTGTCAGAAACCGATCGGCAGGTCCCAAAGACCATGCAACGGTATAGGTCGGTTGGGTGGCCGTACCCGGCGAGGTCACGGCAACCTGAGCACTTCCCGCGGGGGCATTCTCCGCCGGAGCTGTTGAGAGTTCCGAAAACGGAAATGCCCGGCGTCCGGGAAAGAACGCACCTAACTGATCTGATTCGTGAGCGCGGGTCGTCAGATCGATCAGACACCCGCCCACAGAGCGGATGGTCATATTGGCATGCCGTGAACTGCCTGGTTTGGCGATCACAGCCCGCAGAAACTGATTCTGCAGGACCGTATCGCCATAGATGGCATCTACTTCCTTACCCTGCGGAGCCAACTGTTCCCAGGTCTCTGCCTTCAGTTCCTGAACCGAGGCGGGCTGATCGGCCTGAACCATGGTCGGAACGGCGAGGAAGGCCGTCAGCAGCGTGCGATGCAGAATTCGCCGAGGCGTGAGTTCAGGCAGAAAAGCAGTGGCGAGCATACCGGACAGGTGGCGAAGCATGGGAACTCCCGGGGATGGAGTGTGCGCGGAAGGAGAAGCGGTGGAGACGCAACGGTTCAGGATCATTGGCAACAGGCAGCGAAATCGCAAGCGATCGCTGTGAACCGGAACCACCGGTCCTCAGCCGCGTCAGCTTGTCCCAAGTCGGTTAAGAACCCGTAAATGCGAGTGGTATTTGAGTGAATTTTTCCGATTTCCGCGTTCAAAAAGGGGTCAGGAGCCAATAGTGCGTGCTTGAAAAAAGGGGTCAGGAACCGATAGTGCGGAGCACCCTTCGGGCCCTTTGGCTATTGGGTCCTGACCCCTTTTCTGAACTCCGATACTAACCCGAAGCGCCAGCGAGGACGTTTTCGAGTCCGTCTGTGATTTGTTCCTCGCT
>CAIYBH010000069.1 GCA_903924405.1 uncultured Planctomycetaceae bacterium | reverse complement strand
TTTGCCGCGTCATATCGCCGTCACACGGCCTCCAACAGCGTTTTGGTCGCCTGAGAAGATCTACCATTACGCTGCCGCAAAAAAATCCGCGCCCGTGACAATGGTACGATTTCAAGCAACAGACTTTTGTCGCTCGTGTCAGTGCCTGACACCTCGCGATTTGATTATTAACCCCCTCAGAAGCGTCGCCAGCCTCCAGGAACGCAGACCTCGACGGTCCGCGAATAAATATGGGCATATACCCGCACATGGGCCGTCACAACCGGCACAATCATAACAAATCGCACACAAAGCCCCCAAACTCCTCGGATTACCCATTTGCTTATTGCGAAGATGCGGGGGGTAGGGGTTAAAACAACAGGATGCACAATGAACACAAACGTTGCAGCACCAGTGATTTTTTCCCGGTCTAACCCGGTCAGGTGGCACCGCTATGAATCTTAAGAGTCTGTTTTTTTACTTGTCGATTGCTGTTTCCTCCCTGTCAAATCCCCTGTTGATAAATCGCAACGCCCTGCACGCCGACGTGTTGTTTTTTGGCAACAACGCCAACACGTTTGCGATCGACTTCGTCGAGATCGCCGACCCGGGGAATGCTGCCGACTCGGTGGGCTTCCCGAATCCGGCCGGTAGCGTGGGCTATCGCTATGGCATCGGCAAGTACGAAGTCAGCGAAAGCATGATCAGTAGCTACAATGCCGAATATGGCACCTCAAATGCTCAAACCATCACCACCAATAATCGTGGCCCCAATAAGCCCGCAACCCTCGTTTCCTGGAAAGATGCTGCGCGCTTTGTCAATTGGCTGAATACCAGCACCGGCGGTTTCGCTGCCTACAAACTTGATTCCAGCGGGAATGCGGCCCTTTGGTCAGCTACGGACACCAGTGACTACGACAGCACAAACCCCGTTCGCAGTCGACGCGCTCGATTTGTACTGCCCTCCGTCAACGAATGGCACAAAGCCGCCTATTACGATCCAGCCACAGACTCCTGGTATTACTACCCCAACGGCAGTAATTCGCCGCCCACCGCTGTGGCCTCCGGAACCGCGCCCGGGACAGAAGTCTTCAACCAACCGGCTGTGGGCTCCGTCCCCGCCGATGTGACACAGGCCGGCGGTCCCAACCCCAATGGCCTCGTGGCCATGGGCGGGAACGTCACCGAATGGGGCGAACCGATTTCTTTCCACCTGTTCCCCGGCAGTGGAGCCGTTCAACGCGGCGCAAACTGGCTGGATGACGTCTCCGCGATGCACTCGACAGCCTTCGATGAAACGGCCACAACTTCAGATGCCAACTTTGCAGTCGGTTTTCGCGTGGTCATGCTGCTTTCAGCCGTCCCGGAACCCCAACTCGCTGCCTTCGTGTTTGTCATCTCCGTCGGCACCGCATGGCTCCTGCGACGCTCTCAAATCCACCGACGTCGTACCACCGAGGCACTCCGCAACAGCCCAACCCTTTAATCAGGCCCGACAAGCGAACTCGTCGGGACGCACCCTGGCGGGCCAAGCCCGCCCCACGGTCACTGGCTGCCCCGTACCCGTGCAACCCGACCGCGCCACCCCGCGCATAAACGTAACATCGTCGAGGGCAGGGCAGGCGGCACGGGACGGCAACGCCCCGGAAACCGAAAATCTCCCACTCCGCTCTTCTTCATTTCGGCCCCACACAACAACCACCGACCGCCAGGGTCGCGAACAAACCGCATCCGGTTGGCAATTTTCGGAAAATCGCGGTCACCTTAGACTCCCCATAGCCACCAGAACCTGCTGAGATGCACAGCACCGCAGCGTTGTTGTTGGCGACTCCATCGCATCTCTGTGAAAAGGGCAGTCCAATGGCCGATCAGGAATTCCTCCGACGGGCAATCGTCCAAATCCTGCAAAACTCTTCCGTGCAGACCGCAGATATCGAGGAAGGCTCCCGTGATCAGGTCGGCTGCCGCCTCTGGTACCGCGCGACAACCGCAGCATCCCCCACCCAAACCGACTCACCTGGGGCAGATTTTTCGGAAGGTCGTTACCTGATTGCGTCATTGACCAAATCTGTCGTCTCGCTGCTGGCCGTACAACTCGCTGCAGAAGGCCTGTACTACCTGAACGAACCTGTCAGAAATTTTCTCCCCTCCTTCCGTCGCGGTCCGCTGCGAACCATCACCCTCCGCCACCTCTTAACTCACACCTCCGGCTTGCCCGATATGCTGCCGGACAACGACGCCCTGCGCGAGCGACACGCGACCATTTCAGAATTTGCCCAGGCCACCGCAGCCATCGATCCCGCCTTTCAGCCGGGCCACGCCGTCAGCTATTGCAGCATGGGCTTTGCTGTGCTGGCCTGTGTCATCGAACATGTGACCGCCGTCCCCGTCTCCGCGTTACTCAGTGAACGCCTGCTGCACCCCCTGCAAATGCATCAGTCATGGCTGGGGCTTCCGGACGAACAGGCTGACGAACTTCTCCCCACCACCGTCCCCAGCATTCTTCCGCCGGCACAGCCTGCTCACTGCAACTGGAACTGGAACAGCCGCTACTGGCGAACACTCGGCGCCCCGTGGGGTGGTATGATCTCCACGGTCTCAGACCTCGGTCGACTGCTGCAGTGCCTGCTGCGGCAGGGTGTATCGGAAACTGGTCAGTCTGTGCTGTTCCCGGCAACAGTGCGCAGCAGCAGTCGCAACCAGACGCGGCACATGGCAGGACTACAGGAAACCGATCGCCTCCGACGGCCCTGGGGACTCGGCTGGAGACTGAACTGGCCCGACCATTCCGGTTGCTTCAGCGATTTTCTGCCTGCTTCCGCATGGGGCCATTGGGGGGCTACCGGGACTCTGATGTGGATCAACCCCAAAACAGAACGCTGGTGCGTCATCCTCACCAACCAGCCGTTCGAACAAAGTCAACAGGTCATCCAGCGCATCTCAAATGTCATTGCAGCTGCCGGTTGATACAACGCTGCAGACTCGCCAAAACGCAGTAACGACCAGCAACGCCAAATACGCAACGTCGGATCGCCATCGATAGGATTCTCCGTTGTGCATCCCGCCAATTCCGGAAGTCAGAGAACGGACGCCATGAACAAATCGAACGACAACACGCTGGCCGCCGAAATCCTGGCCGAAATGATGAGCATTGACTATCGGCCCGTCACCGCCGGCGCTCTGGCAGATCAGATGCAGATCGACCGAGACAATTCCGACGACTTCGCAGACGTTCTCGCCTCGTTGATCAGCAGCGGACGAATTCGTCAGGACAAGCACGGACGCCTGAAACCGAGGGGACAGGCTGGGACAATCACAGGGACCGTGCGCCGCATCAGCAGCGGCGCTGCCTTCGTCATCCCCGCCCAGCGCACACCGGAACTGCGCGGCGGCGACATCTATGTCACCGCCAGAGATCTCGGAGACGCTCAGAATGGCGACGAAGTCCTCGTACGAATTCTCGCCCGCCGCCGCGCTAACGGTCAACGCTGCGGGATTGTCGACCGCATCGAAAAACGCGCCACCAGCACGTTCGTCGGAACCTGGTCAGAATCCGGTGGACAGGGCTACGTACAGGTGGATGGCGGCCAGTTCAGCAGCCCCATTCATGTGGGCGATCCCGGCGCCCGTGGCCCCCGCCGAAATGACAAAGTTGTTATCGAAATGCTGAAATTCCCCACGGATCGTCGCCATGGCGAAGCCGTCATCACCAAAGTCCTCGGTCGCCGCGGCGACCCCGGTGTTGACACACAAACTGTCATCCACAGCCTTGGCCTGCCCACAGAATTCCCGGACGATGCCCTCGAAGAAGCACGCTTCCACGCCAGTCACTTCAATGAATCCATCCCCGACGATCGCCAGGACCTCACTGCAGAAACTATCGTCACGATCGACCCGGTAGACGCCCGCGACTTCGATGACGCCATCTCACTGACTCAGTCCACAGACGGAATCTGGCATCTGGGCGTCCACATCGCCGACGTCGCCCACTTTGTGCCGGACGGCGGTCCGCTCGATCGGGAAGCCCAGCGACGCGGCACCAGCGTCTACCTGCCAGGCCATGTCATTCCCATGCTGCCGGAATTGATCAGCAACGGACTTGCCAGCCTGCAACAGGGCCAGGTGCGGTACACCAAATCCGTGTTCATTGACTTCGCTCCCGACGGCGCAGTACTCGGAATGTCCGCAGCGAATACGGCAATTAAGGTGGAATGCCGATTCGCCTACGAAGAAGTCATGCCCATCCTCAACCAACCGGAACAGCACGCCAAAGCTGTCTCCGGACCTGTTCGCCAACTGCTCAAACGCATGTACCGGCTCGCCATGCTCCTGCGACGACGACGCACCGAACGCGGAGCTCTGCAAATGGGCATTCCGGAAGTCGAAATTGACTTCGGACCGGATGGCACCGTTACCGGGGCCCACGAACGGCACCATGACGAAAGCCACGAAATCATCGAAGAATTTATGCTGGCTGCCAACATCGCCGTCGCCACGATGCTGAATGCCCGACGCGTCCCCTTTCTCCGACGCGTCCACGGTGATCCCGATGTTCTGAAAATGACCAGCTTCCAGCAGTTCTGCCACGGACTCGCACTCACCCTCCACAAACCACAAAGCCGCACTGATCTGCAGGAACTCATTCAGAAAGTCGCCGGTACCCCGGTCGAACGAGCTGTCAACTTCGCTCTCCTTCGCAGCATGAAACAGGCGGAATACTCCCCCGAGGTTTCAGGTCACTATGCACTCGCCGAAGAACAGTACTGCCACTTCACCAGCCCCATCCGACGATATCCCGATCTCACCATCCACCGCCTGCTCGACCAGGTCATCCGCAACAAACCCCGCTCTTCCCCCGCACTCGAACAGCTGTTTCAACTCGGAAAACACTGCTCCGCGACCGAACGCCGCGCCGAACGCGCTGAACGAGAACTCATCCGCATTCGACTGCTCCGCTTCATGGCCAAACGCGTCGGTGAAGAAATGGACGCGCTGATCACCGGTGTCGAAGGCTTCGGGCTGTTCTGCCAGGGAATTGAAATTCCCGCCGAAGGCATGCTGCACGTTTCCGCCTTCGCCAACGACTTCCTCGAATTTGATCCCGTCGCCCGGACCCTCACCGGAACACAATCACGTCTGCAATTCCGCCTCGGTGATCGCATCCGCGTCATGATCGCCGCCGTTGACATCGATCGCAGACAACTCGACCTGCTACCCGCCAAAACACATTCCAAACCAGGAATTTCTCAGCGCCTGCCATTCCCTGCCGCAGGACGTAAACCCAAACCGCCCGCCGAATCTACAGACCAGCATTCGGCCAGACGCAAACCAAAACACCGCGGAACATCACCAGTCAACGCCAAAAAGAAACGTGTCAAAAAACGCAGATAACAAGAAAAACTGAACAAACGAACATCAAAAAAATCGGAAATGTCTCGATGCTCTGGACATTCCTTCACCGCTTCTCAACAATATCCACGTTTAGGGAGTCTTCCTTCAGCACTCCCGGCGCGCTGAACTTGTTCCAGCTCGCTCAGCTAATACCCTTCCAGTGGCAATTCGGCGATCCGGCATGCGAACTCGTGATCAGATGCTCTCCGAGCTCAGGGCCAATGCCCCGATCATCGCGCCCTCAATGCTGAAATGCGATTTCGGCAACCTGCATCGCGAGCTGCAACTCCTGGATGACGCCGGGGCAACTCTGATGCACCTGGACGTCATGGATGGACACTTCGTTCCCAATCTGTCGTACGGTCCCATGGTCATCGAGCGAATGCGTGGCCTGACCCGGACCGCTTTCGATGCCCATCTGATGATCTCAGACCCGGCACGCTACCTTGATGAATATATCCGTGTGGGCTGCGAAGCCATCACCGTACACCTCGAAGCTGTCGCTGATCCCGTCAGTCTGCTTCGCCAGATTCGACGACACGACGTCGTCGCCGGACTGGCCATTAACCCAGCGACTCCCTTCCAGATGGTGGAACATCTGCTCGCCGAATGCGATCTGTTCCTCGTTATGAGCGTACAGCCCGGGTTCGGTGGCCAGCGATTCATTCCGGAAGTTGTCTCTAAAATCCGCGACGCACGCAGCGTTGCCGGGAAAAATCTCATCATTTCCGTCGACGGCGGGATAGGGAAATCCTCAATCACGACTTGCGCCCAGGCAGGCTGTGATGTGTTCGTCGCCGGAAGTTCTGTGTTTGATCAACCGTGCTACTCGGCGGCATTAGCCGAGCTTCGACAGCTTGCCATGGATGCGCAGGTTGTCCGTTGAGGAACGGAATCGATATGTCGACCGTTGTACTTATCCGGGCAGGATTCACTGACTACGATGAAAGCCATCGTCTGCTCGGTACACTGGATGTCCCCGTCAATCGCCGTGGGCAGGAACAAATCCGTGAAATCACCAGACAACTCCACGAGCAGGGAATTCGGCCACAGGCTATCCTGACGCCTCCCGAAAACCCAGCCGCATGCACCGCACATGCCATCGCGGACACTTTCCCCGGTACCAAAGTTCAGCAACTCGACGAACTCCGCAACGTCAACCAGGGTCTCTGGCAGGGTTTGCCGGAATCCGACGTCCGCAAGCGTTTCCCTAGATTTTTTCGCTCCGGAAAGGAAGATCCAGTGGCGATCTGTCCGCCGGAAGGTGAGACACTGCTCGATGCGTGCAAACGCCTCCAACGCATCCTCAGTCGAGCCATGCGGAAGTACAATGTCTTCGCTATCGTTGTTCCCGAACCACTCACCACCGTGATCCGCTGCACCATCCAGCATCGGCGACCTCGAATGACCGAATGCCTCTGCGGCGAGTCCTGTGCCGAAATGATGCAGATCCTTCAGTCAGATTGTTTTGAACCCTCCGGAATCGTCGCCGTTACAGAAACGGCACTCGCAGCGTATTCCGCCGCCGTGCATGAAAGCCCTGATCCATGAGTACAGCAGGAAATACAGATACCTCCAGTGCCCCTCCAACCCCACGCCCCAAACGCGGCGTTCCCGAGGGCCTGTGGTTACGCTGCGATGGCTGCGGCAGCACCGTCTTCCGTAAGCAAGTCGAACAAAACCTGTTCTGCTGCCCGGAATGCGATCACCACTTCTACGTCCCCACATCCATGAGGATCCGACAGCTCCTCGATCCCGATAGCTTCGAAGAATGGTATCCGGATATGACTTCCGGAGACCCCCTCGGCTTCGCTGACCGCAAAAGCTATCCGGATCGCGTCAAAGACGAACAACGCCGTACCGGTATGAAAGACGCCTGCACTGTAGGACGCGGCTACATGCGGGGACGCCCACTCGTCTTCGGAACCACAGACTCCGCGTTCATCATGGGCAGCATGGGGTCCGTGGTCGGTGAAAAACTCACTCGCGCCATTGAACGCGCTACAGAACTCTCCCTCCCTCTCGTGATCGTCAGCGGTTCCGGAGGCGGTGCACGCATGCACGAAGGCATCATCTCCCTCATGCAGATGGGAAAAGTCTCCGCAGCTCTCGCTCGCTTCCGCAGAGCCCGTGGACTCTTCATCTCCGTCCTCACCAATCCAACCATGGGTGGGGTCGCCGCCAGCTTCGCCTCCCTCGGTGACATCATCGTCGCCGAACCAAAGGCCCTCGTCGGCTTCGCCGGACCTCGCGTCGTCGAAGCCACCTGCAAAATTGCACTGCCCGATGGCTTTCAAACCAGCGAGTTCCTGCTGAAACACGGCTTCATTGACCGCATTACGGCCCGCTCCGAACTCCGGTCCGAACTCGCGCGATTAATCGACTACGGCGCAGGCTGATCCTCACACCCTGACTCGCCTCGGAAGTAAACTCCTAATCCAAAGAAGCCCCGGCCAGCACAGCCAGCCGGGGTTTTTCACGCGCACCCCGAAACCTGCATCCGCGCCACCGAAACAGTGTGCAACCAGCAGCTCACCCGCCTCAGGCCCGAAAATCCAAAAGTTTTGCTATTCAACTACGCACCGTGACAGTCGGCAAGCCGTAGCGTCAATGGGGCCTGAATCCACAACACACTCGGGATCGGAGTCCACCATTCCTGCCGCCTCAGTCAGACCACGCCCTCACAGCAAAGCGACACACTCTCCCGACCTCAATGTTGTCCCGCCGTTACCTGCGTCACATTATTCAGTGCATAACGATTCTTCCGAATACTCCCGCACCTCTACCAGGTTGCCCGCACGCTCTCCCGTTTTTTCTGGCGGTTCGTCCGCAGATTTCGGCATTAACCCGCTATTTTCCCCGGGAAATCGCCATTTGACGAAGTAGGGTTCCCCCGGATGACCTCCGAAATGCCCAACGGTCGCTGAAATCATTCGCCCCCTCGGCTCCGTCGGGACACATTTCAGATGCACCGTTCCCGGCCAGAGTGCACTTCCTGTTTGCTCTGCACAAACACCCTCCACGTTCACACAGAATTTAACCGCGTCAACATGAAGGCCTCGATCTCCGATCATGTCACCTCCATGATTCGGCAACGCCCCATATTGTTAGCACCTTAGCTTCATTCGTAACCGTCACAGGCAGGACAACAGCGACATGCAACTCCGATGTTCATGCTGCTCACAGGTCCGTGATTGCGCCGACAAAGTCGCTCAGCGCAGCCAGTTCTGCACGCACTGCGGCCGTATCACCCGGTTCACCGAAATCCCTGCCTCCACAGCTCGCCAAAGCAATCACACTCCTGACGGAACCACCGACAACAGCGCCTCCGTCTCTCCCACAGACGATTCGCAGAACGCAATCCCTGCTGGAGGTCGAACCAATGGTCCCTCGACCGATAGTGACAAGTTCGAAGAGAACAGCAGGGCACCGGCGGCCGCAGGTCACACTAATCCCGCATCCTCCGCAAAATCACCCATCTCCGATGCCGCTCTGCTGAACGAAGTGCTGCTCCGAGTCCGCTTTCTGCACACAAAATGCCAGTTCAGCGATGCGGTCCAACTGCTCCTCGAACAAAATGAAAAATCCCGCACGTCTGCAGTCACCAGCCTGATGATGCAAAGCATGTATCTCTCGGATCTTCAGGATGCTGCCCGCCAGGCCGCTCGCCAGGCTTCCTATGATCCCAAAGCCGTCTTTCGGCAGTCCGAAGTTCGACAGTACCTCGACTCGCTGAAGTCCATGAATCTGGAAGATCCGGATTTTGTGAATCCCGATGTCCCCGGTCCAAAACACTCCCGCGATGGCGCAAAATGGACAGCGCAGCAACGTGCCATCACACTGGTCGTGGTGATTTCACTGATTACCCTCGTCGCGGTCTTCGCAATCAGACTTCAGGATCCAGTATCAACTCCGCGGGACGATCAGGATCCCACTCAACAATCCCGTTCACCTGACAAATCCGCCCCGGGTAACGGGACTGAGTCCTCATCTGCCGCCGTGTCCCCATCAACAGCCGGTCCGCGTCATCCTTTTTCAGCCGTCACGGCCCAGGCACACCAACTCCTGCGGGACGGCAAACCACTGGCAACCAGCCAAATCCTCAGTCGCATCGATGCTGACACAAGACAGGAATTTGTCGATCAACTCAGCAACTCATGGCGTTCGGAAATCGCCAGTCTCGAGCGATCCGGGAAACCAGAAAGTCTCCGAAAGTCCATCCAGTATCTGAATGGAGCTGAACAGATACTGCAGGCCGTGGACCAGGGGCAGGATCAGATTCGTATTCGGCAGGTCCGCTGCGACATGCTGAATCACCTCGCGACACTCCTCATTTCCGATGGCAACTACCCTGGCGCAATCGACGCACTTGTCAAAATCGCCGCCCTCCAGCCAGACGATCCTCACAACCAGCAACTGGCAACGAGGATCGCAGAATCCATGGTCAACGGAATGGAGCAGGGCGACAGCCGCATCAATGCTGAACTGGTGGTCCCCTGGATTGATCAGTCCGAACGCTTTGGAGTCCCATCTGATATCCGCTCAGCCCTGCATCGACGAGTTCTCAATGCCAGACTCAACGCCATCCGACTTCTACGGAATCGGAACGACGAACGCAGTCTGCTCCTCGCCATTGATGCGATGCAGTCACTGCAGAAGTCACACGCCCTCGAACCTGAAGTTAAGGCTGATGGACAAAACTTCGCTGACTCATTGATTCAGCAGTCCCTCGATATGCTGGATGCGGGACAACTGACCCCGGCCTCACTCAAACTCAAAGCCGCCCTCTCTCTCGGACTTCACAACGCATCCGCCGCCGCTACCGCACGACTCGGTCGCCGCCTTGAGCAACAGTTTCAAGCTGCTCTGGCTGATCAGAAATTCTCCACTGCCGCTGATCTCTACCAGATGCTCCGCCTGCTGGCACCGGAAAAACTCCCCGCCTTAAACACAGCGTTGAGATTGCTGTCCGCAAGGGAACTCGCCACTCTTCCAGACTGGCTGCGAGACCTGATTCAACGTCACACAAACGCCATCGGCATGCAGTTCGTACACGTCCCTCAAGGTGAATTTCAGATGGGCTCCGAACCGCCTACCGAAATCAGCCTCAGCGCACAACAACCCGACTCTCCACCGCATCAGGTCACCCTCAACCGATCGTTCCTCCTCGGTCAATTCGAAGTGACCCGCCGGCAATATCTGATCGTAACCGGACTATCCCCAGACAGTGCCGAAACTCCAGACGCCACGACCACCGAACCCTCGTCCAACCTTCCCTGCGATCAATTGACATGGTCCCAGGCAACAGCCTTCTGCCAGTCCCTTTCCAACCTCGATGCTGAAAAGGCCGATGGTCGACGTTATCGCCTGCCCACAGAAGCTGAATGGGAATGGGCTTGCCGCCAGGCATCGCTCCCTTCCCCGCCCGACTCAGAAGCCGCCGAGTCCCTCGCAGCCCGGGCATGGTATGCCAACAACAGCGGACACCTGCAAATCGATCCAAACCTGTCCCTGCAGTCAGATTCCGATCGCCTGCTGACCCTGATCGCCCGGACCCAGCCAAGGTTGCAGAAAATCGGGACCCGGCAGCCTAATGCCCTCGGTCTGCATGACATGCAGGGCAACGCGCCCGAATGGGTCTCGGACTGGTTTGCTGATTATCCCGACGTCGCCGTACAGGATCCACTGGGCCCCGCTGCAGGCACCAGGAAAATTCTTCGCGGCGGGTCCTATCGCGATGATTCCTCCGGAATTCAAGCCTCTCGCCGATTGCCAACTCCACCGGATCACGCCGCTGGCGGACTCCGTGTTGTGCTTGAGTTCGTCGTCACACCACCGGATGCACCTGAACAGACCACTGCACAGGCGCAATAAAACAGGCGGGCTTACGTTTACCGTATAAGCCCGCCTGCAGCATTTGTTTTGAGTTTGGACCGATGCGGCCGCTTACTCCACAATGATCTCGCGAACAGTGCGACCACTCGGAATCATCGGCAACACCTGCTCCTGATAGGGGCAGATCACATCCAGCAGATACGGCCCCTTGTGCGCCAGCATCTCAGCCAGAGCAGCCGGGAACTCCGCTTTGCTGCGGACCTGACGAGCCTTCACACCGTAGCCCTCTGCAATCTTCACAAAGTTCGGGAAAGTTTCGGCTGGCATCGTGCCGTCACCTTCACCCAACGCTTCCGGATGATGCACCGGTCCAAGATACGTATGAGCACGGCGGCCGGACATAAACCGGTCTTCCCACTGCACCACCATCCCCAGGTGCTGATTATTCAGCAACAGAATCTTCACCGGCAACTGCTCACAATGCAGCGTCGCCAGTTCCTGAATGTTCATCTGGAACGAGCCGTCTCCATCGATGTCCACAACCAGAGAATTCGGGTGCGCCGTCTGAACTCCCATGGCCGCAGGCAGCCCAAAACCCATCGTTCCCAATCCGGAACTGCTGAGCCAGCGACGCGGTTCATCAAACTTGTAGAACTGAGCCGTCCACATCTGATGCTGCCCAACCCCGACGGCCACGTAGCAGTCCTTCGTGTGAGTCTGTCGCCAGAGCTCTTCAATGGCGTACTGCTGCAGGATGGCATCCCCTGATTCACCATACGTCAGTGGGAACCGGGCCTTCCACGCCGCAATCTGCTCATGCCACTCCTTCAGATCCGGAACGTCGTCGTCGGTCAGGGCGGCGTTCAGAGCCACGAGGGCTTCCTTCACGTCGCCGTGCACCGGAATGTGCGCCTCCTTGTTCTTGTGAATTTCTGAGGCGTCAATGTCGATGTGCACAATCTTCCCGTGCTTCGCAAACTCTTCCAGCTTGCCGGTCACACGGTCATCAAATCGCACACCAAACGCCAGCAACAGATCAGACTGATCCACGGCATAATTGGAATATACCGTGCCATGCATCCCCAGCATGTGCAGCGATTGCGGATGCGTGCCCGGAAACACGCCCAAACCCATGACAGTCATCGCAACCGGAATTCCCGTACGCAGTGCGAAGGCCGTGAGTTCCTGAGAGGCCCCGGAATGAATGCACCCGCCGCCCACGTAAAGCACCGGACGCTTCGAACGCTTCACCGCCGCAATGATCTGACGAACCTGCTCCGGGGCAATCGGACGCGACTGAGGACGGTACCCGGGCAGATTCATCGGCGGATCGAAATTCACTTCGTCCAGCGGCATAGTCGCCAACTGCACGTCCTTCGGTACGTCCACCAGCACCGGTCCCGGACGACCGGTTGACGCTATGTGATGTGCCTCTTTCATGATCCGCGCGACATCCCGCACGTCCGTAATCATGTAGTGATGCTTCGTGATGGCCCGACACACCTCCACCATCGGCGTTTCCTGAAACGCATCGCTGCCAATCACTGCCTGAGGAACCTGGCCAGTGATACAAATCATGGGAACACTGTCCAGCTTCGCATCCGCGATCCCGGTGACCAGATTGGTCGCACCAGGACCACTCGTCCCCATCACCACACCCACCTGACCCGTTGAACGAGCAATCCCCTGAGCCGCAAAGCAGCCCCCCTGCTCATGCCGTGGCAGAATGGTTCGAATTCGGTCCCGCTGCTCGCGCAATGCCTGATGCAAAGGCATACTCGCACCACCAGGGTACGCATAAATGTTCTCGGTACCCAGACGTACCAGCATTTCCACAAGAATCTGGGCCCCATTGATCGTCTGAGTCGCTTTTTCCACGGTAGCCAACGCCGTCACCCTTCCTAAACAATCACCCTTAAACACCGCACACTCTGCTGAGCCCGCCTGTCACAATTCGACGCACGTCGCGGTACCCGGACTTGCCATACCTCTGACTTGTTTCGGAACAGCAGCCACCGGCGATTGAAAACCTTCGCTCATTGCCGGCGTCCCGTAGTGTAAGTTCCGCCGGCACCAGGATCGATCCTGTTTTTCGGCAGATTTTGCCGAATCAGCGAAACTCATTCGTTTCGAACGCCAGCCACACCCGGAGGCCATGTGCCCCCAGGCGACTTCCCCCAACGACACTCAACCCGACTAACCAGCAGCACAAGGTCACAATCAGTCACCCCCCTGCTCGCATTGCCCCCGGGAGTCGGAACAACGGGGCCGATATCCCGGATCGCAGAAAAACGGCTAAAAAACCGTTCCAAATCCTCAGGAATCACCCATTCGGACGCTTCAAGCTGCACTTTAGCGGCCTGATGCAAGGCGAACCCTCGCTCAACGCTCCCCCGAATCGCCTGAAACTTCACAGCAAACAGCCCCGGATGCCTCCAAACCCCAACAAGCCATTAAAAGGCCTTATCCCGGCTGCCCCACACAAACCATGTATTCCTGCCGCTTTCCATTCTCAGTTATGGAAATACGGTTGTACAGACGACCACCGCAGATCGCAGGCGTGGAAAAGACATTCTCTCCAAGTCGGTTCTGCGACACAATCTCCAGTTTGTCGCGTGAAGCTCGGTAGATGAATGTCTGCCCCTCTTCGTTCGTCGCGTAAATCCGGTCGCCCACCAGCACCAGCGAACTGCTGAATGTGCCGCCCAGGCGGCCTTTCCATAACTCTTCCCCCGTGGCACTGTCCCAGCAAATCGCCACCCCGGCGTCCAGCACCGCATACAACGTTCCCTCGTGCAGCACCATCGACGGAACATATGTGCGAGAATTGTTTTCCCAGGCCAGTTTGCCGGATCCATCCGCCAACACCGCCGAAACATGGTTCTTCGGATAACCCCCGCTCGTGAAAATCCGCTCGCCGTCAGTAACAGTCGTCGTTACACACTCCGTCGTTGCCCCTTCCACTTCCCACTGCACCTCGCCCGTCAGTGGATCAAGACTTGTGACCAGATCACACCCCGTCAGAATCAACTGTGGCCTGCCCCCGATATTGAAAATCACCGGAGAAGGGTAGTTCGGCTTCGCTGGACGTTCACGTCGCCATACCTCCGCACCCGTTCGCCGATCCATCGCCACCACGGCACCGCCCCCCTTGTTATCGGAGACTCCGATCACAAGATCCGCATACAGCAGGGGAGACGAGCCAAAACCCTGGTGATTGACATATTTTGTGAGCATCGTCTGCCATAACGATTTCCCGCTCCGATCAAGTGCCGTCATGTATACAGCATCACCGCTGAGAAAATTCACAAAGAATCGTTCGCCGTCAAAGGCCGGTGAGGCCGACGCCATACTGGACTTTTCGTTATTCTTAACGTCCAGGCCATCCCGATGAATAATCGTTTCCCAGCGCAGCACTCCCGTCACGCGATCCAGACACTGTAATGTCTGCACTCGACGGTCAGCGTCAGCCACTTCCAGCAGAACCTGATCGCCCACGACAATCGGTGAACCATGCCCCCGACCCGGAATCGCTGTCTTCCAGATCACTCCATCGTCAGGCCCCCAAACCTCCGGTGCTCGCTGCCCCGCCTCGGCAATTCCATTAAAATAAGGGCCTCTCCACCACGGCCAGTCACCAGATTGCCATGCCACAAGGTTGTCGATCCCGGGTGAGGCAACCGCCTCGCAAACCGCCGGAACCATCGACCGGTACAGCGACAGCCCCGCCACCGAAGCACAAAACTTTCTGCGCGATACCATACCCAATATCCCCTCGTTGTTTCTTTCCCGAGCCTCGTACGCCCTGACTCGCTTGCCCCCGGACCAGCCTTTGGTCCTTCGCACTCTACACCGTGACTGCCATGGGTGCCATCAATCGGCCAATCCCATGTCATCTCCTTCAGGAAAACTCACGCCCTCAGAAGACCATCAACATCTCCCGCAATTGCCAGGCTCGCAGAGTTACCACGACTCCCGCGTCAGCAATCTCCAGCGTCGTTCGTGTTCCATCCCCCGCCCCTTTCAACCACGCTGCAGTCGGCCGCCGCGCCGTCCGAACCAGACAATCTACATCACTGCCTTCCGTTTCACACAGGATTAATGTGAGCTCGTCAGAGGCCTCAGGTCGACGCACTGTGTAAACCGCCTGCACCAATTCCACATTGGCTGCCGACAGCCCCAGTATCCAACTGCTGGTTAGACCCGAAGGACTCTTCCCCGTCGTTCGATGCTCAATTACGGGAGTCAGCATCTGGTCAGTCGTACGCAGGGGAAACGGTTGATCGAAGTCAATCCAGAATCGAAAGGTCGTCTCCTCCTCCCCCTCCACCATCAACAGACTGTCCAGCATCCGATTTCCGGACCTTCTGTGCCACGGTCTCCCGTCCGCACACACCACAAAGCGATGGTCACCGTCTGCCACCTCGACATAGTCCGGAGATTCAATTCTCTCCAGCCGAAAACCCGCCGCCTGTCCCAGCACTCCACGAGTGATCGCCGCTGACTCATTATCCCACGCGAACCGACAGCACCAACCCGATAGCCACGGATTGCCTTTCAGTGAATCTGTGCCGTTCTCCACAACCAACTGCAATTCAATCCGGGAACGAAGGCGATCCACTCGAGTCGTCTGCCGGACCGTTCCCACGCAACTGCGATCAAGCGGCGATTGCAATTCCACCACCGTTTCCACTGCGGCAAAAACACTTCCCGACTCCACGACACGATGCGATACAAGCCGGGGCTGTGCATAACTCTCACGACGTATCTCACCCGCTTCGTCTGCCGGCAACACAATCTCCCGCTCGAAACGAAAGCCAGCCTGCTGACTCAGACGATTGCCTCGCTGACCATGAAAACGAACGCCCGAAATACCTCCCGTCCGCTCACTCAACTCCACTTCGAAGTGCCGGTTCCTCAGCAACAATGGCTCCGCCAGCGGCGGCTCACGGCGAGCCGCTTGAGTCGCACTCTGCACCGGATCCCCATCACCAGCCTCACGAATCCACACAAATCCTCCCGGCGGAAGCCGAACCAGCAGTCGCTCTGCCGCAACAGCTCGCTCAGCTGCTTCAATCGCAGCATCCGCACAGGGATGCCCCCAGCCTGCAGGCCACGTCAGACCATGTACCCTCCCGAAGGGCAGAGGATTCAGCAACAGAATTCCCCGTTTTCCCGCCGAATCCTTCGACGGAATCCGGCCCTGAATAACTTCCGCCAGATCCCTCGCCAGAAACTGCAATTCCTGAGCAATCGTCTCCCCACAACTCGCAATTTGCGGCGCCTTCTCCGGAAGAGTGCTTGAAACATCCGTCTGCAGAAATTCAAGGTCCGCAAGCTGCACCTCGACCTCCCGAAGCCGCTCATTCACCCGCAAACCCACCATGTCGCCACGAATCATCCACACCATGGCCGCCAGCAACCGCATCGCTTCCAGCTGCTGCTGCCACCGCCGCAATGTCGCCGGCCCCGAGACCGGAAACTCCGTCCTTAAGACCATCGACTGTATCAACGCAGGAGACACATAGTCGGAATGCTGGTTGGCCTCCGCCATCCGACTCCCCTCAGCCGCATGACACAACGACTCCATCGTCACAAATTCCCCCAGCACCGGCGCATATGCGGCAGTTCGACGCAGATCATCAAGCCATGGCCCTCGCATTTCCGGTAGCCGAGCCACGAATAATGCGGCGACCGGGTCCTCCTGCATACTCTCGTTGTAGCGATCCGCCAGTCGCTGAAACCCCGCTGCACTGTCAATTGCCAACGGGATCCGAGACGACGCGGCGATCGTCGTCCCGTCAGGTGACTGCCATTCAAACTGACTCCGCTCACGATCCGGATACAACCCGTCATCCAGCGCTACATGCAGCGCGGACTCAAATCCACGCAGCGACAGAATCATCGGCAGGGATGCCACAAGCCCAAAACGACGACGCCCCCAGTGACGCGGCAGACGCCCAGTCACTGTCTCCACAGCCTCCGCAGCTCGACGCAGATCATTCAACACCGATGCCATCGAACCAAGACCCGTTCGTGTCTCCACGTCATGTCCGGTCAACAGACACAATCGCTCCGCATCCACCGCCGCACGCACAACATCCAGCGCCGCCGGATTCCCCTCGCCAAGACTCAGTAACTCACGACCAGAAATCAGCAGATTCAAGGGAGCAGATGATTCAATCGCTCCCAGAATCACCTCAGCCGAATCTCCCTCCCCGGGAAGACACACATCCAGCAGATAACAATTCTGCGGATACACCTTCTCTCGAATGTCCCGCAGATGCTCGAAACAAACAGCAAGATGAACCCGAACCTCAGCCTCGTCACCGCGCGATGAAGCCTCCGCGGCTGCTCGAACCTCCCGATACATCAGGATCAAATCCGGATCCACAAAATGATGACGCCGCCGACTCAACAACTGCAATTGCAGCTGCACAGTGCCCAGTGCCAGAAAATCCTCAACCAGTACAAACCCAGCCGTCCCGCAAGCCCCGTTTTCTGCACTCGGAGAAGGTAACCACGACACCTCCGACTCGATCCGCTGCAACCATTCCTCTCGCGACGTACACCCGTCCAGAATGATGTGATCCTGATCCCGCAGCACAGACCGCCACTCATGCGGCATCCACGACTCCGCTGGAGTCGGAACCAGCACTAATCGTCGACCCGGATAGCCATACTGCGACTCCGCCTGACGGAATATCGGCAACGTCCCCGATTGCACCAGCAATCGCGGATGCCACGCACAACTGACCGCATTCCAGAGACTGGCAGCCTCCGCCTCCGCCAGATCCGTCGGCAAATCCTCAACGGAATATCCCGGAATCAAAACGCTGATCTCAGCAAACTCGTTTCCTGCAGACATCGCTCACACAAAATCCACAAAGACCCGGAACCTCAACCCGAAACCAGCCCACGCAGCCGCTTCCACCCTGCCTATTCTGACATCCACCGCCACAACAGTCCAAGCCGCACCAAAAGTTTGCTCCACCTGAAGCCATCAATTTCAACCAACCCCCAAACACAGGTGCCTGGCACCTTTTTACCGTAACCACGCACTTCACAGACCACCCCTTAGCCCCATTCATCCCAAATCACACAAACCGCCCCCTCAAACATACTGCAATCGCACGTAACAACGTATTTTCGATGAACTGACACAGAATCTCGCCAATCAAAACATTCAAATGGCAAGACCGCCCATTCGCTCTGCTGTCCTTGCGCATCGACCTTATAAGCCGCACGGTACTGAACGACATCGCCAAGCAAGTCGAGAACCCATTCATGATGAACGACCAGATACACGACAATGTCGTCGCAATGCACTTACCCCGGCAAGCGAAGCAGACCTCCCAGCCTCAGTACGAAATCGCCTGCGGAAGTTGCGCACGAGGTCCATCCAGGATTCCACAGTGCAGTCCAGTCGTTCCAGAATCGGTTTCAGATCGCTGGAAATCACACCCGGCTTGTCTCGTCGTAATTGACGACCGGTCCAGTCCAGCAATTGCAGGTACTGATCC
>CAIYBH010000068.1 GCA_903924405.1 uncultured Planctomycetaceae bacterium | reverse complement strand
TGAGGACTGATCACATCATACACGACACATGCCGTCGCGTTGCGACTCGGTGCGTGCCATGGTTTGATAACCTCGGATTTGCATCCGAGGCTATCACCTGCCGTCGCTCCGCGACTGTATCGCACACGATCATACTGCGCCTGAATTGCGAAGCAATGGCATGCAACAGCCTCGGACGATAGTCCGAGGTCAGGACCCAACGCAAAAGTCAGAGTTGCGAAGCAACGGTATGCGCACCAATGCGGACTGATCACATCATACCCGACACATGCCGTCGCGTTGCGACTCGGAGCGTCCCCTGGTCTGATAACCTCGGATTTGCATCCGAGGCTATCACATGCCGTCGCTCCGCGACTGAATCACACAACACACCCGCCGCCACGAACTCATTTCCCCCGAATTGCCCACAGCGTCTTGAATGTCCTGAGATAAATTGTGCCGCCGGAAATGACCGGAGATGCCGATTGATCTTCTCCAAGATCATTCGTGGCCAGCGACTTGAATTCACGACCACTCTGCACCACCGTAACGCGTCCATCCCGCGCCGTCAGGTACAGTTTGTTGTCGGCCCAGACCGGGCTGGCACGATGACGCTGCCGATGCGTCGCCTGCGAATACACTTCCTTCCCCGACTCCGCCTCCAGCACCGTCAGATTTCCATTCTCCATGCACAAATACACCAAACCCTCATGGATAATCGGCGATGGAACATCCGGCGTTCGCTTCCACGACCAGACCTTCTTGTCGGCCACGTTTGTAATGTCGCCCTGGCCATCCGGACGAATGGCAATTACGGGATGCTGTTTGGCAGATGGCACAACAATCAACCCCGGCGCGACCGCCGGAGACGCCACAAATCTCAGCGTCGGATCATAGGGCAGCAGCGTGTCATCGCGGCGATTCAGCCCGCCACAACGCCAGACTTCATGACCATCCCGCAGATCATGCGCCACAATCACATCAGCGCCGTGCGACAACAGCAGCTTCGTACTGCCATCCCGGTACAGCACCGGAGATGCATACGAATGCTCATTTTCCGCCTCCGCATCACTGGGCCGGTCCACCTTCCAGATCTGCTTTCCCGTCAGGCCGTCGAGGGCCACCACAACGGCTTCGCGAGTCTGTGGATTGCCTTCGCCATGAATCAACTGCAGAAACAACTTGCCGTCCTCAAGCACCGGCGTAGAGCTCATGCCAAACTGAATGCTGAATTTTCCGTAGGCGTCCTGAACATTCTGCTTCCAGACCTGCTGACCTGTGACGGTATAGCAGGCCAGAGTGCCTTCGCCCATGAACGTCCAGACATGCCGGCCATCCGTCACCGGTGACGGGGACGCCGAATTTCCTTCATCGCCGCGGGCATTCTGATTTCCCGACGCCACAACCTGCTGCCATTGCACTTTGCCACTGGTGTCGACGGACATCAGCAGCAGTTCGCCCGCATCGTTGACTGACGTCAGAAAGATCTGGTTGCCCCAGACCACCGGAGTCGCTCCGGCGGGCCCGGGCAGGGCCAGTTTCCATGCCACATTTTTTTCGGGCGACCATTCCGTTGGCAGGTTGGTTTCAGAACTGATGCCGGTGCCCGAAGGCCCTCGCCATGACGGCCAGTCCTCAGCGGGAACCGTCCTCGAAATCAGACAGAAAACACTCAACAGCAGGCAGGAGGCAAGCGGGCGACGCATGGAAGGAACCTCTGAAATGGTGGGAACACACAGGCACGGCCCGTAGTGTTGCCAGACAGCCGAGGTTCGTCAAATCCGCCGCAGGTTTCCGCAGCGTCACTCAGGGAAGCAGAGCCCCCTTCTGCCGATCAATGACCTTCTGCAGACGACGGATTGCATCACGACGACGAGCTGGTTCCGCCGCCGGATAATAGTTGTGCCGTTCCCCGGTCAATGATTCGATCTGTTCAATCGCGATGGTTCGGAGCGCCAGCCGTTCATCCGCCAGCAACTGCATCAGCGCCGTCGTCGTGGCTGGAACGGCAGCCTGAGTACGACTGAGCCCCTGCAGAAGTTCCATCACAAACTCCGCTTCCGACATGGGCAGCCGCGTCGCCAGCGCCTGTTCAATCCGCGAAAAACCGCTTGCTGAACCCGTTGCGATGACCCGCAGTCCGGCAAGCGCCACACGATGTACGCTCTCGTCCAAAGGCTCAAACAGCAGCGCCAGCAATTGCTCCACATCGCCTGTCACCGCCAACACCTCCACCGCTGGAATCGCCACCCGGGGATTCCGATCCCGCACCAGCGTTGAAACCAGCTGCGCCGGTGAACCCGGAGCCGCAAGCGCATCGATCAAACGCTTTCGCACCGCCAGAACTTCCGGAATCGGCTCACTGTCCGGTTGCAGCATCCACTGCGGAATTGTCGCTGGTGTCGAAGGTTGCAGCCGCGGCGACGAGGGCTCACGAGCTTCCACCACCGACCATTCCACCGTCGAACCCGCCGCGATCTCCAACGCACCAGGTTCCCCCGTCTGCGGACGACTCAGACTGGCCGAACCCTCCAGCACAGTCAGCTGCACCTGCAGATCCGATGTCTCCGGAATCAGTAACGCGGCCCCCGGCCCCGGCCCCTGAGCTCGCTCGGTTCTGACAACGTCACCGCCTTCGCCAGCCGCGATACCCACACCAGTCGAGTTGGCCACTGCAGGGACCGCACCGGGCGCTGCCGGTGGCAAAACAGCGCCGGATGGCTCCCCGGTCGCGTCTACCGGCGGCGTTTCCGGTGGGGCGATGGAGGTTTCCGCACGCCGCGGTGTCACCTGAATGGCAATCCTGGTCTCTGCCGAATTCAGCACGATGCGCGTCACCGATAAACCGGTGTGCAGATCAAACACCGGTCTCTGGGCATCCAGCCACGCAGCCGCCGTGTCAGCCGTCAGTATCAGACGCCCGGACAGCAGTGAGACTCCCTGACGCGGTGTTTCCGGAAGCCGCAACACCGCTGACCCGGGAACGCGCGCCAACCAGCCACACCCCTCGATCCGCAGTTTCAACTCAAAGGGGTCCGCCACAGCAAACCACTGTGACTTCAGAAACGACGCGCAGTTCACCACATTCATTTCCGGCACAATCGTGTCACCCCCCGGAATCTGATTCAACGTCGTCCATGTGGCCGTCCGCGGCTCAGCCACCAGCACCGTCCGACTGTCCGCTTGCAAAAACGCGGGAGTCGCCGGTGGTTCCACCGGTGGAACATCCGTCGCACCTTGCCCTGGCGGCTCCGGAATGACAGGTGGCGTCCCCACTCCCGTGGTTGGTTCGACCGCAGCACCCGTCTCAGACGCGACAGACTCCGCAACGAGCGGTGCATTCCCGCCCACGCCAGCCTCCGGGCTTTCTGCCCCTGACACTTCCGGGCCGGCAGGTGTCGTTGTCGCCTGAGCCATTTCAATACCTGTCCCAGTACCTGTCCCGGATTTCGTTCCAGTGTCTGTCCCTGCGTCGGCCACCGGACCGACTTCCGCCGGATTGTCTCCGGCCTCCGGCCCGGTCTCACCGGCATTCACCGCCTCGTCGCCCGGCAACGCACCAGTCGCAGCAGCCTCACCGGCAACTTGCGGCGCCGAACCAGGCCCGGATACAAACAAACTGCGGTCGGTGAGCAGCGACAGCAACCAGATTCCGGCCAGGACCGTCACCGCCAGCAAGGTCCCGCGACGCCTGCCGGATTGGGCCAGTGCGGGCGGCTTCCAGGTCGCGCCTCCGGTCGATTCGCCCCGGACCGCGGTCGCAGGCACACCAGACTCTGCGGGTTCCGTCTCTGCCGGTCGCAGTGCGTACAGCCGATCGCGCAGGCGAGGTTCCAATGGCACCGGGTCACGCAGCATGCCCAGCAATTCATGAGCCGACGCGACTTCCGCCAGCAACGAATCCGACGCCAGAATTTTCTGCTCCAGTCGAGCCACCAGCTCCGGAGTCAACTGATCGTCGAGGTACTCAGCGATGTGATTCGCATCCACCATCGGCGCATCCTCGATCGCCGACGCCACACGCCGCTTTCGCTTCACCTCGCGAATCCGCTCCAGCAGTTCCGCCGCAAAGGCACTCTTGCTGACCTTCTGACCAATTTCCTTTGCCTGCACAGGCGACAGGCGATCATCCATGTACGCCAGCAAAGTTCTGAGAGTCAGTCGCATCGCAATCACCCCTTACCGATTCAATCCGAGGACCAGACAGTGGAATACCCAGCCAATGCTGCGTCCAAACCGACGCTCCGTGAATCACTTCCGGTTCGCCATGTTAACTGTGGAAACCGTGCCGGGATTTCGTACAGGTATTTCGTAAGAAACGCGAATTTCCGAAAAATCCCGCGAAAACGGCCCGGATTTTCATGGAATCCTCAGCCTCGGCTGATCCGTAAATCCGTTGGCCCGCCCATCCCAGCCGTTCGGCCGACCTCAGCAACACACCGAAAAACGGCGGAAATTTCCCACAGCCCCACGACTCTGCTTGCCATTCACCGCCTGTCAACTGACAATCGCGAGAAGTTGGTTGTCAGGGGCCTCTGCAACCAACACAGGCAATTCTCCACGCCAGCGGACTGCTCCCTGACAGTCGTCGGCCCTTCGGAAATAGATGATGCGCCACCGATTCCAAATCCTGCTGATCGCACTTGGAATTGCAATCAGCACGCCCCATTCGGCAAACGCTCAGGATAAAACCTTCTTTCAACGCCTGCAGGATGCCACGTTGGAACTGCTGGGGATCAACGGGGCCCCGGACATGCACGCCGAAGTGCAGCTGCAACAGGTGGAGATGGAAGTCGCCCCGCCCCCCGAACGCGTCCAACAGCAGCGTCAGGCCACTACCGATCGACTTCGCGCACGCCTGCAGACCATGGCCGACTGGATCAAACACCAGTGTCCGCTCGATGCCAACCAGGAACAAGCCCTGCCGCAATTAATCGAAGAACTGCTACAACAGAGTCAACAGCCAAAGCCGGCAAATCTTCAGCAGCGGCAGGTCTTCAGCAGCAACCTGCTGCCCACATCTCCCGTGCTGTTCGCCGGACTCAATGGCACCGGTTTCCAGATGTCTCGGGAATTCATCGAACTGCTTCACAAACGTCTGCTGACGGAGCCTCAGAAGAAAGCTCTGAGCACAGCGTTGGAAGCGCGTCGCCAGCGTCTGCAGGCCACATGGAAAGAGCATCTGATCTTCCTGCTGGATGAAGAACTGTTCCTCACACCTGAACAGGTTGCAGCCTTCAACAAAGAACTGGCAGCCACACAAGTCCAGCATCCCCTCTATGCGTTTCAACCACAACCTTATTTCCTACCCTACGAATCCGTGCAAAAAGTTGTCTCTGACAAAATGGGCACCACCTTCCTTGACGAAAATCAGCAAGCCCACCTGAAAAATCTGCTCACTGCTGATCCCAATCAAAACGTCATCACCATTGATGCCTCCATGACGTCCGAGGACATGGCAAAGGGGATTGTCACCAGAAGCCAGCGTCAGGAGCAGCACTTTCTGCTGTGTACGGCAGTCCGCATCGGCTGGTACCGCAACACCATGCAACTTGAGCCCGAAAAAGTCCGCCAACTGGAAGTGGCGGCCAAGGGCGCCGCTCGAGATACCGCGACGGAATGGCGAGACAACACCAATAACTCCGTCGAAAACATTCTGCAGAACATCGAACAATTTGCCGGCAACGTTTCGATGGGCGTCGCGGAACCTGTCCTTAACCCGGATCGAAATCAGATCTGGGCTAAAGCCATCGCCCAGATACTCCCGAACGCCGCCAACGATCCGCTGCTGGCCAGCCGCGACGCAAACGCCAACCGCATTCGCGCCGAAGTCCTGTTGGCACTTCTCGACGAAGAACTCTGGCTCACCAGCGAACAACGCACATCGCTGCTGCCACTCGTTGCCGCCACGGTGCCCCGAGTCATTCCTAAACAGTACCCGGACTATTTTCGCGAAATCACACTGGTCGCCTATCCCCTGACCCGCATGCCCGAAGCGCCCCGAAATACGGTGCTCACCCCCCAACAGCAGGCGGTCTGGGCTCAACTTGCCGCATTTTTCAGGATCAGAAAGGAATTCGGACAGGGAGCCGTTGAGTTTCTGATGCAGGATATGGGAAACTGGACCATGATGCTGGGCGAATGATCAACCGAGCGCGCAACCCCGCGTTCATCCAAAATTCCTGTACGTACACACACGCGGCAGCCAACTGGCGGACTTCCGCCACCACTCGTAATTCCGCACCGCGTGCTTCATGGCCTCCCGGGGCGTTCTGCAGCTCCCCGGTTTTTTGTTCGTGGAATCAAGTTGCTATGAATCTTCAAACTGAGGCCCTCGGGTCTGATGACGTCTCCGCAATTGATGAACTTCGTGACGTCTACCGCCAACTAAAATCAGAACTCGCCAAAGTCATCGTCGGGCAGGACACCGTCGTCGAACAACTGGCCATCTGCCTGTTTGCCCGCGGACACGCACTGCTGGTCGGTGTGCCCGGACTTGCCAAAACCCTGCTCGTCAGCCGCCTGGCCGAAACCATGTCGCTGGGATTCAGCCGCATTCAGTTCACTCCCGACCTGATGCCCATGGACATCACCGGCACCGATATCCTTCAGGAAACCGCCGAAGGCCGTCGCCAGTTCGAATTTCTGAAGGGCCCCGTGTTTGCCAACATCGTCCTCGCCGACGAAATCAATCGCGCTCCCTCCAAAACCCAGGCCGCGATGCTCGAAGCCATGCAGGAACACCGCGTCACCGTTGTCGGACGCCCGTATCCGCTCGATCCCCCGTTCTTCGTGCTCGCCACACAGAACCCCGTCGAACAGGAAGGCACTTACCCGCTGCCCGAAGCACAACTCGACCGCTTCATGTTCCTGATTTCCGTCGACTACCCCTCCCGCACCGAAGAACTGGAAATCGCCCGCACCACGACCGGCGGTGCCACACCCCGGCTCGAACAGATTATCGACGGCAACACGGTCAGACGCTTTCAGGATCTCGTGCGGCGAGTCCCCGTGCCCACACACATTTATGAATTCGCCGTGGACCTCGTGCGACGAACACGTCCCAAAACTCCGGAGTCCCCCGCATGGCTCAAGCCACTCGTGGCCTGGGGCGCCGGGCCACGCGCTGTACAGTACCTGATTCTCGGCGCCCGCTCACGAGCGGCACTCAACGGCAGCTATATGGTGCGGCTCGACGACCTGATGGCCGTCGCCGAACCCGTACTCACTCACCGCGTCCTCACGACCTTCGCTGCCGAATCTGAAGGAGCTACCAGCGGATCAATCGTCCGACGCCTCGTCACCGAACTCACCCGTGAACGCTCCTGAGATCAGAAAAGGGGTCAGGAACCAATAGCCAAATGGCCCGGAGGGTGCTACGCACTATTCGTTCCTGACCCCTTTTCTGAACCCTTCCTGGCCTGCGATTGAATACTAACCCGAAGCGCTAGCGAGGAACCAAGCTCAGAGTGACTCGCAGAGTTCCTCGCTGGCGCTTCGGGTTGGTATTGGTGA
>CAIYBH010000067.1 GCA_903924405.1 uncultured Planctomycetaceae bacterium | reverse complement strand
CCTTCATCCCTACCCCCTCGCGCCTCACCATCCCTGTCCATCCGTGGTTCCAATACAAATCCCACGCACACCGGGAGGGCGAAGTTCCACCTGAGCCGCAAACCCCGTCAGCGATCAGCGATCAGCGATCAGCGATCAGCATTCCCCCCCCGCGATTCAATCGCGAAGCGATGAGAGCATCTCACCGTTGGCATCAGCCAACGGACACGCCCGATAAGCACCCCACCAGCCGTCAAATGGCGACAGCAAAACCCTTCCTGGCGCCGCTTCGCGGCTCATGGGGAATTGCGGGACGCCGAGTCTGCGGGCTCACGCCCGCAGCGACATCCTGCCGCGGCCCCCGCCGCTGAACACAACGCCGTTTTGCGGCCTTCATCCTTCATCCCTACCCCCTCGCGCCTCACCATCCCTGTCCATCCGCGGTTCCTAACACGACCACCAAATCACGAATCGCGGCGGCTCGGGTGGAACCTCGCCCTCCCCTTAAAGCACGCCCTAATCCCTAATCCCTAATCCCTAATCCCTAATCCCTAATCCCTATTCCCTATTCCCTATTCCCTATTCCCCACTCAATCAGCCGCACCGGCTGCGGGGCGATGTCTTCCTGAGTCTCTCCGTCGCCCTGCCCCACCTTCTGACTCAACAAATGCACCCGCCCCTCATCAGCCCACATCACAGGATCCACCATCGGATCCGCCTGACCCACAGACCCCTCCGTCAACGCCGCAAATCGCCACTCTCCTCGATGCACATCGTCACTGTAAGCCGCTGTGATCCCCGGCCCACGCTCCACATCCCGAAACAACACCACCGCAAACGTACCTCCCTGCCACGCCCGCATCAGCAACAACGGACGTGAAATCGGGGGCCGCCGCGTGCCCGTCCCGCTGCGATGAAAATCCAGAGTCCTCTGGCCGACCTGCTGAGTCATCCAGCGCTGACCATCGTGCATCACCAACCGGTACTGCGGAACCGCCCCCGGCTCGCTCCGCCAGAACGTCGCGATCCATGGCCGCCCCAGATGGTCCTCCGCCATGCTGGTCTGATTGGCCAGCTCACTGTTCATCGGAATCCGCGCTGCATACTCCGCGGTCGATTCCCGAATCGGCAATTCATACGGCTCACCCGTGGATTTCTTCCACGTCAATCCACCATCGTCAGACCGCGCATACGCCACATCGTGATTGGTCACCACATCAGCCGTCTCACGCCAGACCCACGACACATGCAGAACGCCACCGGCCCCGACACACACCTGCCAGTACGCATTTCTCTGCCCCTCACCATCAATCAACGAATCCTGCAGACGCTCCCAGCGACCGGTCTGCACCCGATATCGGTTCAGTACCAGGTTGCCATTGCCCGAACCACCATCGCGATAGAAAAACAACAGATCCCCACTCGGATCACGATAGAATTCCGGATACGTCACCCGGTCTTCATTCCGCCCTGTCATCCCTTCCATCGGACGCAGTTTCAGCCCGCCAGAATCCACCGAACGACAGTACTTCAATGGATGCCCGTGATGGTCCCAGGCCAGGTGCAACTGGCCCACACCATCCAGAGCCAGACTGATCACGTTGTGCGCATCCCGCACCCGCCCCTGCAGTCCCGTTGGCTCCAGACGCCAACGGGATTCCCCATGACGCCGCTCCGCCAGGATCACCTGACCCGACTCATCATAATACGCCGCCACCTGACGGTCGCCGTGACTGCAGACCGCGTTCCGCCGAAAGATCACCGAGTTCACTTTCGTCCGCGCCCAGCCCGTCCCGATGTCGCTGACCCGCAACAGCTCCGGCTCCCCGTCACCCCACAGCAACGAACACGCCAGCACCAAACTCCACAGCACACTGCTCACGCCGCACTCCCACACGCTCTGTCACTCACCACCAGAACCATTCGGTCACCACCACAGCTTACAGGCCATCCATATCCGCCAGCAGATCCCAGAATTCCACCTCGTTCGGGTCCCCCTTCTTTTCGGAACGGTCCGTCGCGGCCCGCTCCCCCGATCGTGCCAGTCCCGCTTTCCGCTGGCCACCAGCCCCCTTCACTGCGCCCTTTTGTGATGCGCCCGCCGGTGCCCCCGCTCCCGCTCTCTGTCCCGCTCCGCCTGCGGCTCCCGCTCCGCCCGCCTGTCCACGCGCTGGTGGTTTCGGACGCGACCCACAGGCCGGACACACAGCCCCGCGCCCCAGCGCTGCCCCACATTCATTGCACAACATCACCGGCTGGTCGCCAAACCCTGCGGAATCCTCCCGCTCCGCTGCGGCACTCAAGCCCGACAGCACCTGCAGCGCCTCCAGACCCCTGGCATCCTCGCCCCGAACCGCTCCGCCCACCGACTTCCGCACCGCCTCAGCCGGACGCGCGGCTGCCACTGGCCCCGACGACGCAGCAGACACCCGCGGCGGCTGCACGTCCGCAGCCCCACGCCGCTCAACCCCCGCATCCGCCTGCGGCTTCTGCTCCAGCACAGAACTCAGATTGTCCAGACGCACCAACTCCACTTCCGCTCGACACTGACTCAGCGGTTCACAGGCCGTCACATGCACACGCGCCTGTCGGTCATAGCTGATCGTGACCTCAATCTCAGTGCCCTCCGGCAATCCCGGGGGCAATCCCGTGATGATGCAGTCGCCCAGAATCGTCGGCGGCCGATCACTCCCGGCTCCACTTTCCACAATCCGCACGTGCACCCGAGTCTGCCCGGAGACCACCGTACCAAACACATGAGTCGTCGAAACCGGCAGGGACGAATTCGCCGGAATCAGATAGTGCGGCACGCGCTGCCCCGTCTCTTCGTCCCGCACCAGGATTCCCAGCGACCGCGCGTTCACACTGTGCTGCTGCACCCGCGCCAGTCGCTCCGACGCCTGACTGCTGAACACCGACTGCACATACTGCCGGTTGGCCAACAGCATCCCCGCGTAATACGCGGCACCATGAGCGATCGACTGGTCCGGCGACAACGTCGTGTTCAGCGTCCGACCACTCAGCCCCTTCAGCAATTCACGCACCATCGGCATGCGCGAGGCCCCGCCCGTGGTCAACACCGTGTCCACACGCGCCCAGCCCAGCTGATTGTCTTTCAGAATCCGCCGGATCACCACTTCGCAACGCCGCAGCAACTCAGCACTCGTCGCTTCAAATTCCGCCAGATCAATCTGATAGGTCTTCAGCCGATTCCCGTGACGCACCGTCACCGCCGCGCGCGAACGCACCGACAGACTGCGTTTCGCCTGCTCCGCTTCCAGCGTCAGAAACTGCAGACTCTCAAGATTCTCACGCGGGTCCTGACCAAACTCCGCCAGAAAACGATCGGCCGCAATGCCGATCAGCACCTCGGTCCAGTCGAGCCCTCCAAGTTCCAGGTCACCGTCCGACGCAATCACTCGCACGTCATCCGGCTGATACTTCACAACCGCCAGATCCAGTGTCCCGCCGCCCAGATCAAACACCAGCAACTGCTCAGCCACCGCCAGTTCTGTAAACGCGAGCCCCTCCTTTCCCAGCACATGGCACAATGCCGCCGCCACCGGCTCGTTGATCATCTCAATCCGCTCCAGCCCCGCCGCATGGCCGGCCAGCAGAGTCGCATGGCGTTGCGCATCCCCGAACTGCGCCGGTACCGTGATCACCGCTTCCCGAATCTCACCGATCTGATCCTGAGCGGCTGCGATGAGCTTCCGCAGGATCATCCCGGAAATATGAACCGGAGAATAACGTGTATCCCCCACCTTCCAGTACTTCCCGGAATCGCCCATGAATCGCTTGGCATGCTGCACAACGCGATCCGGTGACGAAATCGCATTCCGCAACGCTTCTGTCCCGACAATCGGCTGAGCCCCGTCGAAGAACACCACGGACGGCGTCGATAACTCACCTTCCTGATTCGGAATGCTCACCGGCTGACCATGCTCATTCAGCCAGGCAATGCAGGAATACGTCGTTCCCAGGTCGATTCCGACTGCGTGCGTCCGCTTCATGAGCCGCCTTTCGCCTTTCGCCACGTTCTCGTCTGTCCACTCCCCCCAAGGATCCTACACTCCAAACCCGCAAGTCTCTAATGGAAACTCATCTTTCCGGGTGTTAAAATCCAGCGTTTTCGGGACCGACGGATCCTGCTGCACCGTGGCCCTGCTCCGCGCAGCCGATTTCAACCCCGTGGACACCAGCTCGGCCATGACCCCAACCATCCGCTCTCTTCAGGTCACCCTCCGCAGGCTCGCACTGCTGGTCCCCCTGATCATCCCGTCATTCCTCGCCGCAGATGACCGCCCCACCCCGATCTCCGGTAAACGCCTGCAACAGTCGCTCGCCGAAAAAATCAGCTGGTCCACCCGCAACGTGCCCATCGGCACGCAGCTCGCCGACCTCCAGGCCCAGTCCGGAATCACCATCCTTCGCGATCGCCGCATCAATCCACGCACACCCGTCTCTGCCGACACCGGCTTCGTCTCCCGACTCGATGTGCTGCGACACCTCGCCGCCAAACTCCCGGACAGCACCGTCGTCCCCACAGAACACTATGTGCTGCTGGGACCCGCTCCTTCCGTCCGCCTGCTACCCGTGCTGCTTGAGCTTTCTGAAGCGCAGCAAGCCCGTTGGAAGCGCCTGGCCCCGAGTCCCGGCGGACACCCCACGCGATTGCTGCCCGTGTCCTGGAAACAACTGGCGACTCCTCGCGACATCCTCACCGCTGCCGCCACAGAATCCGGAATCCGCATCGACAATCCTCAGGCCATCCCGCACGACGTCTGGAATGCCGCCGAACTGCCGCGCATGACATTCCTCGAACTGGCCTGCCTTGTGCTGATTCAGTTTGACCTGTACCCCGTCGCTGATCCAGACAGTCCTCGCATCACCATCACCCCCATCAGTGCAGCCCCGCCCTGCGAACTGCGTCATGCCGTCGCCAGCCGCGACAAATCCGCCGTCACCGCAGAATGGAACCGTCGCCATCCTGACCTGCAGGTCCGCTGGGCCACGTCCTCAGCCACCTTCACCGCCGACCTCGCGACTCACGCGGAATTTCGGTCATTGACCGCAGACAGCACCGCCGGGTCAGACTCCACCGCACTGAACACCAAACCGCTCACCGATTCCCTGCGGACGCGCCTGTTTCAACTGAAAGCCGAACGCGCCACCCTGGCCGCTGTTGTAGAATCCTTCCGCAGCAACGGAGTCCCGATTGAAATCCCAGGTGAAACGACCCCGGAGATTCAGAAGCGACTGAAAACCCTGATCCCGCTTGATCAAGCCTCCCGCAAACTCCCCGGCAGTGAATTCTTCCCGGCACTACTCAAAGACCACGTCCAATCCGTGGAAGTCCTCGACACCAAAATCATCCTCCACCCCTAACCCGCCCCCCCCCGCACCGGGCGGGCAATTCACCGGGAGGGCGAAGTTCCACCTGAGCCGCAAACCCCTAAACCCTTCACCCTTCACCCTTCACCCTTCACTCCCCACGCCCGATAAGCATCACACCAGCCATGAAACGGCAACAGCAGAACCCTCCTGTCGCCGCTTCGCGGCTTATCGGGTAATGGGGCACCCCTGTACTGCGGGCTCACGCCCGCAGCTACATCCTGCCGCGGCTCCCGCCGCTGAACGCAAGGCAGTTTTGCGGCCTTCATCCCTCATCCCTCATCCCTCATCCCTCATCCCTCATCCTTCATCCCCCCCTCGCGCCTCCCCCTCCGTGGTTCCCAAACCCAAAGCCCATCAGTCGCACCCAGGTTTGCGGCTCGGGTGGAACCTCGCCCTCCCTGAAACACACAAACGCAACGAAATCGGGAAGAAATCGGGGCCATCAACTCGGGGGCCATCCATCGATAGACTGT
>CAIYBH010000066.1 GCA_903924405.1 uncultured Planctomycetaceae bacterium | reverse complement strand
TGCTGTGAGTGGTCTGCCGGGGGCGGCTGGAATGGATCCCGGGCGAGATCCGGGGTTGCGTTACTTCGTGGGAGAGAATGGTTTTGCGCGGGCGATGGTGGAGGTTGCGAACAGGGAGGGAGTGGTTTGGATTCAGGGGGTTTCGGTGGTTCGTGACGATCGTGGAGAGCTGCGGATGGTCTGTCAGTATTCGCGACGTCGTGGCCTGTCGGAACCACTGGAACAGGGGCACATGGTCTGGAATGATGCGCGGGAGATGTTTGAGGTCCTGGAGACTCTGCCTCTGGAGGAAACGTGGCGGCAATTAGCGGGGCATCCGGTACTGCACGAAGATGGTGGGGAGCCCTACCTGTACTTTGGTAACCCCTTTCTGATCACCCGAGTGCCGGCGACGTTGACAGCGCTGCAGGATCGTGAATCTTATGAGTCGTGGACGTGTGTGCGTCAGACTGCAGGGGGTGAGGGTAGCGCAGGTCGCGAGGAGGAGTTGGAGCGGGACGGCAGCGGGGCCTTGATCTGGGGTTGGAAGAAAGCGCCCCCGGTGACTCAGCGTGACGAGCAGCGGTGGCTGAAAGCGGGCCGGATTCGACCGGAGGAATTGTGTTTTTTTCCGGAGGATGCAGGGCGACCTGGTCAGCGGGTGCTGATGCACGCGGGGACGGTGTCCTGGAACGCGTGGCGAAAAAAATGGGTCATGATTGCGAACGCCGAAGCGTGGGAGAAGGACAGTCCGTCGTATCTGGGCGAAGTGTACTATGCAGAGGCGGAAACAGCGCAGGGACCCTTTCGGCGGGCGATCAAAATAGCGACTCACCCCGGGCAGAGTTTCTACAATCCGTGTCACCACGCGGAGTTCGATGAACTGGGGGGGCGAGTTCTGTATTTCGAAGGGACGTATACGAATACCTTTACGCAGTCTCCGGCGACACCGCGCTACAACTACAATCAGCTGATGTATCGACTGGATTTATCGGGAGCCTGGCTGGGGGAAGTGCGAGCCGGGAAAGAATAACGGCGGTCACCGGCAATCTGGCGGGACGCTCTGGCCATGTGAGTGTGCGAGGGAATTCATGGGATTGCGGGGGAGGAGTTTTCGGGGGGGACAGTGGGCCGAAACGGGTGGAAGTGCGTAGGGATGACGTGACTGCGGCGATGTTTGTGCCGCCTGGCGGCGAAGTTTTCTGGTTTTGATCCGGGAATTCGCGTAGCTTTCGGTAGTCAGGGGTGTGGTGCCCGGGTGAAATTGCGCATGTGGTTGCTGCGTTGACGCCGTGGTGCCCTCGAAACGGAAACCTGCCTGGTCCGGACTGGTTGACTGTGCAAACGGAAAAGGCGATTGGTAAGATCGTCGGCTGGGGCTCATTGCTGTCTGAGTGAGCGATGGGAATGCGTGCGATCGGACGCAGTCTTGTCAGTGTCGTCAGGCTGATCGTGCGCCGTGCAATTGGCACGCGATTACGGACGGCGAAGGTGTGGTGCTGTTGATGGTTCAGGGATGGCATGGAGTGCGTTGCTACTGAACGGCAGGAGGTAATCCGTTCGTTAATTCTTCCGGGGTGAGGCATGTCGGGCGGAACAGAAAACCCATCACAGGGCTATGACGACACGGAGCTGACGGATCGCATGCTGGTGGCTCGGTTGAAAGACGGAGACGAGACAGCGGCGACGGAATTGTATCGACGCTATGCGGGCCGTCTGCATGGGTTGGCGGACCGTCAGATGTCGGCGGGGATCCGTCGGACTCATGAACCGGACGACATTGTGCAGAGTGCCTTTCGGAGCTTGTTTCGGGGAGTGTCCTCGGGATCGTACGACGCGCCGGCCGGGAATTCTCTGTGGAGTCTGCTGGCGGTGATTGCGATCCACAAGGTGCGGCGAAAAGTGTCGCGGGACCGAAGTGTGTCGGCGACATCGTTTGTGCAGCATGACGACGAGCCCTCGTCATCGCAGGAGATTGCCGGCACGATTTCTGAGCAGCAGTTTGAATGTTCGCTGGGGGAAGCGATTGAGTTCCTGCAACCGCTCGAACGAGAAATCGTGGCAATGCGTGTACAGGGGTTCACTGTTGAAGAGATTGGGGTAAAAGTGGATCGGAGTTGTCGGACGGTTGAGCGGACGTTGCAGCGGATCCGTGAGAAGTTGTCGGAGAAGTTCATGGAAGACTGTGAACTCCCGGATTAGGAGACTTTTTTTGATATCCCAGGGGGGATTTCAGGAATTCATGGCGGGTTGATTGGCGGGACTGGCCTTAGCGGGATTGGTAGCGTAATTCGCGACAGGAGATACCCGGCTGCTGGTTTTTGAGTAGGTGGGTCAGTTGGAAAGGAAATCGGGCTGACTACTGGAGGCACGGGCGGCGGGGCGGGGTTCCGGCGGTCTGTGTTGTGATAGATCAGCGGAGTGGGGCGTTGGCAGATCGCGGAGAGCGTTCGGAGCGGGCGAACATTAGAAATCCAGATGAGATTGGCGAATCCGATGAAGGGTATTTCGTCAAAAGCGGTGGTCATTGACGATGCGATCGAGCAATTTGAGCGGGAGTGGAGCGCTGCGCGTCCCGATCTGATTGAGGAGGTTGTGTCGACGGTTGGCCTGGGATCGGACAGTGAGTTGGTGGTTGAGTTGATCCGAGTGGACATTGACCGTCGCTACGGGGCCGGGGTGGAAGTCGAGTTATCCAGTTACCTGGCACGATTTCCATTTCTCCGTGAGATTCCGCAGAGTGTTGGGGCGATTTGTTTTGAGGATTACCGAGCGCGGAAGAGTCGTCGGCAGTCGTGTCCGATTGGGCGCTGGTCGATGTTTCCCGGGGTAGATTCGCAGGGCTGGTTTCAGGAATTGCTCGCGGACACTCAGTTTTCCCGAGAGTCGCATCTGGCGGGCGCGTTTCCTTCGACGGCATCGTTTCTGAGTTCGGAGGCGGGATTTCGGGAGGCGGACGCGGCGGGGCCTGCGGGTGAGGTGCGTGGGGACCGAGTCGGGGATTTTGAGTTGGTCTCGTTGCTGGGCGAAGGGGCCTTCAGTCGAGTGTATTTGGCGCGGCAGGTTTCTCTGGGTCGGCGCTATGTGGCGGTCAAGGTTGTGGATCGCCCGATGCAGGAGCAGTTTCGTCTGGCGCGCCTGCAGCACACGGGGATCGTGCCGTTGTATTCGTGTCATGAGGTGCAGGGGCGCTGGGTTCTGTGCATGCCCTACAGTGGTGCCACCACGATGGCACGGTGGCTGCGTGAAGTGCGGGTGCCCGGTGAGCGGACGGGGGCGAGTCTGAATTTTTCGGTGCGAGCAGCGCAGGAGAAGCTGGCGTGTGGCAGTCGTGAAGGGATTTCCGGCTCGGGCACGGTTGGCGAGGACGTAGCTCAGTCTTTGAAGCGATGGCATCAGGCGAAATCTCGTCCGCTGGAACAGTTATCGGGCTGGGACGCGGGTCGTCTGGCGTTGTGGATGTTCTGTCGCATGGCCAGTGCCTTGTCGCATGCGCATCAGCGGGGGCTGGTGCATGGCGACCTGAAGCCGGCGAACGTGTTGATTCGTAACGATGGCGAGCCGGCGTTGATCGACTTCAATCTTTCGCAGAACACGGAGAAGCGTCCGAAGGTCTGGGTCGGGGGAACTCTGCCCTACATGTCGACTGAGCAGTTGCGGCAGTTGAAATCGCAGACGACGGGTCCAGCGCGTCCGGAG
Source organism: uncultured Planctomycetaceae bacterium (assembly GCA_903924405.1). GTDB lineage: Bacteria > Planctomycetota > Planctomycetia > Planctomycetales > Planctomycetaceae > SXXK01. The sequence continues at coordinate 22,742 of CAIYBH010000066.1, read as the reverse complement.
TACGACATTCACGCGCTGGGCGTGATTATGTTTGAGATGCTGGAGGGGCGATTGCCATTTGTTACTGCGGCAAGTTCGTCGGCCGAGGATCTGGAAGCTGCACTGCGGAGTCATGAGACTGGCCCTGTGTTCCGCAACAGCGTGGCCTCGGAAGGGTTGCGGGCGATACTTCAGGCCTGTTTATCCTCCCGCGTCGCTTCGGTGTACCCGACCGCTGCGGAACTGCTGGTGGATCTGGAGCGTGAGGCTGCGAATCAGAGTTTGAAATATGCGACGGAACCGTGGTTTCGCAGTCGACTGCCCAAGATGATGCGTCGTTATCCGCGGGCGATTTCGGCGGGCCTGATATCCGGCGTATCGATCGCCATCATTGGTAGTCTGGCGATAGGGTTATGGAACGCGAGGGAGCGGACGTGGCGGTTGCAGGCGCTGGAATCGCTGCAGAACCTGCGAACGATGTCGGATCGTGCATTCGGGGCCTTCACGTTCTCGAAGATTTTCGTGGAAGATCAGGCAGAGCGGCGGCCGGAGATGATTCTGGCGAACTGCTTTCCGACTCTGAAGTCGGAAGGCGCGGCGAAGTTTGAGCAAACGTGGACGGGGCTTGTGGGGCGTTTAAGTGACGAAGAGCGATCTGAGGCGGAAGATCGTCTGCTGGGACTGGGGCTGATTGCAAGTCTGGAAATGTTATCAGAGAGGGACGAAGAGGCTGAGTCGGCTTCTGATTTGACGGTTGCCGATTCCCGGATGAAACGGGAGCTGCAGGCCGTTTATGCCGTGCTGCCGGGGCGAGTTCGGGAGAGTGTTGCGGGGCAGGTTCTGGGGCAGATACTTGGCGAGGGTGGCAGCGAGCAGGGTGGAGCGGGGGCTGCGGCAGTTCCGCGGAACGCGTTGGATCGGCTGGAAACTGCGGCGACAGACGCCTATGGAAAGTTGTTTTACGCGGTGGGGCTGATGGAGCGTCACCAGCCTGAAAAGGCATTGGACGTGTTGAGCCGGACATCGGTCGTGGAGTCGCTGGGGCCATTTTACTGGATGCTGCGTGGTCGTTGTCAGTATGAGTTATCGCAGTATCGGGAGGCGGTGGCATCATTTTCGGCCGTATTGAGTCAGGCGGAAAATGTAGAAGCGGCCCGGATGATTCGGGGCTATGCGCTGATGCGGCAGGGAAAGTTTGCGGAAGCGGAAGCGGATTTTTCGGAAATGGTGCGTCGCAATCCGGAGCTTGTGGGCGGGTATGTGCAGCGTGCGGAGGCACGGCAGAAGCAGGGCCGGAACGAGGAATCACTGGAAGATCTGAACAAGGCTGTGGGGCTACAGCCGAAATCCAGTCGGATCCGGCTGACTCGCATGCAGCTGCTGAAAAAAATGCAGCGATTGCAGGAGGCTGAGCGGGATCTGGAGTATGTGATGCAGAACGAGCCGGTGACGGCGGAAGACTGGAATGCCCGGGCGTTGGCGCGACTGCCGGGAGCCCCCGACGAGGCTCTGAAGGATCTGCAGGAAGCGGAGCGTCTGTTCGGGCCGGTGCCGGTGGTGTTGCAGAACATGGCGCATGTGTTGTCGGAGCATCTGGAACGCGAATCGGAATCGATCGCTGTGCTGGATCGGCTGATTGAGAAGAGTCCGCGATATCAGAAGGCGTTATCCGGCCGGGCGGTGCTGCATGGCCGTGCCGGCGATGTGGAGCGAACGCAGCAGGACGTGGACACTCTGCTCGCGTTGCCGGAGCTGAGGACCGCGCAGATCAACTTTCAGATCGCGTGTGCTCTGGCGTTGATTTCCAAAGACCAGCCACGGACTCAGCAGGAAGCCATGGTGTGGTTGGCGCGGGCAGTGGCGGGTGGCTATGGCGGGGACCTGCTGGACACGGACCCCGACCTTCAGGCGGTCCGACATTTGATGGATTTCCAGATGATTCGCCGGACGGCGGGAATCCTGGCCGGGCGTAACCGCGAAAAGTGAGCGTGGGAGTGACGAGTGTGAAGGGATGAGACATCGGGAGAGTGGAACGGAGTGAACGCGACCCCCGGCGGGGATTTTTCGCTGCCGACTCCGGCATATCGTCACGTGAGCCGTCGCGGATCAGAAACTGCGACTTTGGAAATCGGTGATCAGGGGCCATGGCCGACGATAGCCGCTGGAATATTGGAATGCCTAAGGTAGGTGGCCGCATTCGCTGAGGTGATGACCGAAACGTGGCAGGATGCGGCAGGCCTGTAGCAATTTGCCTGAAATCCTGGGTATTTCAGAATTTCCTGGCGGGCGACTCTGCGAATTTGGCCTGTAACGTCAATACGGGCCTGACTCGTTGGATTCCAGGAGCGATTGGCACGCTTTTTGAATTCCCTGTGTGGGGAATGGATTTTCGATCAGAGCTTGTGTTGGGGGTGTGTCATGTCTGCAGGTGACCGTCGTCGTCAGAGGTTGGGAAAAGCGGGTGTCGGTGTTCAGGTTGGCGAAGTGCTGGAACTGCGTCAGTTGTTGACGAGTTATGGGAATGCCTGGGCGGATGCTCGAACGCTGAGTGTCAGTTTTCCATCTGATTCGACGCCGATTGGAGCGGAGAGCAATCAGCTGCGCGCGGTGCTGGATACCGTGGCGACTCGGGGAGAGTGGCAGAAAGAGGCCTTGCGGGCAGTGCAGCAGTGGGCAGAAGCGGCCAACGTGAATATCGGGCTGGTGCCGGACCGAGGGGATGCGTTTGGGACGGTGGGGCTGGCCAGCAACGATCCGCGATTTGGTGAGATTCGGATTGGTGCTTTTCCGCAGTCTCAGGTCGTGGCATCCGCGGTTCCTAATCAGGTGAACGCCGGGACCTGGTCGGGCGATATTTTTCTGAATTCTGCCACCCGGTGGTCCGTTGCAGAACAGCATGGGAACAAGCCGGTATCGCCTGGTTCGGTCGATCTCTTTTCGGTGATGCTGCATGAAGTGGGCAATTCGCTGGGGCTGACGGACAGTGCAGATCCCAGTGACGCCATGTCCAGCAACTATTCGGGACCCAAATCGGGTCTGACGGCTGGTGACGTCGGTAAGATTCGGGCGTTGTACGGGGCTCGTCAGGACATCTACGAAGCCAGTGTGAAAGATACTCGGGAAAATGCGACTTCGATTGTCATGGGGGCCGCAGAACGTGTTGTGACGCGTGGGAGCCTGAACACAAAGACGGACGTGGACTACTACACGTTCACAGCGATGCCGGGTCAGACGAGAGCCACGATTACGTTGTGGGCCGCGGGAATCAGTCTGCTGGAGGGTGGGTTGGAAATTCGCAAGGCGTCAGGCGGATTGGTGGGTTACAGTCAGGCATCGAGTGTCTTCCAGAACAATGTTCGCGTGGGATTGGACGGACTGAATCCGGGCGAGCAGTACACGATCCGCATCGACAGTGTGCATGGATCGGACTTTGTGGTGGGGGACTACGAACTGGACATTGACTATCGCAGTGCCAGCCAGATTGCGCCGACGGTGGGCAAGAGTCACGATTCGGCAGTGTACTCGGGAAAACGTCGCCTGGCGGACGCCGATCTGGTTGCTGTGGACCACTTGTTTGCTCAGACGGCGTTTGAGGTTGAGAGTGGTACGAACGACACGTTGACGAGCGCGACGGTGCTGTCGACGGTACCGGGATTTTCGACCGGCAGTCGTTATGAGGCCGTGGGGACCATTTCAGCTGCAGGGGATCGGGACTTCTTCCGCTTTACAGCCCCATCAGGAACTCTGGGCGGGCTGAATGTGGACCTGAGTCCACTGGGGAGCGCGCCGGGGAGTTTTGACGTTGTGGTCATGAACTCGCGTGGCGATCGTGTGGCATCGAAGCTGACTGTGCTGGCCACGGGTCGGCAGAGTATTCAGGTTGTTAATCCGGTTCCCGGCGAGACCTATGTGGTGGGTATTCGGGGACGCAGCGAGGCTGCGGTTTCAACTGGAAACTACGTGCTGACGGTGGATGTAGCCACAGTGGTGGCCGACATGGTGCCCTTGTTTGGTGGGGTTGCCCGGCCGGGTGAGATGGATTATTCGTTGCTGACCTCGGCGAAGTCGCAGTTGTTTCGAATTGACTTGTCCACGGTTGCCACTGTGGGGCAGGCCAGCCAGGTGACACTCGTTGACGTACGGACTCAGAGTGTCGTGCAGACGATTGTTGCGATTGGCGGCACCAGTTCCACGGCGTTTGTGTGGTTGCAGGAAGGCGACTACGTGATTATCGCGACAACATTGTCGCAGGACGCGGCCAACGTGAACCCGGTGAGCTATCAGGTGACGGCGGCGGTGGTCAGTGACGACGAGGGCCCGCTGACGGATGGTTCAACCGGATCCACTGGTGATTCCACAAGTGGTGACACGTTTGTCTGGAACGATATTCCTGTCGATGAATCGCCGCTGGTGGAGGACGACGTGATCCTGAACGACACCTGGATCAATCCATTGGTTCTGGTGCTTGCGGAGCGATTTTATGATGAGTTCTTTGGTCCGTGAAACGCACGCGACGATTTGAGAGAGACAACAGAGAAGGCAACCCGGAGGGGTTGCCTTTTTTGTTGATGGTGTGTCAGTTGTCAGTTGTCAGTTGTCAGTTGTCAGTTGTCGGTTGTCGGTTGTCGGTTGTCGGTTGTCGGTTGTCGGTTGTCGGTTGTCGGTTGTCGGTTGTCGGTTGTCGGTGTTGTTTTTTTGCATCATGCGGGGTGCGTGGAAGCATCATTGGGGTTGTTGGAAAAGGGCGACATGCGTGCAGGGGTGTCGCAGGAGCAGTTTACAAAGCGTCGAGGTATTCAATCATCGGTGGCCAGCGATTGTGTGAGGGGCAGTTTGGTTTGAGGTAAAACCGAGGGCTGGGCTGCAAAAAATGACATATTCCGGCTTTTTGGTATGCAAGGGCATTGTCTTTGCTCCCTGAAGAACTGTCGTTGGTGATGTTGTATTCCTGCAACGCAGCGTCTTTTGCCCGGAACAAAGTCTTGAAACTCTCCTGCCTACCGGAAATTGCGGCCTTATTGGCTGCCCATGGCCAGAGCTTTGTGGAGCAGTGGTCTCCACTTCCTGTTCAGGTGATTGGTGACTATTACGTCCTGAGTCGCAATCGATTCAATCGCTGGATGCGGGTTCTGGATGATCTGGATCGGGGATGCGTGCCGGCAGATGCTGATTTTCGGTATTCGTCTCTGGGCCGACTGCCATGCATGCGGATTGTGGCTGAGCAGGTGCTGGTGAATGAGATTCTGACGCGAGTGTGGAGTCTGTTGCTGGTGGCGCAGGATCGATTTCGTGGCGAGAACGACACGGAAGCTCTGGCGTCAAATGTCTTTCTGGGGCATCAGGCGGTCCGTCGTCGTGCCATGGATGTTTTTCGCAGTGACGACGTGCTGGGATTGGAGCATGTGCTGCGGATCGAGCATATTCGGCGTGAGGCGGAGATGTGGTCGGACATTCTGTGTGCTCCATTGATGAAGCGCTATGAATTGTGGAGTTATGCGCATGACGCGGAGCAATCGCGGGAGTTTTATCGGCAACGGGTGGACCGGAACGCACTGAGTCCCGGGAGTGACTCCTGGGGGGCCATGTTATCCAGCATGCGAGAAAGTTTTTCGGAAGTTGATGGTTTAGGTGTGTTGGTCCATGAAGACGACCGGCGGCTGGTGAGTTTGATGCTGGGCAGTTTTGGTGGTGGGACCAACTTGTCGAGCAAATCCGGAGTGGCAACGGTGAAAGAGCGTGGCCGCTGAGCGGCGTGAGTTGCGAGTTGCGAGTTGCGACGGCAAATATGGATCCGTGCTGCTTCCAATCCACGTGGGGGTTCCTGTGCGAAGTCAGGAACGGGAGATTCACCTGTCCGTGGAACCTGCAGCGCCTGAAGGCGTGGGGGATTGATCTGCGTCGCGGTGAGTTCTCAAAACGAGGGCGTGGCTTCAGCCCCCTTAACCCTGACCCTTTCCCCTGCGTGGGCGAAGGGAGGCCGTGTGCCGTCGGGGGTGCGATGGTGCAGGGTTTCTGACCGTTCATTTCCGGCCGTGGAATGGGGCGTTGGCTTGGGTGATTCTGTGCTGGAGGATCGCTGAGAGCGGAACTGTCAGGTCGCGGGAAAAGGCGGAACTGTTCTGATGGTCCGGGAATCTGCAGGAATCTGCCGTTGGCGGGTTTGGCTGGGGCCGGTGGGCCTGGAGAACGGGCGGAATCCCGGGGAATTCTGCTTGCCGGGTATTTTGCCATTCGGTACGAAACGGGCTTGGTACGGCGGCCGGGCAGTCTGAGATTCTTCGCGTGCGGTGTCGAGGGGTTTGTCCGGCAGCGCGAGGACTTGTGCGTGTTCTTTGTCGGCCGAGGCGAGACACAGGTGCGGGGCCGCAGGGGTCAGGCAGAGGGACGGGATTGGTCGTGGGTGTCAGCGGGCGGAATCGAAGCTCGTGTGGCATCTGAGGACCAATAAGGCATTTCAGGGCAGTTGTTGTTTCATGATCATGCAGGGTGGAAATGTTCCAAGTCGTCGAGCGTTGCGGCGCAATCTGACGGCAATGAACGCGGACGGTTTTTCCTTCAGTGTCATGGTGGGCATTGCGGAGACGTATCTGCCGGCCTTCATGTTGGCGCGTGGATTCGGGGAACTGAATGCCGCGTTGATAGCGACATTGCCGGTTCTGCTGGGAAGCGTGTTGCAGCTGGCAGCGCCAGCGGCCTTGCAGTGGTTTGGGTGTTACCGTCGGTTTGTGGTGACGGCGGCGCTGGTGCAGTCACTGAGTGTGCTGATGTTGATGGTGTTGGCGTTAAGTGACGGAGCAGGGGCGTGGATGGTTTTCCTTCCGGCGACTCTGTACTGGGCTGCTGGATTGGCGACGGGCCCGGCGTGGAATCTGTGGGCCGAGAAGCTGGTGCCGAAGCGGATTCGCAGTGGTTTCTTTGCGCGTCGAAGTCGCTTGTGTCATGTGGGGGTGCTGCTGGGGCTGGTGAGTGGTGGGCTGGTGTTGCGCTGGTCCGTGGAAACACCCTGGAACGTGCTGGCATTTTCGCTGTTGTTTGGTGTGGGGGCTGCGGGGCGGTTTGTGTCTGCAGCCATGCTGGCACGGCAGACGCAGGTGCGGATGGCCAATCGGGACGAGCGTGAGGCGGACAGTATTCCGGTCCCGCGTGTCTCGTTGCTGCTGAGACTCTGGGCATCACGACGCGGCCTGTTTCGCACGGGCACGGCGGGTCGATTGGTCCTGTTTCTGATGCTGGTGCAGACGGCAGTGCATATTTCCGGACCGTATTTCAATCCCTTCATGCTGCGGATACTGAAGTTGTCATGGGTGGAATACATGGGCCTGCTGTCGCTGGGGTTTGTGGGCAAGATGTTGTCACTGCCCTGGGCGGGTCGATTTGCGAATCGTTTTGGCTCGGATCGGTTGTTGTGGGTTGGAAGTCTGGGGATTGTGCCGATCAGTGCTCTGTGGTTTGTGTCGCAGGAACTGTGGTTTCTGGGATGCCTGCAGATTCTGAGTGGTCTGGTGTGGGGATGTTATGAGCTGGCGATGCTGCTGCAGTTCTTTCGTCAGATCCCGGTGGAGCGACGGATCGCGGTGCTGACGATTTACAACGTAGGGAACTCGGCCGCCATGGTTCTCGGAACGCTGCTGGGGGCTTTGATCCTGAATCGGTTCAATCGCAGTTTTGATGGGTATCTGCTGGTCTTTGTGGCCTCAGGGTGTTGTCGAGCTGTATCGCTGCTGGCATTACCGGGGCGACGTACGGCTGTTCGTTCCACGGTGCAGGCAGTGCGAACCGCGCAGACTCTGGTGAAAGCGCGGACGCTGCGATTTCAGCCGGCGGAATTATCGCTTGCGGGACCTCACTGCGGCCCGTCTGCTGTGTCTGTGCAGACGGAGAAGGTGGAAAGCCGAAGTGTTGCGGCCCAGTGAGCCGGATTCATGGGCGTGTCCAGAGTTCCATGGTGATCAGACGCAGGAAGCCCAGTTGCTGATAGAGCAGGACGGCAGGCCGATTCGATTCATCCACATGCACCGCGAGCGGCTGTGTCCCAGGTGTGTCCGCAGGTGCGAGTGTGGACGAGGGGGTGACCTGTGTGTTGAACATCCGGCGGCGACCGGATTGAAGTTCTCTGATCAGTTGTGAGGCGATACCCTGGCGACGACAGCGAGGATGGACTCCGAGGAAGGCGATATGCAGCCCGGATGGCTGAGTTTGCTGCTGGCCAGACGGAGTTGCTTCGTTGAGGACGCTGCAGAGGGCGACAGGGCGGCCATCCTGATCTCTGGCGACGAGGAGTCGGGCGTTTTGCTGGATCCAGTTCTGCAGGAGTTGGTGGGGCGCTGGCGTGGGCAAGTGTGTCAGCTCCCGGGAATCGGTGAGGATCTCGTGGAGCAGATCGAGCAGTTGCTGGTGAGAGCATGGGTCCTGCGGGATGTCTGCAGTGATCAGTTCCAAGATGGCGTTATTGGCGGGCGCCAGGCTGGAGTTGGCGGAACCGCTGCAGCGGAATTCTGAGAGACTTGTGGAGTGGTGAAATCCGGCTGTGCGTAGGTGGGCTCGGGTGAGTCTGAGTTCCGGGGTGTCGTCCGTGTTGAGCAGCAGGCAGGTGTTGAGCAGACGGGCCTGCGCAGCTTCCGTTTCCGCGAACGAGAGCAGACGACTGAAACAGACCGACTGAGCTACGGGGCTGAGCGCGTGGTGGAACGTTGGTTGTGAGAGGATGAGGCAGGAGTTATCACAGCTGACGCTGGCCCATGCGAGAACCGTATTCGAAGTGGTCAGCAGGAGGCCGGGGGTGCTGCTGCGGAGTGCCGTTGTCAGGGGCAGATTGGGCGAGTCCGGGGATGGCAGGAATGGAGGAGTCTCTGGAAATGCCGTCCAGCAGACAATCAGGCTGGTGGCAGCTGGATCGGTTGCTGAGTCTTCAGTTGTCATGGTGTGGGGCCTGCGGGGTCGTGGCGAGGTGTGGTCGGATTCGGGGGAGTCCGGAGATCCTTTCGGAGAGCTTCAAGTTGCAGTTCGAGAGAATCCGGTGACGAACCTGGTGACAGGGGAAGTTGGTGTCCGGTGGGCTCTGTCGATGAAGTGAACGGGTGAGTGGAATCAGTGAGCGTCTGGAGTGTCCGGAGTGCTTCGGCATAGCGGGCATCAAGGGCTTTGCGGATACGGGTCATATTGCGGGAGTTGGACGTAGCGGCCTCCAGTTCCGGGCGGAGACCGGCGATGAGGTCTTCGAATTCGATGGACCGCTGCAGAGCCTGTCTGGCGGATTCTTCGTGGGCATCGAGGAGTGCCTGTCGGGCTTTGGATTTCCATTCAGAGCTCTGGATTTGGCAGGAGCTGATTTCCTGTTCGAGACGTTGCTGTGAGGCGAGGCTGGTTTGCAGATTGCGGGCACAGGCCTGCAGACCTTCCTGCATTTCCGTCAGGATTTCGCGGAGGATGAATTCCGGATCCGCTGCGTGGCTGAGGATTTCCGTCAGGTTGCAGGTGATGATATCGGTCAGGCGGCTGAAGTGAGGCATGATGGTATTCCGGTGGAGTGAGACAGCCGGACGAATGGAGAGACCGGCGTTGGGTTGTTGGCAGGGGACGTTGTGGTTGCGGATCCTGCGGAGCAGAAGTGAGAGTTTCGCTGCCGGGCGACGTCTTATCCTGAGGATTCGAAATTCACACCGCGGCAGGCCAGCAGGTTGCGGAGTTTTTCCCGAGCCAGTCGCAGGCGTCCCTTGGCGGTAGGGACAGAGGTTGCGGTGGCATCAGCGATTTCTTCCAGGGAGAGAGCATCGTAATGCTGGAGCAGGAAGGTGACTCGCTGTTCTTCCGGGAGTTCCTGAAGGAGTTCGAGAACGAGTGATTCTGTTTCTCGATCTGAGGCTGTTGTGCAGGCGGATCGTTCCGCTGCGGGAAGTTGTTCGATGAGGTCAGGAGTATCGAGATCTGTGTGAAGCTGGGAGGATCTGAGGGCGTGGAGCAGGACATCATGAGTTCTGCGGCGGCAGTGATCGATCAGCAGATTGGTGGCGATGCGGAACAGAAAACCGCGGAAGAGTCCGCGGGGCAGATAGTCCCAGCTGTTGCGAAAGAGTCGCAGCAGGGTTTCCTGGACCAGATCTTCGGACAATGAGTAATCCCGTGTGTTGCGCAGAAAGAACCGGAAGAGCGGTTGTTGCCATGTTTCCACGATTTGTTGAAAAACGGCAGCATCGCCCTCCTGCAGACGCATCATGCGAAGATCGTCTTCTGAATAGGGCTGATTCACAGGCTGATTCGCGGTCATGTTGGGAGCGGGATGGCGTGTCAAACGAGAATTCTGCTGTTAGAGGCGTACCCCGGCAACTGATTCTCAGATGCAGGACGTCAAAGGTGGAACGGGAAGATGTTGTTTCACGCAGAGCTGTGCTGAAATGGAAACAACTCGTTACGACCGTCAAAGGTCTCATTTTGAAATTGGGGAGGTGTGAGTTTGGGGTAAATTGTAGAGGATTTCCGGATTCTGCCTGTTACTTTTGTGGTTGGTGGACGTGAGAGAGTGTGTGGAATGTTTCCGTGAGGCAACCCTGTCGGAACGCGGCAGATGATTTCCTGCTGCGGGGTGCGCCTGTCGAGGGGATGGGCACTGACTGAGTGAGGGATTTGTGCGAGACCGTGTTTCCAGAGGCTTGGATGTGCTGGCGAAAGGGCTGCGACAGTATGTTGCAGACCGAGCGCCGGTGCATATGCTTCTGGACGCCGAGGCCTCGCGTGGCAGTGTGGCCACCTGGGATGCATTGTCACTGCTGGTGTTCATGTGGGATCACTGGAACGACGTTTTTCGTCATGATCTTACATTCGTTGAGCGTAGTCTGGTCAGTGAATTGCGGGAATACCGAAACCGGTGGGCTCATCAGCAGGATTTTACAGAGCCGGACACCTACCGGATCATGGACAACATCGAGCGTCTGCTGATTGCTGTGAAGAGTGACGAGGTGGATTCGATTCGTCGTCTGCGTCGGGAATCACTGCGGCGACTGTGGAGTGCTGAGATCGGATCGGATCGAGGTGGTGAGTTTCTCCGGAAACTCTGGCCATACCTGATGTGCGGAGCCAGTGGGCTGGCGTTGGGGGCGGCGATTATTGCCTTCGGTCCCTCGCCGTGGTCGTGGATGCTGTCTGTGCTGGTGTTTCTGGCGATGATGAGGATTGCGTGGTGGCAGACCGTGCGTGAAGCGCTGCACCGTCATGGACCGCACGAGTGTTCTCAGTGTGGTTGTATCATCTACACCGAACGTTGTCCCTACTGCCGACCGGCGTTGAATGCAGAGCCGCGGGAAGTGCGGGAGAAGGGTGTGCGTCTGCCGGCCGAGTTGGGGCGTGGTTTGGTATCACCGGGGCCGGACCGGGACGCGCGCAGCCGACCTGTCTGAGCGATGCAGAAGGATCGCTGCTGAAGGACCGTTGCTGGACAAGCGTGGCTGCGATGCGGTCAGATCGAAGCGATCAAAACGGCTGACGTGCTGAGGGCCAGCAAGGCGATAGCGACAGCGAATGTCTGATCTGCCAGGATGCTGACATTTGAGACGACCTTACGCACCCTGTAACAGCGACGCTATGAACTTTCCTGCTGAACTGCTGAGTCAAAGCATTATTCTTGCCGGCCCGACGGCTTCCGGGAAATCAGCCCTGGCCATGCTGCTGGCGGAGCGGCTGGGCGGGGAAATTGTGGCGCTGGATTCGATGACGGTCTATCGCGGGATGGACATCGGCACGGCAAAGCCGACGCGGGCGGATTGTGAACGTGTGCCGCACCACATGCTGGACGTGGTTGATCCGGAAGAAGAGTTTTCGGTTGCTGAGTATCTCCGGCAGTCGGCCGTTGCGATCGAGGGGATACTCGAGCGAGGCCGGATTCCATTGATCGTGGGTGGAACGGGGCTGTATCTGCGAGCGATGTTGCGGGGGATGACAGCGGGTCCGGAAGCGGACTGGGAACTGCGTCGATTGTGGGAGCAGCGTGCTCGGGAGCATGGACCGGAATGGTTGCATGCGACGTTGCGGGAGATGGATCCGGCAGCGGCGGCGCGGCTGCATCCGAACGACATGCGGCGGATTATTCGGGCGATCGAGGTCTTTGAGCTGACGGGGCGACCGATTTCGGCGGGACAGCAGCATGGGGTTCGAGCCGGGGGCATGGCGGCGCGACTGGCAGTGTGGCTGGATCCGGAGCGAGACTGGTTACGGGAGCGGATCGGCCAGCGTGTGGATGTGATGATGAGGCTGGGCTGGCTGGACGAGACGCGGACGTTGTTTGAACGGACTCCGGGACCGGGGCGAACGGCGGGGCAGGCGCTGGGTTATCGGGAGTTGGCTGGACACCTGCGTGGCGAGACGACTCTGGAGGCCGCGGTCGCGCAGATTCGGACGTTGACGTGTCAGTTTGCGAAGCGGCAGTACACGTGGTTTCGAAGTCTGGGGGAGTGTACGGGAATCCGCGTGACCGGCGAGGAAAGTGTGGAGGAGTTGGCCGCGCGGGTGCTGTCGATTCCACAAACCAGAACGGGGCGAGGCTCCCGCCAAGCCGCAAATCCGGAGTCGGGAGTGAACGAGCGAGGGTTGTGAGGGACAATTGCGGGGCGAGTGCGGGTTGATTACGATCTGACGCATGGCAGCAATCGAAGTTCAGGATCTATGTCGGCAGTACCGGGTTTACCGCAAGCAGGAGGGCGTATGGGCCTCGGTGCGCGGCCTGTTTCATCGTGAATACGAAACCGTCAGTGCGGTGCGTCATGTGAGTTTCCGGATTGACGCGGGTGAGATGGTGGCGTTTCTGGGCCCGAATGGGGCGGGAAAAACGACGACTCTGAAATTGTTGTCGGGACTGGTGGTGCCGACATCCGGCACGGCGACGGTGCTGGGCCACGTGCCGTGGGAGCGAGAGGATGCTTACCGGCGGCGTTTTTCGCTGGTCACGGGTCAGAAAGAGCAGTTGTGGTGGGACCTGCCGGCGCAGGAGTCCTTTCGGCTGCACCGGGAGATTTACCGGATTCCGGCTGAGGAGTATCAGCGTCGGCTGGACGAGTTGACGGAGTTGCTGGACGTTCGTCGCCTGATGATGCGCCCGGTGCGTGAGTTGTCGCTGGGCGAGCGCATGCGGATGGAATTGATTGCGGCGTTGCTGCATCGTCCGGAAGTGCTGTTTCTGGATGAACCCACGATTGGGCTGGACGTCGTCAGTCAGCGGCGGGTGCAGGAGTTTCTGCGGTATTACCAGCGTGAGCAGAAGATTACGGTGATTCTGACGAGTCACTACATGAAGGATGTGGAAGCGTTGTGTGAGCGGGCGATTGTGATCAACAAGGGGATAGTGATTCACGACGGCCCGCTGGCGGCAATCATTGACCGATTCAGTCGTCACAAGATTATTGAGCTGCAGTTTTCAGGAAATCCTGTCCCGACGGATCTTTCGCGGTATGGCGAAATTCTGGAGACTCGATTTCCGAGGGTTCGGCTGCAGGTGGAGAAGCAGCGGGTCTCGGAGTGCCTGGCCAGCATTCTGGCAGCGCATTCAGTGGACGATATCAGTGTGATGGAGCGACCTCTGGAGGACGTGATCGCGGAGTTGTTTTCCCTGAGTGGGGACACTGAAAGCGGTCCGGCCGGAGCGGTGTCATGAGTTTGCCGGAGTTGACGCTGACCGAAGAGTTTTTTGCCCGTGTGCGGCTGAAGTGGCTGATCCTGAGGACGGCGATTGAAGAGCGGCTGGTGTATCGGGGCGACTTTGCCTTTTCGACGCTGGTGAGATTCCTGCCGATCGTAACTCAGATATTTCTGTGGAGTGCCATTTTTCAGCATGACGAAGCGCGTCGTCTGAGGGGTTACAATTTCGGGGAAATGGTGTCGTACTATCTGCTGGTCATGCTGGCGCGGGCCTTTTCAAGTATGCCCGGACTGTCGACCGGGATTGCCGGTTCGATCGCGGATGGTTCGGTGCGAAAGTATCTGATTCAGCCGGTGGACATGCTGGATCATTTGTTCTGGCACCGGGTGGCGCACAAGCTGGTGTATTACGCGGTCGCGGTGGGGCCGTTTACACTGCTGTTCTGGCTGTGTCGGGACTATTTTTCGGGGTGGCCGGAGTGGCCGGTGACGGCAGCCTTTGTCTGTTCGCTGCTGATGAGTTTTGCGATCGGTTTTCTGATCGAGGCATGGATTGGCCTTGTGGCATTCTGGTTTCTGGAAGTGAGCTCGCTGATCTTCATTTACATGATGCTGAGCTATTTTCTGTCCGGGCACATGATCCCGCTGGAATTGCTGTCGTCCTGGATTCCCTTCGTGGATTATCTGCCCTTTCGCTACCTCGCGTACACTCCAGCGGCGATTATGCTGGGCAAAGTCGCGATGGCGGATTTGCCAAGAGAGCTGTTGATTCAGCTGACCTGGATTGTGGGTCTGTGGATGTTGAACCGGTGGACATTTTCCCGGGGAGTGCGCCGTTACAGTTCGTATGGGGGATAGAGGCGTTCAGAAAAGAGGGCGTTCAGTGGTTTGCGGCTTGGCAGGAGCCGCGCCCTCCCAAATATATGCCCTCCCAAATGCGTGGCGTTCCAAATGCGTGGCGTGCTGAATGCGCGGCCGAGGCAGGGGCCTTGTCACTCTCGGGTTCCTGAACCCGTTTCTGAACACCATTGAACGCCAGCCTATGGCCTGTCGAAGGTGATCACTGGCGCTTCGACAGCGGTTGTGTCACGGATCTGCAGCGGGTGGACGCTGGTCGCCAGTTTGCCGGTCAGGTGGGGAGCAGAGTCGAACCAGGCCTCGATGGTATTGCGGACGGAATCACTGAGAGGGATGTCGGGATTTCTGAGTTGATGTTTTGAGATGGCGATCAGCTGCAGACTGGGTTCATCGGGAGTTGGGAGGGAGTAGTTGCCGGACGCATCGGCGGTGGTGAACGAGACCTGCAGGACGGCCAGTGCGGCGGCGAGTGCCTTGTGGGCGGTACTGTCCGGAGCTTCGCGCAGCGGCCGGGGGTCCAGCTTCAGCGTTGAGGAATTGATTCGCGGAACGAGGATCAGCAGAGCGCCAGCGTCCGGGCGAGATTCTCCGGATGGATCCCGGAAGTAGATTTTTCCCGTGAGCGCCGGACGTGGTGATTGCTCGGCGGCCGGAGGAAGACTGGGGGCTGTTGAGTTCTCGGGACGTGTGACAGGTGACTGGTCGGAAGTGTTTTCGGGTGGGAAGGTTGGTGATTGGAACGCGTAGCCGGCCGCAAAGGCCGTGCAGGCCAGCAGCAGGCTGCCGAGAATGTTTATCAGACGGCGGCCAGGTGCTGAACTGCGTGGCTGGTTACCAACGTGTGTGGACGGGTTAGCGGGAAGAGCGATTTCGGCGAGAGCGGACAGGGATGGATCAACCGCGGCACTGGGAATTTTGGCTGATGAGGGCGAGAGCTGATCGGGGGTGGGCTGAGCGTCGGAATCCGATTCCGGATTGGCGAGGATGAGCGGCTGCAGGGACTGCTCTGCGTCGACAGGAACGGGGCTGACGGGCAGTTGTGCGAGCAGTTCCAGAGCCGTGGGCTGCGCGATGGCGGACGGTGACTCTGGTAAAGACGTTGTGCCGGGACGCCTGGCGGCGCGAGCAGTCAATTGTGGCGCCGGGATAGCAGCTGGAGTTGACACAGGTGCGGAGAGTGTAGGAGCCGACGAGGAGGAGGCGGCGAGGATTTCCAGTGCGTTCAGGAGCGTGGGGTCTGCCGCGGGCAGATCTGCAGCCGGTTCCGGAGAGTTGCCGTGTTCGTGAGGGACACGGAGGGAACGGCCGCAGGCGGGGCAGTCCACCGCCGAGCCGGCTCGGGAACGGGAAATTCCGAGCAGTTGGCGACAATACCTGCAGCGGAACTGAATCGGCATAGGGCACCGTGGTCGAAAGGTGGAAAAGGTGTGCAAAGAATCCTAGCAGAATCGGAATGGAATGTCCTTGACTCCGGAGAGAATTGACCACCGCACGTGATCGCGGAGTGACGACTTTGAAGGCCTGATGAATTGCTGTTGTTGCGGGGGTTCTGCGAGAATTCTGCGTATGATCAGGCATACAGGAACGAGGCTGGTGATGTTTCGTCTGGATCGTTCGGATGGAGCATTCTGTTGAGGGGCGGTCGGGAGATGACGGCGGAAGAGTTGCAGTGGATCGCGCGGGTTTGGGGGGTGCACATTCGCAGAGCGGTGCGTGTGGCGGGGGGATTCAGCGGTGCCGGTGTCTGGAAAGTGGAGACGGATCAGTCGCAGTGTTTTGCCGTGCGGCGGACGGAGCTGGTGGACGAGTCGGAGTGGATACGTCGCAACGCCATCTGCCGATGGATGTCACTGGTTGGTGATTGTGGTGTGACGTGTGTCCCGGTACCTCTGAAACCGATGCGGGACAGCGGTGACGCGGAAGCTCTGAGTAATCGATGTCAGGATTATCTGGTGCGGGGGCTGGGAGGCGTCTGGCAGCTGGAACCATGGATGCCCGGGGAATTCATTGCGGGGCTTCCGTCGGATGCTGAGCTAACGGCGACGATGCGGGTCCTGGAACAGATTCATCGCCTTGGTCGAGAAGCGGGTCAGCGTGGAGACTTAACGTCGGTGCTGGCTGTGCGAAGGGGTGTTTCACCGGGCGTTGAACGCAGATTGCGGATTGTCATGGAGTTGCAGGCGGGTCTGCTGACCGGACTGGAAGCGGGGGCGAACCGGGATCCTGATCGCAGATTTGGTCCGGCCGCGGAGCGAATGTGTGTGTGTCTGCGGAGCGGTTTGCGGCGACTGCAGACGCTGTTGTCGGCGGCTGTCTCAGAAGAGGTGGCATTGCAGCCGGTTTTGCGGGATCTGTGGCGACCGCATGTTCTGTTTCACGAAGGCCGCATCTCGGGGGTGATTGACTGGAATGCAGCGGCCACGGATCACGTCGTGCTGGATCTGACGCGACTGATGCGGAGCTGGTACGGGGCACATCACGAAGACTTATGGCGTGTTTACCGGGACATCAGTGAAGTGCGACGATTCGGAAGTGCAGAATTCCGATTGCTGCGGGCCTGCGATGCGGCCAGTGTGCTGCTGAGTCCGGTGACGTGGTTGCGTCGTCGCTACAGTCAGGAAGTTGCGGGTTCAGCGGAGGAATCTGTAGTCGTCCGATTTGAGGAATTGGTGACGACGGCGGAGAGTTTTGTGGCCAGTTCGCTGTTCTGAAATGCGGATGGGATTCTGTGGTGGAGATTACGGACTGGCGGAGCGTCGCTGCTGTTCAATTTTTGCTGCGGCGCGGCGAGTTACGAATGATCTCCACGTGAACAGAGCCAGCAGAGCAGGGTGGGGGAAGAGCAGACGGGACCAGAGTCCCCGGAGCCCGCTGTGGTGTTCGAATTCGATGTGTTCATCGACATCCGTTGTGTGCTCATCAATTCGCAGAAACCGATGAGTATGTCGCCAGGACTTCATCGGACCGGCGACCTGGGTGTCGGTGAAGGATTCCTTCGAGACATCGGAATGCAGGGCGGTCCAGCGGACCGGAATGGGACCCATCCACATAGTGAATTCACCGATGGAACCATTGGCGAGCGGATCAAACCGATGGACCTGCATGATCATCAATGGCGGGGTGAGCTTCTTCAGAATTCCCGTCTGGAAGTGAAACTCAGAAACGGACTCCAGGGACGCCTGAACTCGAAAACGATAATTGAAAACCGGCACAGGCAGCCCCTGACGTGCAGAGCGAATGGGAAAGGAACATCAGCCCCGGTGGAAGTCAGAAGGCTTCCACGAGCGGCGGTTCAGCACCGGCGGGTACTGGGGAATCCAGTTGGGCGCTCAGTGAAACGGTGGAGACTGGAGGGCCGGCCGATGTACCGCGGGGCTGAGTCGCTGAGAAGGATGGATCGGGGGTGGGAGTGGCGACCGCGGGTGACGCGGGAGCTGTTGGAATTTCGAATCCACCGGATCCCGATGCTGGCGGGAACATGCTGCTGCCGGGGCTCATCATGAACTCCGACGAAGGCATTCCGGGCTGCCCGGCAGGGAGCGAACTGGAAAACGCTGGTGCGGGTTGTTGATGCATAGCGACTGGTGGACTGGCAATCTGCCAACCGCCGCCTGGAGGAACCGGGAGTGAGCGTGAATTGTAGTTGCCGGGGACGAATGAACCCTGAGGCATACTGGCCATGGCGCTTTGCGGGAACTGTGCTGCTGTTTGTCCGGCGAAGGGTGAGTTCATCATGGGCATGGAGGCCATCTGGTTACCGGGATTTCGCGGAGCATAGTCAAAGGCCATGCGTTCACCGGTGACCTGATACGGGTGCATACCTCGGGCCATGGCGGTCGCGCCCATGGCATGCGACGGTCCGGCGGCCTGGCCGGCTGCGGCGATGCGGGAATGAACGTCGGGTTGATTCCAGTCGACTCGAAGTGACTGCTGGTACATGGCCACGGCCTGATCGGGTCGCCCGGTTTCCTGGTACAGTTCGCCGAGGTTAGCGAGTGCGATGGAATTGTTCGGATTGATTTCAAGGGCTCGCTGAAGCGACTGGCCGGCTTCCTGAACCTGTCCCTGGCCGCGGTGCAGCCAGGCGAGTTCAATCTGTGGTTCGGCGTTGTAGGGCTGAGAGTTTGCCCATGTGGACAGCATGGCCTGAGCTTCCTGGCCACGTCCCTGAGCGACCATCAATTCAGCCAGGCCATGATAGGAAGGCTGATGTGACGGCGAAGCCGCCAGGGCCTGTCGGTAGAGTTGCTCTGATCCAAACGCATCTCCAGTCTTCATCCGGACTCGGGCCAGATTGGCCATGTAATCGGGATTGGAGGGGTCTGACATCAGGGCCTGCTGAAATTCATCGGCAGCGGCGGCGTAGTTACCGCGTTCGTAGTAACCCATTCCGGAGGAGTTGGCGACGCTGCCACCGATGGAAGAGCAGCCTGCGAGGAGAGTGGCACCTGCGAGCCAGAACATGCCGCGAACCAATTGCTGCAGCCGTGTCGAGACCATGATCGTTGACCCTGTTGAGATAGGGAGGGCAATTCCGGTGACAATCAGTGCTGCTGCGCGTGTGCAGGCAGAAGCTGAAGGGCCGGTCTTGAGGAGAGATGGAGAGAGGGAACAACAGAGAGGACACTGATCGCCCGGAACCGACGCTGAGAGAGGAAAAACGCGAGCGGATGCCGGGGAGTTGAGAATAAACTTGAGAAGAGATCTGAAGAATACGGGGGATTTCAGATTTTCAGCAACCCTGATTCTTCAAAAACATCTGATAGTGACCGGACGGGGGGGCATGAGCGGCAGAAACTGCCGAAGGCCGCAGGAACTCCGACGAGCAAAGGCAGAAAACGCCGAAGCCAGAGGAATAGTGGAAAAGCGGGGCTCAATTGTCCGCAGGGGTGTCGTGAAAGTCGTGTTGGAAGCCGTGGTGAGTGCCTGGGCGTTTCACCGCAGCCGGGCGGCTGCCTGCAGCGATTTCCAGGAGTTTTTCGGGTTCGGTCAACTGCCCGGCGGGTTGACGTGGAACAGTCTGCCTGGTTTACCGTGGGCTCTGAGGCAGTGATTTCGAGAATTGCCGTTTTACCACCTGAGTGGACTCTGACGGACGTAGGGATGCTATCGGGACGCTGGTGTTGGCTGAATGCCGGCGGGGTTGATGTCGATACAGACGGCATGCGTATCACAGACGGACAACTTGCTGTCTTCGAGGGTCAGTGCCTTGCGGTACTGGGCTGCTATCTGCGTCAGGAAGCTGAGCAGAAGGCAATGGACCCCGAGTATAATGGCTGGCTGGACCGCGTGCTGACGGTGCCCGACGTTGAATCCTCCGTGTTGACTCAGGTGCATGGTCATCTGATTGCTGAGGGGCTGATTCGGTTCGAGTTTACGGGGCGCAGTAAGGGATTGCAGTACCAGCTGAGTCCGACGGGGCGTGATGCGTTGTTGCGGAACAGTCTGAGCCCACCGGAAGAGACTCGTGGTCAGGAACAGGAACCACTGGAGTCCCTGTCTCAGGCGGCCTGAAGCTGTGAGATTCGGCACGAGCACCTGAGTGTGTCGAATGAATCCGGATTGACGTGGCGTTCTGTGAGGTGGGGTCATGCCGGTTGCAGGGACCGCGGGGTTCTGCGCGGGTGAGAATGGCTCAAATCCTGCGTGTTGAGCCTGAGGATCGGGATTGCCGCGCGGAAAATGACGCCTGCAACGGTGGGCGATGTGGAAGTGCATTTCCCTGGGGCTGGCATTCGATAAGACGCTCAGAGAGATGCGGTGGCATTGCGCGCTTTGACAACAGATCAGAGGCTGGCTGGCCGGCGTGGCCTTTGGGGGAGAGCAGATGTCAGACATCCTGGAAGCAGTGAGCGGTGAAACTCAGGATTTTTACCGCCTGAAGACGGACCTGCATCGTCAGATCATTGATTTAATTGACTTCAGTCGGGCTGAGACACTTTCGGAGCAGGACCTGCGCAGCCAGTTGCGATCGCTGGCGGAGTATCTGTGTTCGCGTCAGGCGGTTTCGTTGACGAGTGAGCAGCGTGAGACGATTGTCAGTCAGTTGATGGATGAAATTTACGGATTTGGTCCGATTGAGGGTTTGATGACGGACCCCGCGGTGTCGGACATTCTGATCAACGGTCCGGAGCGGGTGCTGGTGGAACGACGCGGGGTTCTTGAGACCACTCCGATTCGTTTTGCGGATGCGGACCATCTCATGCAGTTTATTCATCGACTCGTGGGCCGTGCGGGGCGTCGAATTGACGAATCGAGTCCGATGGTGGACGCACGACTTCCGGACGGGTCTCGTTTCAATGCGATCATTCCACCGTTGGCGCTGGCTGGACCGACGGTCTCGATACGACGCTTCGGTAACCGTCGAATTCAGCTGGAGGACCTGATTGATCTGGGCTCGATGGCTCCGGCGATGGCTGATTTTCTGGTCCTGGCGGTTCAGGGTCGGATGAACGTGATTGTGAGCGGCGGTACCGGTGCCGGCAAGACAACTCTGCTGAACTGTATGAGTCGTTTTATTCCGGACAGTCAGCGTGTGGTCACGATTGAGGAAACGGCGGAACTGAAGCTGCAGCAGATCGACGTGGTGTCTCTGGAAACACGACTTCCGAATCTTGAGGGCCGTGGTGCAGTGACGCAGCGAGACTTGCTGCGTAACGCCCTGCGAATGCGACCTGACCGGATTATTGTGGGGGAAGCGCGAGGAGCGGAAGTTCTGGAGATGCTGCAGGCCATGAACACCGGTCACGACGGTTCGATGAGTACGCTGCATGCGAACGATGCTCGGGAAACTCTGGACCGACTGGAACTGATGATCGCTCTCTCCGGAGTGGACTTGCCCTCGCGAATTGCACGGCAGTACGTCTGCAATGCGGTGGACATTGTGATCCACGTGATTCGTTTGTTCACCGGGGAGCGGCGGATCACCAAGATTTCTGAGGTGTCGGGTTTGAATAATGGTGAATGGAAGATGGACGACATTTTCGTCTATCGCTCGACGGGTGAAGTGCGCGAAGGGCGTCCTGCGGGAAGCTTCTTTGCGACGGGTCACCAGCCGCTGGCCCTTCGTCGCCTGGCCATGGCTGGTACGAATATTGAACAGTTTCTTCCATTGTTTGAGCCGCGCGAACTGAGCCCTGGTGATTGAGCTGGGGTGGCTGAGTTCACAGTCGAAGGTTTGCAATTCGGTGATAGTGGTACGAGGATTTGCTGACTGAGCTGCCATGATGGGAATGCATAGATGATCGCCCCGAACACCTCAACACGCTCCATTGAGCGTCGCCCGGAATTTGCGGACCTGCTGAAGGAGGACGTGTTGTTTTCAACCGGCGTCGGCACAGGCGCTGAGGAATCGCTGAATGGCTGGTTTGATACGCTGATGCTGCAGTCCGGCATCCGTACGGCACCGAATGTCTGGCTGGGCTTGTGTCTGGTGTCAGCTGTCGCACTGGGTGGATTGTCGCTGATCACCACGGAGAGAGTGCTGTTGTCGGTGACTGCCGGGATTACGGGGTTACTGGTTCCGGTAATTATCGCGCAGGTCAGTCGAGGACGTCGGCAGGCCGCGATGTCGCAGCAGTTGCCGGCGATGGCAGAGGAGTTGTCGCGAGTCGCGCGTACAGGGCGGAGTCTCGAGCATGCGTTTCTGACGGTGGCGGCCGATACACCGGCGCCACTGGGGGATGAATTGCGTATCAGTGCGCGACGGATTGAGATGGGGCTGGATGTGGCCGCTGCGACTCGTGACCTCGTGGACCGTACCGGCGTGTCAACTCTGGCGATGCTGACCGCGGCCATTGCTGTGAATCAGGAAACGGGCGGCGATTTGATTCAGGTGCTGGAGCGGCTGGCGATGTCGGTGCGAGACCGCCTGCACTTCGTGGCTCGTCAGCGAGCGGCAACGATTTCCAGTCGCCTGGGGGCCATCATGATGGCCTGTGTGCCGGTTCTGGTGGTTGGGTTCTACAGCTTTCGGGACCCGGACTATCTCAACCGGCTGCTGAGTTCCAACTGGGGGCGGCTGTCCTTCTGGGGCGGACTGGTGCTGCAATTGACGGGGGGACTGCTGGCGTTTCGGATTCTGCGTCGGTCCTCAAGAATGTAGGCGTTCAGAAAAGTGGGGGGCAGAAAAGGGGTCAGGTACCAATAGTGCGGAGCACCCTTCGGGCCATTTGGCTATTGGTACCTGACCCCTTTTCTGCCGTGCGAAGCACCCTTCGGGCCATTTGGCTATTGGTACCTGACCCCTTTTCTGCCGTGCGGAGCACCCTTCGGGCCATTTGGCT
>CAIYBH010000065.1 GCA_903924405.1 uncultured Planctomycetaceae bacterium | reverse complement strand
GTTACATCGGGGTCTCCAATCACTCAGTGAGTCAATTGCAGCGGCTGCAGGCCATTCATCCTGTGTTGTCGCTTCAGCCACCGTACAGCATGATTGCGCGTGAGGTGGAAGCGGAGTTGCTTCCGTGGTGTGGTGCTCAGCAGATTGGCGTGGTGTGTTATTCTCCGATGGGGAAGGGATTACTGACGGGTGCGTTCACTCGGGAGCGAGCCGTAGGCTTGTCGGAACGGGATCATCGCTCTCGTGATCCTCGATTTCAGCCCCCGCAGCTGGACATCAATCTGGAGTTTGTGGAATCGCTGCAGTCGGTTGCGTCGGCCAGTGGTTGGACAATGACGGATCTGGCGATTGCCTGGACCCTTCGTCGCCCGGAATTGACCTCAGCGATTGTGGGTGCGCGAAGTCCTCAGCAGATTCGGGACACGTCGACGGCCGGCGATCGGATCCTGTCGAGTGAGGCGGAGTCAGCGATTGAGGTGGCCCTGGCGCGTCGACTGGAACGGCTGGAGGCCATCGGCGGAGCTGCGCGACCGCGTGTGTGAATGTCGCGAATCGCGGTGGGGCTCTGGCTGGGATAAGCCCTGCGCGGGAAGTGTTCGCGGTGCTGAGTGGATGGGGTTGCGGGGCCTTCTTCGCGGTGGAAATAACGGTTCGCCGGGAATGGGCTCATCCCATGAGTCCGAATATTCCGATCATACCGGCAGAACGGAATTTGCGACGGCTGATTTCCAGGGGGGAAAGCGGATGAGTCGCAGTTCGGCGTTCAGAGCGATTGACTGCGAAATCAGTGCCGTTTTTGCGCGCCGGCGGCGTGCGGAAGCGGACTGAGTGTGCGCATGCTGGGCCACCCGGGGGGGAGGACTGCATGGGCAGGTCGGTCGAACTGCGCCCGGACCAGGGTCGGCACGGATTGCCTCCGATGACGCCGCCGTTCCGCTGTGTGTCGCATTCGACGAGGGCATCATGCAGAACGGTACGAGGCTTTCCAGCGAGCTGGACGACTTGTCTTGCTGCCGTTGCCTGCCCGTTCTTCGGGTCTTCACCCGGATGCTGCCAAGGCTGCTGACGATCATCTTCAGCGTGAGTTCGCTGTTCAGTGCGGTCGGCCGGGCTGATCAACTGGAAGATCTCGCGAAGAAGGCCGGCATTGAGATTCTGCGACCCGGAGATTCCGCCGCGGGTACGCAGAAGGCCTCGGCAACCGCCATTCCTCTGAATCGATTGACTCCGGAGCAGCGTAAGCGGGCGACTGAGGTGATTCAGAACTGCAATCAGTTTCGAAGACTGCCTTCACTGCGGTACACGATTGACGAGCCCATCTACCGGTATCTTCTGGAACATCCCGATGTGGCCGTCAGTACCTGGCGAGTGATGGGAATTTCGCAGTTTGAGATGTGGCAGACCGGACCGCTGGAATATGAGGCAGCGGCTGTTGATGGTTCTGAAGGTCTGGCGGATATCCTCTATCGGGATGCGGGCCAGACGCTGTTCATCTGCGAAGGCAGTTATCATCATGTTCTGCTGCCGCGTCCATTGCAGGCGGCGGCCTTGATCTGGTTCCGCGCGGAGTACACGCCGCATGAAAGCGGAACTCACATCGTGACGCAGCATGCTGACGTGTTTGTCCATTTCCCGTCCGCCGGGGTAGCCGGGCTGGCAAAAGTCCTGACTCCAGTGACCAACGGATTGATGGATCGGAACATTTTTGAGGTGTCGCTGTACGCCAGTCTGATGTCACGTGGAGTGCGTGATGAGCCGGCGTGGATCGTTGATCTGGCTGAGGATATGGAAGGCGTATTGCCGCAGCGAAAAGGTGAGCTGATTGCGGTCGCTCGTCAACCGCGTCAGACTGAGCGTCCGCCGTCCTCGCGTGCAGCCTCCGGAACATCCCTCGACCGACGTCTGCTGCAGTCGCCAGAACTGCTGTTTATGGATCCACCGCGGCCGGGGTCCACGATGCGTGTGGATCCGGAAACCGGCGTCCCGGTGATCACCGTTTCTGATGGGACCGAAAGCGCGGCACCTGTAACGGGCGCACAGTCGACGCGTCCGGCTTCGGATCGCTCTGCTGATGCGGCGCGGGAACCGCGCAAATTGCCTCGACTTCGGAATGCGTCCGGAAAAGATCCGGTTTCGGGAGATCCGAAATTGTGATCTGAAAATCTGCTACCAGTGAAACCCGCAGTGCCCCCGACTGGACCGACCGCAACCGGTCCGGTCGGGCGTGGCACGTCTTCGCTGCCACTGCTGAATCCCTGAGCGATTGATTGCAGCCTGTTCGCAGTCTAGTCGCAGTTGCCCCGCGATATGGGTGGGCTGTCGGAAGCCGGGGGCAGCATGATGTCCCGGCTGTCTGACTTTCCGGCGCAGCGACCAGCACGCAAACCGGCATTTGCTGCCGATCCTTAATCGCGGCCGCCGTTTTTTTTCAGCGCAATCGCGGGCGTCTGTGGAGTGCTGTTGAGCCGTTTGTTCCGGAACGGTTATCGTGGACGTGTTCGCAGGTGCGGGACACGTGGAGTGGCCACGTTCGCTGCGGGTCCATTCCGGCCATCGCTGGTCAGGCCGTGATGATGGATGCATCGCCGCTGGGCAGGATGACATTGAATCTGGTGGCTGGCGGCAGAGGCTGACGAGGGAGTCGGGGTTTCATGAGAACGCTTGTTTGTCTGCTGATCCTGCTGCCGTTCGTCATGCCGGAACTTTGTCACGCGCAGGGAGCCGGCTCAGCGGCAGAGTCGTTTGTCGCGCAGGGGTTCCGGATATCGACTCAGATCTATGACATTTCACGAATGCCTGCTGACGGTGACGGGCAGGTTATCAGCAGTAGTCTGACGTTGTGCCACAACGGCCGGGTTTATGACTATGTCTCGATGGCCGATGAGCTGGTGATTTACGATCCAGTGGAGCATCAGTTTCTGGTGTTGAATCAGTCACGCGGGCTGTCGACTGTGATTACCTTCGATGAGATCCGTCACCACATGGAGACTCGCGTGCGCAGGACCGAAGAGTACCTGCAGGAGATGGCGCAGTCGGGTGATCCGAAGGCCGCTTCGGAGGCGGCATCGATTCGATTTCAGCTGCAGCCGGAATTTCGTGAGACCTTTGATCCGATGAAGGGGACTCTGATTCTGACGTCCTCGGAAATGACCTATCGAGTGGAAACCCGAAAGTGGCCGGACGCTGTGCAGGTGGACCGTTATCTTACCTATCGTGACTGGGCTGCGAAGCTCAATTCGGTCCTGCATCCGGAGAATCTGTTTCCGGAACCGCGACTGGCGGTGAATGAAGCGCTGCGTCGGCAGAAGCAGCGGATGCCGGTGACCGTGGAACTGGATCGTCGTCCGAATGCATCGAGTCGTCTGCGAGCGGAGCACCAGATTACGGTGGGACTGGCCGACGATGATCGCACGCGTATCGCTCGCTGGGAAGAACTGCAGAAGTCCGGCAGACTGGAAAAGGTGCCGTTGCGGCGCTATCAGCAGGCCAACCTGATCTCAAAATCGCGTTAGTCACGAATTGAGGTCCTGCGGCCGCAGGACGTCCATGTTCGCGGGGGTTGCGACTGCCCGGCGTTGTTATGCGTGGGGGCTGAGCGATCCGAATTGCCGATGTGCTATCCTGTTTCCGCAGGGGCTTTCCGGCAGGTTGCTGGCAGGTAAGGTGAGAACGCGCCTCTGAACGCGTTCGGACCGAGCCGGGCCTTGCGAAGCGCTGTCAGGTTTGCAGGAAGTTACAAGTGGCTTCTGAACAAACGTGTCCGCTGTGTGACTTCACTGCCGTGGAAAACAGGCCTGCTTCCCGCCCGCGAAGGCGATGACGAGCAACGAAAAGGGTGTGTGCAGTCAGGGCTTCTTCGTGCCGCATCGAGACTCAGCCTGACCGTTAAAGTCACCGTAGAACCCCAGTGCTCTTTCTGTTCGCTGGCTTTCTGATTCTGCGCCGTGCCCGGGAGAATGGTTGGCGAGCGTAACAACTGTAGCGAACATTGCGTTCACGAAGTCTGATCCGCCGATGACTCTGAAAACACAACTGCGATGCGCACGGATCGCAGCAGTTGAAGGGGATTTCGCAGATATCCACGGCGGGGTTGAGCGATGGTGAAGGTAGCATTGGCGCAGGAGGCAGGGGAAGAACCGCAGGAGCAGCGACCGCGAAGACGGCGGCGGCCACTGCTGCGTCTGACAATGCTGTTGCTGGTGGTGATTGCGGCGGCGCCCAGTGCCCTGACGTACAGCGGACAAGCGCAGACTTTGCTGTCACGATGGAAACCGGAGCTGGGCGCGGCGATTTCCTTCCAGTCTCTGCAGCTGCACTGGTGGGCGCCGGTGGAAGTGCGCTCTCTGAAGGTGCTGGATCTGAGCACTGCTGATAGCGAAGCCACGACGGAGCGGGTGTCGGAAGCGGTGTTGTTTCAGGCGGATGTGGTGGCGACCTCCCAGCCGCTGTGGAAACTGGTGCTTGAGCGCGGCCGCGACGTGCGGATCCGATTGTCCGCCCCGGTTGCGTATCTGGCAACACGGGGCGAGACCACGAATGTGCAGCAGACTCTGGAGCGGTTGACTGGCCCTGCGTCGGAGGGCGGTGGGGATACTTTTCCGTTTGTTTTGACGATCGAGAACGGGACGATCCACTGTGCTGTGGAGACGGCCGAGAGTGGATCCGGGCAGGTGGCGAAGTCGGTTCCGTTGTCGGCCGTGATTGAGAAGATCCAGGGCGAAGTTTCGACGGTGCATGCCGAGTCCCGGTTGCCCGCGATTCAGTTATCCGCGTCCGTGCGTTGCTCCGGGGAAGTTGCAGTGCCGGATCAGCGACGTCCGCGATCTCGGCGGCTGACCGCCGATCTGGAAGAGACAATGCGTGACTTCCCCAGTCTGCCGCTGACAGAACTAACAGGCGAAACGGCTGAGAATGCTGGTGACGCCACGTTGCTGCGGATCACCTTGAATCCGGAAGTGGATTCGCTGGGACGTCAGTTGGTCCAGATTGGTTCGAAGAACCTGGATCTGCAGATGCTGCAGCCGTTCCTGCTGCTGGCTGGAATGTCCGTTCAGGCGCGGGGGGTGCTGAGTGGCGGGATTGATGCGCGGATTGCGGGACCGGATCCACTGGATGGCATTGCAGGCCGTATCCTGCTGAATGGCCACGGGGTGGAACTGCGTGACACGTCGTGGTCGGCCGGAGAATGGCTGCGACTGGGCAACGTGCAGGCCTCAGGAGCCGCTGCACTGGCTGAGGACGGACTGCTGATCGACGAATTGTCGCTTGCCTCGGATGTGGTGACGCTGAATGGACAGGGCGAGCTGCGACTTCAGGGTGAGGCTGCCCAGGCGGGGGCAAAGCATGCGGAGTTGACCTGTGTGGTTTCATTGCCACGGCTGGCTGCTGATCTGCGTCAGACTTTGGCGCTGCATCCGGATGTGAAGGTTGAGAAGGGTGAGTTGACTCTGGGGCTCAGTCTGCATGGAGCTTCCGAAACGGGAGCTGCTGCCGGGGAGACGCCGGGGCAGACGTCTGATCTGATCTCAAACCGGGGGCGAAGTGAGTTATCGGTTCCCGGAGACAGTGGGACATGGAAGGTCACAGCGACCACAACCGGCTTGCGCATTCTTCGAAACAATACCGTACTAAATACGGATGCCGGTCTTCAGGCCGAGGCCTTTGGGCGACTGGTGAAGCGGACACCGGTGTTGTCACATGCGGTCTTCAAGGCGGCATTCGGAACGCTGGAATGTGCGCCGGACGGTGAGGGGTGGCACCTGGCTGGCACTCTGGATCCGGAGCAATTCTGGCAACAGGTTCGCCAGTTGACAGATCTTCCACAGCCGGGGTTGCGATCAACGGTTACGTTTGAAACGGGACTGGTGCTGAAGGAACGGTCTCTGCAGTTGACGGACGCCGTGGTGGAATCT
Source organism: uncultured Planctomycetaceae bacterium (assembly GCA_903924405.1). Taxonomy (GTDB): domain Bacteria; phylum Planctomycetota; class Planctomycetia; order Planctomycetales; family Planctomycetaceae; genus SXXK01. The sequence continues at coordinate 21,292 of CAIYBH010000065.1, read as the reverse complement.
GCGGAACTGCAATTGAGCAGTCCGGCAATGACGATTGACCCATCTGCTCCGCTCACGCAGATGTTTGACGGGACAGCATCGCTGCAGGGGACGGCTGGTGCGTTTCGTATGCTGGTGGCTCCGTGGCATGATGCGTGGTGGATTTCGGAACGTTCACGGGTGCAGTGTCGTCTGGCAGCCGCTCCGTCACAGGACATTGATCTGGTGGTAAAAATTCTGCCTGGTACGGTGGCTGCAATTCCGCGCCCGGTCGTTCGGCAGGCGTCGACCACGCGTCGTCGTCCGGTGATCTATACAGGCAGTCTGGTGGCTGAAAATGCATTTGTGGTGGATGAAGCGGAGATGCAGTTGTCACTGGCCGCGCGAAATTCGGGTGAAGAGTTTGATGTTCGAAAAGGGTTTGTCCGGTTGCCTGGCGTGTTGGCCGAGCTGACGGGAGTGGTGGCGATAGAAGGCAACGAGCTGAATGTGAGTCTGAATGCGGCGACGGATTACGATCTGCAGGCGTTGAGCCAGCGGGTCTTTATTCCCGAATCGGGTGTCTACTTTGAGGGGCGTGGGAAGACGAATTTTACCTTAACCGGGTTTCCAGCGGTGTATGCGGAAGAAACGTATCCGCCGGCGAATCGGCCGCCACGGTTTGTCGGAAGCGGAACACTGGCGTGGACGGCCGGTGCCTTTCAGGGGCTGCAGATTGGTCCTGCGGAGCTTTCACTGGAGCTGCAGGACTACATGCTGCGTTCGGGGCCGATTCGCTGTCAGATCAACGGGGGCGAGGCGAGTCTGGTGCCGCAGTATGACATCGCACGCAGCTTGCTGGCCCTGGGAACAGGCAGTCGAGTTGAGAACCTGCAGCTGACTCAGGAATTCTGCGGCGCATGGCTGGGGTATGTCAGTCCGCTGCTGGCCGCTTCGCTGGACGTGCAGGGCACGCTGTCTGCACGTGTGGAGCAGTTTCTCTGGGACTTTGAGCAGGTCGGGAATTCAGCGGTTGCCGGGCAACTGACGATTCACCAGGCCCACGCGGCTCCGGGGGGCTCTTTGAACGTGTTGCTGGAGGTGTTCGATCTGATCCGCAGGAAGTCGGGTGAAAGCGGCTCTGTGGCGGAACGTCGCCTGTTGCTTCCTGAGCAGACAGTGGCGGTCCGAGTCGCACAGGGGTTTGTGGCGCATGAAGGATTACAGATGGAGCTGGCAGGTTACCGTCTGAGTTCTTCCGGTGCTGTGGGATTCAACCAGCAGCTGCAACTGGTGCTGGATGTTCCGCTGGAGAAAAATGCGGGCGGGCGCGGGGCCACGATTCGAGTCCCTCTGCGTGGCACGGTGAAACAGCCAATGCCGGACACAGCTGCGATGCTTCAGGCATTGGGAACGCAGCAGTTGCAGAATCAGCTTGGCGACAAACTGGACCAGACCATCAATCGACAGCTGGACAATCTGCTGAAGAAGTTCTGACGGAACGGGGGGGGGATTTTCCTCCGTAGCATGCGGAATCTGCGCAGCCTGGGAGATCGTCTCCATTGTCACAATCGGTACGGAACAAAAATTCGAATCGGGATTGGTTTTCTGAAGCGGAGAGCATTTCCCTCAGACCCTTGTGCCAATTATTTTGTGGCTTCTGATCAGGCGAGGTGTGCGAGTTATTTGCAAGATGGCGGTGGCCAGGCATGGCTGGGCCAATTCATCGGAATTCCGATAGGCACTGTTTTTTTTCTGATCAGTTGCGTGGTAAGACACAGGACGCGGTAATTGCACAGGACTACTGCGCTGTTTTGAAGCACCCAGACGTTGAACTCCTGCAGGCTCAATCGCTCTGAAGGAAGTCAGAATCGCGGAGATTTTATGAATTCACTGGTTTATGTTGTTCCCGTTGTGGGGCTCGTTGGTTTGGCGTTCAGTGCCTGGCGTTATCAGTCCATCGCCAGTCTGGATGCTGGTCCGGAGAACATGCGATTGATCGGCGATCGCATTCGTAAGGGGGCCATGGCGTTTCTCAGGGCCGAATACTCGGTGATGCTGGGATTTGTGCTGGTCGTTTCGGCGTTGATGTATTTGTCCGGACTCTCAAAGGACTCTCATCCGCTGGTGGCTCTGTCGTTTCTGCTGGGGGCGTTGTTTTCCGGCATGGCCGGGTTTTTCGGCATGCGGATCGCCACGCTGGCAAACGTGCGAACGGCTCATGCGGCACGTCGTGGCCTGGCTCCGGCGCTGCTGATTGCCTTCGGTGGTGGTTCCGTCATGGGATTGACCGTGGTTGGGTTGGGGATCCTGGGGCTGGGGTCTCTGTTCCTGCTGTTTCTGAACGTGATTGGTTCAGAAGTGACATCTATTGGTCGTGTGATCAACGTATTGACGGGTTTTTCATTCGGTGCCTCTTCAGTGGCGCTGTTTGCGCGGCTGGGCGGCGGGATCTACACGAAGGCGGCTGACGTTGGGGCCGACCTTGTTGGTAAGGTCGAAGCTGGGATTCCAGAAGACCATCCGCTGAATCCGGCGACGATTGCTGACAACGTGGGTGACAACGTAGGTGACGTGGCTGGTATGGGGGCAGACCTGTTTGAAAGCTACGTGGGAGCGATCGTGGGAGCGATGGTGCTGGGCGCCACGCTGGCGGTTCGTTCTGAATTTGCGAATTCGATGGACGGCATGAGTGCCGTGCTGCTGCCGTTGTTGCTGGGAGCGGCTGGTGTGCTGACTTCGGTCATCGGGACCTTCTTTGTGCGGGGCGATGATTCTGTCGACCCACAGAAGGCATTGAACAGGGGTGAGTTGATTGCAGCGGCCCTGATGCTGCTGGCCAGTTACGTGATTATCACGCAGGTGCTGCCGGAAAAGTGGATGTCTCCGGAAGGTCTTGAAGTCACGCGACTGGGCGTATTCGCCGCGTCGATCATCGGGCTGGTGGCCGGGATTGCGATTGGATTTGTCACTGAGTACTACACGGGATCGGGTCGGCGTCCGGTCATGGATATTGTGGAACAGTCTGTTACCGGTGCGGCAACGAACGTGATTGCCGGTCTGGGTGTGGGGATGTTGTCAACGGCGATTCCGATGCTGCTGATCGCGTTTGCGATTCTGGGAGCGTGGGAACTGGCCGGGCTTTATGGAATTGCAATCGCAGCTGTCGGGATGTTGTCGAACACCGGGATTCAGCTTGCGGTGGACGCCTACGGACCGATTGCTGACAACGCCGGTGGGATTGCCGAGATGAGTGGACTGCCGAAAGAGGTTCGTGCACGCACTGACCAGCTGGATGCCGTGGGGAACACCACTGCGGCGATCGGCAAGGGGTTCGCGATTGGATCTGCAGCGCTCACGGCGCTTGCATTGTTCAGCGCTTACATGACCACCGCCGGACTGACATCCATTAACGTGGCCGCCCCGCGCGTCATGTGTGGACTGTTCATTGGAGCCATGATGCCGTTTCTGTTTTCTGCGATGGCGATGCGGGCCGTCGGGCGTGCTGCAGCCAGCATGATTGAAGAAGTGCGACGTCAGTTTCGCGACATTCCGGTACTCGCTCAGGCGCTCAGCATTTATCGCAGGAATGAGCATCTGCACGTGGATGAATGGAATACAGAAGATCGTTCTGTGTTGACTCGTGCGATGGAGCAGGTGGATTGCGACCGCTGCATCGAGATCTCTACCAGGGCGTCGCTGCGTGAAATGGTGCTGCCCGGCGTGCTGGCTGTGGTCGGACCGTTGCTGGCTGGGTTTCTGGGTGGCGGCGAAATGCTGGGGGGACTGCTGGCAGGCGTAACGGTCAGTGGTGTGACGCTGGCGATTTTCCAATCCAATGCCGGCGGTGCGTGGGACAATGCCAAGAAGATGATTGAGGGTGGAGTGACCGTTGGCGGAAAAGAGTATCGCAAGGGAAGCAGTGCTCATGCTGCGGCTGTGGTTGGGGATACCGTCGGTGATCCGTTCAAGGATACATCGGGACCATCCCTGAACATACTGCTCAAGCTGGTGTCTGTGGTGGCCCTTGTGATTGCACCATGGCTGCCGGCAGCGGCAGCACCACGGTCGGTTGCTGATGAGCCAGCCGCGGCGGTGGCGCCAGCAGAGGCGCCTGCGGCGGACGTGAACCCGGCTCCGTAGCGTGTGCTGAGGCTGCCGTTTGAAAAAAGAGACCTGACCCCTTTTTCAGAGGGCGTGGAGAATGATTTCCGTGATCTCGGCGGTCGATAATGTCCCGCCGAGATCCGGGGTTCGCGAGGCAGGGTCGGACAGGACGCGGGTAATTGCCTGACGGATCTGAGCCGCGGCCCGTTGACAGGATTCTGTCCCCAGCCATTCGAGCATCATTGCTGCCGACAGAATCATGGCGATGGGATTGGCAATTCCGCGTCCAGCGATGTCAGGCGCTGTGCCGTGGCAGGGCTGAAAGACGGCCACATCCGGACCAATGTCTGCAGAGGGCGCCATGCCCATACCTCCCACCAGTGCTGCAGCGAGGTCGCTGAGTATGTCGCCGAACATGTTTTCAGTCACGAGGACATCAAAGCTCTGCGGTCGTCGAATCAGAAACAACGCCGCCGCATCCACGTAGATACGTTCGGTGGCAATGTCCGGGTACTGCCGAGCAACCTCGTCGAATAATTCCCGGAAGCGAACCATGGAGGGCAGCACGTTGGCCTTGTCCACAAGTGTGACCAGTCTGCGTCGTTTCCGTGCCAGTTCAAAAGCCGCGTGAAACAGTCGTTCACTGCCGGAACGCGTGACACGCAACACGTCTTCGACAATGTCCGCATCGGGAACAACTGTCTGATGCCGCGCAGCAAACAGTCCCTCCGTGCTTTCCCGCAGCACGATGAAGTCAATCTCACCCGCTGAGATCTGTTTCAGAGGGCAGTCTGCCGCGTGGTACAGAAAGACCGGCCGTTCACCACGAAACAACTGAAAGTGTTCACGCAGATCAATCTGAGGTGTCAGTTCGCGGCCGTTTGGCCAGCGGACATGCGGCAACCCCATCGCTCCCAGCAGAATGGCGTCAGCAGTGGCACACGCCCGCAGTGCAGATTCCGGAAGCGGTGTCCCACTGCGAAGATACTCTTCCGCGCCTACGCTGACGGCCTGAAAATTCAGACGCAGATCGGTCTCCCGGGCCTGCAGATGATTCAGGACCCGCAGGGCCGCGGCCATCACTTCCGGACCGATCCCGTCGCCAGCCAGCACGGCAATGTTCAATGTCCTCACTGCTGTCCGGCCCTGATCCATGAGCGTCTCCATCGTTCAGAATTTGCCAGTCTGTGGTGCTCAGGTTCTTCAGCAGATTCCTGAGTCAATCGATCCCCGGACTGATCAGAGGAAGCGTTTCAGATCGTGTTTTTCGAGAGCCACCAGCAGCTCCTTAATCCGTTCGGATTGACCTGCGTCCGCCACCAGAGTTGCATCATCGGTATGCACAATAATCAGATTGCGCAGACCAAGAGTGGCCACGAGGTGGTCTCCGGAGGTCCGCACGATGCACCCCTGAGTATCCACGCCACAGAACAAGCCGTCTGCGGTGTTGTGATCCGCATCCACACCATTCAGTCGCGGCAGGGACAACCAGCTGCCGACGTCGTCCCACAGGAAGGGAGCTTCCTGCACGACGACATTCTGTGCGCGTTCCAGCACCGCATAGTCGATCGAAATACTCTTCAGTTGAGGGAATTCGGCTGCAATCACGGCTTCGCGATTTCCCTGAGCGATGCCCTGCTGAATCCGCATCAGCCCGGCATACAGCTCCGGCTCGAACTGTTCCAGGAGTCGCAGAATGGTGCGAGCACTCCAGCAGAAGATCCCGCAATTCCAGAAAAATCGCCCTTCGCGCATGTACTGTTCGGCGAGACTCAGATGGGGCTTTTCCCGAAACGCATTCACGCTGTACAAACGTGGCGTGCCGTCTTCGATCTGTGTACCACGCTCAATGTAACCATAACCCGTGGATGGAAACGTTGGGGTAACGCCGAACAGCACCAGAGTCTCCGGACTCTTCTGCACAAGTTCGATGGCCCGCTGAGCGCCCTGAGCAAAGGCTTCTGTGGTCTGTATCACGTGATCCGCGGGCATCACAAACATGATCCCGTCCGGATCCTTCTGAAGAATCTCGATCGCGGCAAGTCCCACACAGGGGGCGGTATTCCGTGCGGCTGGTTCAATCAGAATATTGCCGGCAGGGACAGCAGGCAGTTGTTCCCGTGTGGTGGCCGCCTGGATCTCGTTGGTGACAACCCACGAATTCCCGGGCAAGGCCCAGCCCTGACAGCGATCCAGCGTCTGCTGAATCATTGTGCGCTCGCCCGCCAGACGGAGCAGTTGTTTGGGCAATCGCTGGCGGCTCTGCGGCCAGAACCGGGTTCCACTTCCACCAGCCATGATTACTGCGTGCAGCATGGTCCTGTGCTCCTGTCGTTTTGCGTCGAGAAGTGCCCTGGCCTCCCCGCAATCTGTCCGCGGTGTCGTGCTCAGGTGTCACTGGGCGGCGCTGGTGGCTGTGTGATGGTCACCGTGATCAGCCGCGTACGATACCGTCTTACGAACAGGACGCTGGCCATTCCCGGTGCACAGGCAAGGCCCTCAGGCAGCCACAACACGTCATGGCAACCTGGATATCCTGAACCGCCCGAAAGGCTTTCCTTACCATGAATTCGGGGAATTGCACGCGGAATTCAGAGTTGGGGACGCGTAATCTGTGTGGTTTTTCGGCCACGGTCCCTACAGGCTGTGTTTCAGGCGTTCGAGTGTCACAGCATCGAACTTCCCGAGTCTTCAGCCGGATGCCGAGTCCTCGGACTTCGTCGAGTTCACAGGACCTTTGGAACCAGCAATCGCCCGCGCTACGGATTCGAGCATTACTTCCATGGCAAATGGCTTTCGCAGGTAGTCGACGACGCCGAGCATTTCGGCGTAGGCCTTGTGGCGACTACCTTCATTGGCGGTCATCATGATCACCGGGGGCGCATCGGGGAGATCCGCCAGAAACTCCAGCACCGGGAATCCGCCCATACGAGGCATCATCATGTCTGTCAAAACCAGATCAGGTCTTTGCGCCTGAATCAGCCGTCGCCCATCCTGACCATTGGCCGCAGCCAGCACGCGGTAACCGGACGCTGTCAGGACACTCTGAATGGTGGCAGAAATATCCCGATCATCCTCGATCAACACGACCGTTTTTCGATGTTCCGTCATGCGGCGATGACCTCCTCTCTCTCTGTCGACTTATTGCCACGCTGCAGGTCCGGCGGGCCCCTCAACGGGGCACTCGCTGCGTCGCTACCGCATTCTTTCGGCCGTGCCGCAAAAATACAGTCCTGCGGCACTCGAAATTCATACTTCCCGGATTACGAAACCCGCCCCGCTGAAGTTTTCGGGTTAATCGCTGTGATCTGTTACCTGCAGCACCGTGCAACGAAGGCAACGACACAACTGGCATCGTCGAACAATGCCGTATCAGGGGCAGATCGCACGTTTAAACTTTAACTCGCCCTCAGAAGCCTGAAGGGAACGACGCGACAGACACAGCATGTTTCAGGCAGATTTACGGGTTGCTTCTGGCAACGGCCTGGTCACGGGGCATAGCGGAAAATGTGGTGAGCGCTGTTCCGTCTTCGGCGTTCCAGATCCGCACCTCTCCATCATAGCTGCCGGAGGCAATCAGCTTACGGGCGGTGTTCTCGGTGACGGTGTAGACCCAGTCACGGTGGCCTGAGAGCTTGCGCACCAGCGCCCCATCGGCGGCTTTGTGCTCGTGCACACTGCCGTCACCGCTGGCAGACAGGATCAGATCGCCGGCTGTGATCCGCACGCGGAAAACATCACCGCCAAATCCACCCAGCCCGCGCAGTTCTTTGGCGTCGGCTGATTGCCACACACGTACCCGTTTGTCACCACCACCGCTGACTACGGTAGCACTGTCTGCCAGAAACGCTGCTGTGTAAACGGGCTCGCCGTGCGCCGGAAATGTGATCACCGGGTTGCCTGTGGCTGCGTCAAAGACCTTGCAGGTCTTGTCCTTGCTGGCACTGACCAGTCGCTGCCCGTTGGGCGACCAGTTGATGTCCATCACCCAGTCGGCGTGATCTTCGATTTTCACCTGCACTTCGCCGGTGCTGACATTCACAACACTGATGGACCGATCAGCACCTGCACAGGTGACGCGGGTGCCATCCGGGCTGAAGGCCGTTGCAAAAATTGCATCCCGAGAACGTACCAGTGTCCGAATCAGTGAGCCGTCTGCAACGTTGAACAGCTTCAGTTCTCCCAGTTGTCCGGGTGTACCCGAGGCGACGACCACCGACTGACCATCGGCACTGTACTCGACATCGTAAACGCGTTCAGCAAGGTTGCTGATGCGACGAATGAGTGTTCCGTCAGCGGTGTTCCAGAGCAGGACTTCGTGGTATCCGGACGACAGCAGCTGGGAACCATCCGGGCTGAAGGCGATGGCCGTGACCGGGATAGCCGCACGATATTCCCTCGGAGGCTGCGGCTGAGCGAATTCGGGCATGATGTCGAACAGATCCGCAGAGGCCGAGACACCGGCATCGAGCGGCGCGCCGACGTCAACCCAGCGAGTCAGTACGGCCAGTTCTTCAGGCTTCAGAGGTTCGGCATCCTTGGGCATTGAGCCGTCCTGAATCATGGAGAGCATCAGGGAGTCGGTGCTTTTGTGCGCGGCAAATGCGGCACCGGATTCACCACCTTTACCCATGGCAGCGAAGGAATCCAGATTCAGGCGTCCACCGGGGCTGCGGGTGTTGTGACAGGCGACACAGCGCTGCGCAAGGATGGGAGCGACGTGTCGGGAGAACGACACGAACCGTCCCAGTGGTTCAAGAGCATTTTCGGCCTGGCGTCGTGCAAGGAGCGTTTCGGTGCCGACGATTTTTAATTCGGCTTCCAGCTTCTGCAGTGAGGGTTCCAGCCCGATCAGTTGAGCGTTCAGAGTCTTCTGCCATTGCTCGCCGTCGGCTTTGAGCGCCTTGAGTTCGGTTTCTTTTGTGTTCGCGGCAGCGAGTGCGTCGCTGGCAGCCTTGTGGGCGGCGCGGGCAGGATCGGCAGCAGCATTCGCAGCCACTAGTTCGGCCGATTTCTTTTCGACATCGGCTTTGGCCGCAACCAATTGCTGGTTGTGTTGATCGCGAGTGGCGGTGAGCCCCGTGACGAGTGCCTGAACATTGGCCGTGGCCGGGGCGAAGTCCGCGATGGCCTTTTCGAGCCCCTGGATGGCCGCAGCAGAATCCACTCCCGTCAGCTTTGCGGCTTCCCGCAGCGTGCTGAGTGATTTTTCGAGCGATGCGGTGGAACGAAGAATGCGTTCGCGGGATTCATTGGCGTTGACGAGCCGGGCTTCGTCTTCCACCAGTGCTGTGACCAGCCCATTCATGGTGACCGTTGCCGCATCCACCGCGGCTTTGGCGGCTGTGACGGCTGTCTCGGGACCTGCCAGAGCCGCTTTGGTTTCGTTGAATTTCTTGTCGAGTTCCGGACGTTGCGCGGTGATTGCTGCTACTTGCTGTTCGGCCTCAGTGGATTTGCTGCGCCATTCGACGGATGACTTTCGAAGACTGGAGAGCTGCGTTTGCAGTTGCTTTCTGGCGTCCAGCATCTCCGTGTGTCGAGCCGTGGCACGGTCTGCCGTGGCGACAAGTGCGTCGGCGGCTTCATGCTGAGGCAGTTCGGTAGTCAGTGTGGCAATGGTCTGATCCACTTCGGCGACACGCCCGGTCAGCTTCTCCAGTTCGGCCTTCTCTGCGGCGAGGCGAGTTTCTGTGGTTTGCAGTTGCTGTTCCAATTCCTGCAGCCGCTGCTGAGAGACGGCCACAGCGCCTTCGCGCAGGGTGAGTTCTTTCGTGGTGGTTTGTTTTTCGCGGACAGACTGCTCCAGACGCTGCCGAATGGCAGCCGCACCACCGACCGGAGGATCTGCCACTGCGAATAGACTGTTGGTCACCATCAGTGCGACGGCAACGGCAGATGACAGGATGGAAGTCAGGCGGGAACGAGGCATGGGAAATCCTCTGAACAGTGGGGCGGGGTTGTCGGGATCCTGGACTTGCCAATCCGTTGCAGGAAGCAAATCCGGTTTTGGTCCGGCGTAAGCGTGGTCCCCCGCTCCCGAGTCTGTCACTGAGTCGTGGGCTGCGGGACACCGCTGCGGAACACGGCAGATTCGCCGGCGGTCGCGTGGTGGGAGCAGGCACTACACAGGGCATGAATTGGGAACGGAAGAGGCTTCGTTCGGAGGTCGTCAGAAACGATGCAATTTTCCAACATTGTAGGATTCAACCTCTTTCGGCAGATGTCAAGCATCCCGTAACCCTCAAACTTTACCATTTGCGAAAACACCCGGTCCGAAAGGACTGCAGCGGCACTGAAATCTGCGCATAAAGAAAGCTCGGAATGATCAGTACATTCCGAGCTTTTGTCGTGTGTGTTGCGCAGGAGACTGCACCGGCTGTTCGCGAAACGGGTAGCCTAGCCCTTGCGGTGCCGAATTCGGGATCGCATTTTTCGTTTCTTGCGACCAATCTTTCGTCGACCCTTACCCGTCTTCTTCGTGCCCATGAGCCAGTGATCTCCACGTGAAATTCTGAAAGTTGGTCCGGAAAAACGTGAGAGGATAGCAATCCTTCAAAACCGGATCAAATCACGATTGGATCGGATTTTCAATCTCGGGCCAGATCGGCACCAAAAAACCGAAAAAACCGTGAAAACAAGTTCCCATTTTCTCTGAAAAAGCTGTCGTCAACCCCGGCTACGGGCCCGATTCTGGCAATTTGGAGCCGGAATCGTGGACCAGGCCGCCCGCCGCACAGCCAGTTGGATGGTGCCGTGCTGATTCAGTCAGGGGGTGCGCTGCGCTGTTCCTGATACTCGATTCTGCAGGCACTTCCGCTTGACTGAATTCTTGTGTTTCCTGACGGGTTATAGCAGCTCCACGTCGGCTTCGTCTACAACCATCGAAGCGCCTTGTTGCATAAAGTTGACCATCACCGTCAGCCGGTGTGCAGAGTTGACACGAGTCACGGTTCCTCGAAGTCCCGCCATGGCACCACGAGTGATAACGGCGGTACGTCCGACGACCGGACGGGGTTCTGGCCGCACTTCGGTTCCTTTTTCCAGCAGCAGGCGAATCTGCTGCAGATCGGCGACCAGTTCTTCAGGCATGGTGACCGGCAGACAGCGGGACACACACCCGGTGGAGACGGTTTCGTGCCGATCCACTTCGTCACCGCGGACGAAAACATAGCCGGCAAACAGGGGAACCCAGCTGGTGCGAATCCGGCCCTGGGGTGATCGTGTGCGTTGAGCGACGGTGGGGCCGTAGAACGCAATTTTCTGTGCTCGGAGCTTGCGCATCAGCTCCTTTTCCCGCCGTGCCATCGTGTACATCGCAAACCAGTGTTCGTCCGCGGGTGTCACGATGGAGGCTGTCAGCAGGTCCTCCGGGTACAGATCTGGTTCTCTGGCAAGTATCGGCATAGGTGCTCTGCAGGTTAGTTTGACTGGCGACAGGAAAACTCAGGACCAGCACTGGTGATTGGGCAGTGTTCCATCGTTCGCGTGGTTTGTGCATCAAATCAAGCGTTTGTCTGCTGTTTCCATACGAGGAGCCAGCCTAAAGACGTCAGGACTCGGGGAAGAATGTCGGAGCTCAGAGTTGTCTGAGGGTATTCCCGAATTGGCAAAGAGACGTTGCCGCCTCATTTTCCCGCTCGAGACAATCTCCATGACTGAACTTCGACCGGCGCCGCCTGTGGTCACAGTGCGAATCAGTCGGGGCGGGGCGACCATTGAAATCCATGCCAACCTCCGTGGCAGAGTTTCTCCGGCTTATCGCGTCTAAACGCTGGGAGGGCCTCGCCGGGCGCTGGAAATCGGCGGAAACTGCCACCTGCCACCTGCCCTCTGCCGTCCTGAATAGCGCTGGTCCGGTGGCGAGAAGGAATGGTGATCAGAAATGAAGCCTCTGCCAACTACCGAAGGTGGACTTCGGGACTGCGGGTTTCGCCGCATTTGGGCTGGGTGAGACCGGTCCTCCGGCTGTCAACAGAAATCGCTGTGGTTTGGTGTGATTGACTGAATTTTTCCTGGAGTGACTCTCCCGGGACCAGTGTCCCTTGACCTGACGCCTCTGCCGGGTCATGCTTCAGAAAAGGGGTCAGGCCCCCATAGCCAAATGATGCTTCAGAAAAGGGGTCAGGCCCCAATAGCCAAATGGCCCGCAGGGTGCTCCGCACTATTGGGGCCTGACCCCTTTTCTGAACACCCAATAGCCAAATGGCCCGCAGGGTGCTCCGCATTATTGGGGCCGGTCCCTTTGTCTAACGTCCTGCCCACCTTCTGAAACTCTCTGATCCAGGCCTCACCTATGCATTCGTCGTCGACACCGAACGATCCCACCCGTCGCACATTTCTGGCTGCTGCCACGACTGCGGCTGCCCTTTCGACTGCTGCTCGCCCGGTTTCTGCTGGTCTGTGGGCCGGCGGCAGTGATCTGCTGAAGGTCGGGCTGGTGGGTGTTGGCGGCCGTGGTACAGGCGCCGCCGAGCAGGCGTTGAATGCCGATCCCGGGACCGAGCTTGTTGCCATGGCGGATGTGTTTGAGGATGCAGTTGCCAGCGGCCGTCGCCGGCTCAGCCGCATGTTCAATAAAGAAGGTCAGATGCCGCGCGTGACGGCAAAAGATGAAGACTGTATCGCCGGGTTTGATGGCTACCTGCGGGTCATCGAGAAGAGTGATGTGGTCCTGCTTGCGTCCACTCCGCATTTCCGTCCGCTGCACCTGCGAGCCAGTGTGGATGCCGGCAAGCATGTGTTCTGTGAAAAGCCAGTCGCCGTGGACGCGCCCGGCGTTCGATCGGTACTTGAATCCACAGAAATCGCACGGCAGAAGGGTTTGAATCTCGTGTCCGGCCTGTGCTGGCGTTACCACCCCGGCAAGCGAGCCACCTTTGAACAGATCCGGAACGGCGCCATAGGTGACATCGTCACGATGCAGTGCAGTTACATGACCGGAGGCGTCTGGGATCCTCGTCGTCGCCCGGATCAGTGCAAGAGTCAGATGGAGTACCAGATTCGCAACTGGTACTACTACACATGGCTGTCTGGCGACTTCAATGTCGAGCAGCACATCCACAGCCTCGACAAGATGATGTGGGCCATGAACGACGAAGCACCGGTCACCATCAGTGGTTCCGGTGGCCGACAGGTGCGGACGGACGAGCGTTACGGCAACATTTATGACCACTTTGATGTTGTGTACACATGGGCCAGCGGCGTCAAGGCGTTCGCACGCTGCCGACACTGGCCAAACTGCGAGAATGAAGTGGAAGACTACATCTTCGGGACAAAAGGCCGAGTTGATGTGATGTCGCACACCATCACGGATCTCAAGGGCAATGTGATCTGGAAGTATGATGGTCCGGACGGGGACATGTACCAGATCGAGCACAACGAATTGTTTGCGGCGATTCGCGCGGGCAAGGTCATCAACAATGGTGACTACATGAGCAAGAGCACCATGCTGGCAATTGCCGGCCGTATGGCGGCTTACACCGGCCAGCGACTCACCTGGGACGCCGTGATGAACTCCAAAGAAGATCTGAGCCCAAAACAGTACGAGTGGGCAGACGTGCCAGTGCCACCAGTGGCAATACCGGGCAAGACTCCATTCGTCTGAAATCCGGCTGACGGCCACTACGGCATCTGCTGAATCGAGAAAGCCCGACCAACTGCAGTCGGGCTTTTTTCATGGTGTTCTGAGTGCGTCGTCTCTGCCTTTCGGAGTACGTCCATGACTGCTCACAGCCTGCTGCGATGTCTTCTGTTTTCTGCTGTGACTCTGCTGGCCGGAGCCAGGTGTTTCGTTCCCGCGTTCGGGCAGACGCCGGAGCCCCCGTCGGCAGACGTCCCGGGCAGTCCGGCGTCGACAACCGCCTTGTCGGCCATCACCCTGCTGAAGGCTCGTTGCCGGGACTGTCATGGCGCGTCAAAGCTGGAAGCCGGTCTGCGACTGGATCAGCGTGAGTTACTCTTGTCCGGCGGTGACAACGGGCGAGTGGCAGAACCTGGTTTGGCGCGCAGCAGCACGCTGATTCAGCGAGTCACCAGCACAAATCCCGAGGAGCAGATGCCGCCGGAGGGCCCGCGGCTGACTGCGGCCGAGGTGCAGTTGCTGACCGACTGGATTGACCAGGGAGTGCAGTGGCCGGAATCGGCCGACAGCGAGGTCCCGGGATCTGACCACTGGGCATGGCAGCCGTTGGTTATCCCGGAGCTGCCGTCAATTCCTGCGGAGTTGTCCGGATGGGTCCAAAATGAGATTGATGTGTTTGTGCTGTCTCGACTGCTGCAGGCTGGTCTGCAGCCAGCTCCTGAAGCCAGCCGAAGCACGCTGATCCGGCGTGCCAGCCTTGATCTGACAGGATTGCTGCCGACACCGGAAGAGGTGGCGGCGTTTGAGCAGGATGATTCACCGGAGGCCTGGGAGAAGGTGATCGATCGTCTGCTTGGTTCCCCGCATTTTGGTGAACGCTGGGGGCGACACTGGCTGGATCTGGCTCGATACGCGGATTCTGATGGATACGAAAAAGACAATGCGCGCCCCGATGCCTGGCGGTATCGCGACTGGGTGATTGATGCGATCAATCAGGACCTGCCGTTTGATCAGTTTACTGTCGAGCAGCTGGCTGGAGACCTGCTGCCCAACCCCACACCGATACAGCTGCTGGCCACGGCCTTTCATCGACAGACACTGACCAACACAGAGGGCGGTACGGACCAGGAGCAGTTCCGAGTGGAAGCGTGCTTTGACCGCACAGAAACGACCGGCACCGTCTGGCTGGGATTGACCGTCGGATGTGCTCGCTGTCATTCCCACAAGTACGATCCGTTCTCACAGCGGGAGTACTATCAGTTGTTCGCGGTGTTTAATAATGCGGATGAGACAACGCGAGTGGTGCCGAAACCACAGCGGGACGTGGAGGCGTGGCCCGCGGCAAAAGCGGCCTCGGATCTGCAGCTTGAGCAACAGCAGACACGTCTGCAGACAGCTCGGCAGGCCCTGCAGACGGACTACGTGACGTGGCTCAACCGACAACAGTTGCTGGTCTCCAGCGGCAAGGTTGAGAAGTCGATGCCGGAAGACGTCAGCAAGGCCCTGCGGATCCCGGAGGATCAACGTTCCCCTGGTCAGCGGCAGACCCTGCTGGATTTCTGGAGCCGGCAACACGAAACACTGAAACCACTGATGACCGAACTCGATGCTCTGCGGAAAGCGGCACCAGAGCCACCGGAATTGTCGGTTCGCGTGCTCACTCAGCGCACGAAGGATCCTCGCATCACCCGGATTCTGCGACGTGGCGAATTCCTGCAGCCGCGACTTGATCTGGAAGTTCAACCTGCCAACCCCGCGATTCTGCCGGCTCTGCAGTCGCGGAATCCTGGTGTGTCGCCCGATCGCCTGGACTTCGCCCGGTGGCTGGTAGACCTTCGCAATCCGCTGACGCCCAGAGTCACCGTGAATCATTTCTGGGCTCGCCTCTTCGGTCGCGGCCTTGTTCGCACCGTGGCGGATTTTGGTGTCCGTGGTGATCCTCCCAGTCATCCTGAGCTGCTGGATTGGCTGGCGGCCCGCTGGATCGGACTCAGTTCTTCCCCGGTCACTAGTCCCGGGGCGGCTGGTGAGTTGTCAGTGGCGTGGTCCCGAAAAAAACTGTTGCGCCTGATTCTGACTTCAGCGACCTGGCGACAGGCCTCCGTGCAGCGTGCCGACTTTCAGGAACAGGACCCCGCCAACATGCTGCTCTGGCGTCAGAATCGCCTGCGTGTGGAAGCAGAAATCGTGAGGGATATCAGTTTGCAGGTTGCCGGGCTGCTGTCTGCGAAGATTGGCGGACCATCCGTCTTTCCGCCGTTGCCGGCTGGCGTCGCCGAGTTGAGTTATGCAGGGAACTTTCGCTGGACGGAATCCACCGGTGAAGATCGTTTTCGTCGGGGATTGTACACCTTCTTCAAGCGGACAGCGCCGCATCCCAGCCTGACGACGTTTGACTGCCCGGATGCCAACCTGACTTGTGCCGAGCGTTCTGTTTCCAACACGCCACTGCAGGCCCTCGTCACTCTGAATAATGATGTCTTCGCTGAATGTGCACGACAGTTTGCAGTGCGTCTTCTCCATTCGGTTCCGGAATCCGAGACAGTGGCAGTGAAGCGGGCCTTTCTGATGTGCCTGGGACGCCGACCGGAACTCGATGAGGTCCGGGACGTGCTGGATCTGCTGCACGAATCGCAACGCTACTATCAGGAACATCCTGAGGTCGCTGATCAGTTGCTGCGGTCACTTGCTGCCGAGTCTTCCGATACGGCACCAAACGCTCCTGAAACGATAGCTGCGTGGATCAATGTCTGTCGTTTGCTGTTGAATCTGGATGAGTTCATTACCCGGGAATAAGACCGTCGCGTCACCGGACTGCGGTGTGATAGTGTGATTGCCGAACGGATCAGGATTTCATGGGATGATGGCGGTGGTGCTGCCTGTTGACTGGTGTGGAGACTGGTGCACCGCTGCATGTTGGTTTTCAGTGAGGGAAGAACTCTGATGCATCCCCAAACCGCGATCTCACTCGCTCAGACACGCCGAACGTGGCTGACTTCGTCGGCCTGTGGTCCCGGTGCGGTGGCCCTGGCCTCGATGTTGCAGGATGACGGTTTGCTGCAGGCTGCAGATGGGGCCACGAGTCCCGGTGGTGTCGGAGCACTTCCATGGTCGCATTTTGCACCAAAGGCCCGGAACTGCATTTTTCTGTTTCAGGCCGGGGCGCCGTCGCATCTGGACTTGTTCGATCCCAAGCCGCGTCTGAATGAGCTGGATGGTCAGCCTCTGCCGAAGGAGATGCTGGAGAAGGTCCGGTTTGCCTTCATCCAGAAGGAGGCGGCGGTGCTGCTGGGATCGCCGCGTCGCTGGAGCCGGCATGGTGCATGTGGCATGGATTTCAGTGACTACCTGCCACAACTGGCCAGTTGTGCCGACGACCTGCTGATGATCCGGTCTCTGCATTCTGATCAGTTCAATCATCACCCTGGGCAGTTGCTGCTCAGTTGTGGGCGTGCCAGCTTTGGCTTACCGACGCTGGGAAGCTGGCTGAACTATGGCCTGGGTTCTGAATCCCGGAATCTGCCGGGTTATGTGGTACTCACCAGCGGTCGTGGATCCAGTGGAGGCACCTCGCTCTGGTCCAGTGGTTTTCTGCCGTCGCATTTTGCCGGTGTGTTGTTTCGAAATCAGGGTGATCCTGTCCTGAACCTTTCCAACCCGGACGGCATTCCTCCGGAACAGCAGCAACGGACTCTGCGGACCCTGGAACGACTGAATCGGTCACGATTTGAGCAGGTTCAGGATCCGGAGATCAACAGCCGAATTGCCAGCTACGAGCTGGCCTTTCGTATGCAGATGGCGGCGCCGGAGCTGATGCAGCTGTCGGGGGAAACTGAGGCTACGTTGCAGGCGTACGGAATTGACCGGCCTCAGCATCCGCAGGCAACGGGACGCGGCAACGTGGCGAACGCCCACCTCACCTATGCCCGCAACTGCCTGCTGGCCCGTCGATTGGTGGAACGGGGAGTACGGTTTGTGAATCTCATTTACGAAGCGTGGGACCAGCACAGCGATCTGGAAAAAGACCTGCCTTACAATTGCTGGGTTGTGGATCAGCCCATCACGGCACTCCTGCGGGATCTGAAGCAACGCGGTCTGCTCGAAAGCACGCTGGTGGTCTGGGGGGCTGAATTCGGCCGCACGCCGCTGGGGGAAAACCGGCGTGGTCGTGCGGCCAACACCGGACGCGATCATCATCCCGCCTCGTTCAGCCTCTGGATGGCTGGCGGCGGAATTAAGGGCGGCCAGACCTATGGGGCCAGTGATGAATTGGGTTGGGGCGTGGCTGAAAACCCCGTGCACATCAATGACTTTCATGCGACTCTGCTGCACCTGTTCGGACTGAACCACCTGCAGTTGACTCATCGCTGGCAGGGACGAGACTTCCGTCTGACGGACGTCGGCGGACAGGTGATTCAACCGTGGCTTCAGTGAGTTCATGCAGGGATCATGGCATGGACCGAACAGCAACCTGCGAGGGCGTCAGATCAACGTATCCCTTTGTTAAGTCCCCATGCCGTTCAACAGCCAGCGTCGTCAGGACAGGATGCCGGTCACCAGTTCTCCGTGGATATCCGTCAGTCGGAAATCGCGTCCCTGGTAGCGATAGGTGAGTCGCGTGTGATCGACGCCCATCAGATGCAGAATGGTGGCGTTCAGGTCGTGCACGTGGACCGGGTCGCGGACAATGTTGTAGCAGTAATCGTCCGTTTCACCCCATGTAAGACCACCACGGATTCCGGCGCCGGCCATCAGAATCGTAAAGCAACGCGGGTGATGATCACGTCCATAATCTGTGGCCGACACGCCTCCCTGGGAATAAATCGTGCGTCCAAATTCCCCACCCCAGACAATCAGCGTGTCGCTGAGCAGATCGCGCATCTTCAGGTCACGCAGCAGTGCAGCGGTGGCCTGATCCGTATCACGACACTGACCGCGAATGGCCTGAGGCAGGCCGCCGTGGTGATCCCAGCCCATGTGAAACAGCTGTATGAATCGCACATCGCGCTCGGCCATTCGGCGTGCCAGCAGGCAGTTGGCTGCATAGGAACCCTGGCGATGTACGTCCGGCCCGTACATGTCGAGGACATGCTTTGGTTCATCAGACGTGTCCAGCAGGTCCGGCACACTGGACTGCATGCGGAAGGCCATTTCGTACTGAGCGATGCGAGTCTGGATTTCCGGATCGTTCAGGTGGTCAAACTGGCGCTGGTTCAATGATTTCAGGCGATCCAGCGTGCTGCGACGAGCCTCGGTGGAAACACCGGGAGGATTGGAAAGATACAGGACCGCATCTCCGGTATTACGAAACTTCACACCCTGATGACGCGACGGCAGAAAGCCGGATCCCCACAATCGATCGTACAGCGGCTGATCGTCCGGTCGCCCGGATCCGAAGGACGTGAGAACCACGTAGGCGGGAAGGCTGCGATTTTCACTGCCCAGACCGTAACCGGCCCACGCTCCAATGCTGGGGCGGCCCGCCAGTTGTGAGCCCGTCTGGCTGAACGTGATGGCGGGGTCATGATTGATCGCTTCGGTATTCATGGTGCGGATCATGCACCAGTCATCTGCCAGCGACGCCATGTGCGGCATGATCTCACTGAACCACATGCGGCTTTCGCCATGCTGTTGAAAGCGGAAGGCGCTGGGAGCCACGGGAAAACGTCCCTGCCCGGAAGTCATCGTGGTCAGACGCTGTCCTTTGCGGATACTTTCCGGAAGGTCTTCGCCCAGCCGCTGCCGCATGTCCGGTTTGGGATCAAACAGGTCCATCTGAGATGGAGCACCGGACTGGAAGAGATAAATGATGCGGCGTGCTTTGGGGACCACGTGAGGAAGACCGGGCAGCATCAGAGATTCTGCCGCTGCCGATTCGGGCATCAGCAGGCTGGAAACGGCTGCCGCTCCAAGTCCTCCGGCAGAACGCAGAAAGGCATGCCGATTCAGTTGATCCTGAACGTGAATATTGTGCATTGCAGACACCACCGCTCTAAACTGATCGGGTCACCTGACCCGGCGATTCGCTGAAAAGTACTTCTGACTGCCTGGCGCCTGGCCACGTTCTGTGCCCGACAACCGTATGCGGGTGCTGCCTGATGACAGGACAGCACCCCGCTGCCATGCCGGTTCAGGACAGTGTCCAGCCCTTGCGATAATCACGTCGGATGAAGCGATCTGCCGCGCGAGTATTGGTCACCTTCATTTCTTTAGCATCCCATTCCAGTTTCTGACCAGTCCGGTAGGCGACATTGCCGAGGTGGTTGGCTTCGGTGAGCCATCCGGCGTATTCGAAATTGCAGGTGGTTGGTTCACCGGTACGGCACGCATGGAGCCATTCTTCATGGTGGCCGCGGGAGGCAGGAATAAACGGATCCGGACGCTTGAAGTCCTGGAATTTATCTTCCGGCAACAGCAGGTGCCGACCGTAATCGGACAACAGCATGCCCTTGTCACCCACAAACAGCACACCGCTGTCCCATGCCGGGATTTTTCCGCTGGTCAGCAAGTCTGGTTTGTGCGTCCCCTGATACCACGACACGGCGACTTCCGGCTGATCCCCATCAGCAGCGTACTCGTAACGCACGTGCATCGAGGCCGGGGCCAGTTCCGGATGTGCCGGCGGGCCGAAGGCTTCGATGGTACGCGGAGCCTTAAGTTTCAGCGCCCAGAAGGCGAGGTCAACCCAGTGACTGCCGAGGTCCGACATGGTGCCATTGCCGAAATCCCACCAGCGGTACCATTTCGGGCCGGGGAAGTAGACGTTGTTATAAGGACGCTCAGGGGCAGGTCCCAGCCAGAGATCCCAGTTCAGGTCTGCGGGAATCGGATCTGCTGTGGCAGGCCGATCTTCGATATGCACGATGTCACCGAATTTTTTTGCATCTTCGGCAGACTGCAGCCCCCACGCTCGGCCAACCCACACATGACATTCAGACACCTTGCCGATCGCGCCGGTCTGAACCAGTTCGACCACGCGGCGATAGTTATCGCCCGCATGAATCTGAGTGCCCATCTGAGTGGCCACGTTGGCTCGCGCCGCGGCTTCCCGGATTACGCGTGCTTCGTAGACGCTGTGGGTTAGAGGTTTTTCACAGTACACATGCTTGCCGAGCTGCAGGGCGGGCAGCGTGGCAAATGCGTGAGTGTGTTCGCAGGTGCTGACGACGACCGCATCAAATTCTCCGGCACGATCAAAGATGCGGCGGAAGTCGGTGTCCGTGCGAGCCTGTCGATGGGCGTCGGCCGCCCGTCGCAGATTGCCTTCGTTCACGTCACACAACGCAGCGATATGTTCCGACGAAACGGACTGCAGATTGCCACCTCCACGCCCGCCGCAGCCGATGACTGCAATCCGCAGCTTATCGAGACGGGAAGCAGCCCGTACCGAACCACCCAGAAACAGACCGGCAGACAGCGCAGCCGTGCTGCTGACAAACGAACGACGAGTGGTCGCATGGGAACGAGACATAGGGCGCTTTCTGGTCAGAAGAAAACCGTGGCGGGAAAAAATTCGGCAGCCGGATAGTGGTGGGAACGGATACGAAGTTCAGAAAAGGGGTCAGGAACCAATAGTGCGAAGCACCCTTCGGGCCGTTTGGCTATTGGTTCCTGACTCCTTTTCTGATTTGCAATACCAACCCG
>CAIYBH010000064.1 GCA_903924405.1 uncultured Planctomycetaceae bacterium | reverse complement strand
GGATCAGTACCTGCAATTGCTGGACTGGACCGGTCGTCAATTACGACGAGACAAGCCGGGTGTGATTTCCAGCGATCTGAAACCGATTCTGGAACGACTGGACTGCACTGTGGAATCCTGGATGGACCTCGTGCGCAACTTTCGCCGGCGATTTCGCACGGAGGCTGGACGTCCTGAGGCCCTTGCGAATGTCAGTAGCCTGAGACGCAACTGCCGAAGCACTCCGTTGGAAAGCTAAGATATCCCGGCAACCGCTGAATGACCAGGACCGCTCGGCAGTACTGATGCTGCAGTGAGACAGACAGAATTTCGCTTTTGAGTGGAAATCCGAGTCTGCGGCGACTTCCTTAGCTGTGAGAGTCCAAATCCGGAGTTCCACAGGCATCGTGACTGCACGACAAGCAGTGAAAGTATCATGGCACGGCACACACCTGTCTGTCAGGGTACGTCAACACATACGAATCCAGTCGTTTGAGTTTGAAACTGGTTCTATTAACCAGTTTTTTCTCGCAGGAAGCTAGTCAGGTGCATGGCACCTGATGAGCGATCGTTTCCCTGGCGGTGGGGCGAGATTCTGATCTTCCAGAAGATTTCGGATCTCCCTATCCTGCTGCACTTCAGGCAGAATTTGCCGGTGTGAATGGTGACAGGAGATTTCTGCCGGTTTGGTACAACAGATGCTGATGCACTCGGACCTGATCAGTGATTTGGTGATTTCTGTTTTGAACTCCGCAAAGACTGTCGCAGAATCCAGTAAAACACTGGAATCGAGACGCCGGCCCGGAGGGTAAGAGAGACAACTACGGGGCCTGACTGCAGATTTTTCATTTTTGCCTTGTAGTTTTTTCAACGAGTATCTGATGCGATGCGTTCTGACGGACAGGGACGTCCGGCGGGAGCGAAAGCTGTGTGAACTGATTTGTGAAGGTGACTGAAGACGTCTCCTCGACGTGCATCTTTCTGGCATGGAAGCCACCTATGAAAATGCTGCTTTTGCTGTTGTCGATGCTGGTCGAAACACCGTCCGGAGATGTTCCTGACGTGGAACTGCTCGACTTTACCGCCAGCTACTGCCAGCCCTGTCGGCAAATGGTTCCAATTCTGAATCGGATGGAATCCAAAGGATTTCCGATTCGACGAATTGACATCACGGAGGAACCGGATCTCTCAAGGCAGTTTCGCGTCGAAGGCGTGCCAACACTCGTGATCATGTCGGAGGGCAAAGAGGTCCAGCGGTTTGTTGGTCTGACAGCCGAGGCGGACCTGCGCAGTGCCATGAACCGAGCTGCTGAGGCGCTATCCGAAAAACGAAAAGCAGCCAGCGGCGTCGACGACGAGTCTTCCGACAGGAAGCCTGATGTCGCGCAAGTGGAGTCGGAGAGCCCGGAACAATCCGAAGCACAGCGCGGTCGGGAAACGGCTGCGTCGGCCAACAGATCCAGCGGCTCGCTGGTGGATTTTTTTCGACGAGCGTTTAACGAAAAGGGCAGGAAGAGCGAATCTCCGGTTTTTCGCGGTCAGTCACCTGTATCCGGCCGGCTTAACGGCATAGAACTGGCGGCGGCGGCAACAGTGCGAGTGAACGTCGAGGGCTCAGCCATGGTTGATGGCAAAGCCGTGACCATGCGGGAAGTCGGAACCGGAACCATCATTTCCAGCGAACCGGGGTCAACTGTGATCCTGACTTGTGCACATTTCTTTCTGGGGCTGAAGGTTGGGGACACCAGGACAACCGTAGAGATCTTCAAGGACGGAATCCCGCAAACATACCCGGCAACGGTGGTTGGAGGGGACCATGGCCTGGATCTTGCCATCCTGAAAATTTCGCCCCCGGGCAGCTTTCCTGCAGTGAAATTAACGGCCACGGCACCAACGCTGAGTCAGGATCAACTGTTGACGAGTTTTGGCTGCGACGGTGGCGACTCGCCGTCACAGAAAACTGTCATGCTGATTGAAGAAAACCGTTATGAAGGTCCCGGCAATCTGGTGTGCTCAACTGAACCCGCCAAGGGCAGGTCCGGCGGAGGACTCTTCGATGAAGATGGGAATCTCGTCGGTGTTTGCAGCTGCAGGAATCAGGAAAAGTCCGAAGGCTTGTACATGGCCCGCAGTGCGATCCAGGCCCTGCTGAACAAACTGAAGCTGACTGAACTTCAGGAATCAGCAGCAGAGGTAGCGGAGATCGCCGATAGCTCGAAGGACAGCGCTCCGGACGCCGCCTCTACGAATCTGACACCCCCTGAGTTCGCGGACAACGAAACCGACATCGCCATGAGCGACGAGGCTCGTCCCTTCGATCCACTCAGCGTCAACGAACTGTCTGAATCCGGACTGGCTCAGGACGAACCGACTTCGTCCACGATGCCACAGGATCACCCGGCTGATGCAGTCGCATCCGTGGGCCCGGAAGTCACTGTGATCATCGATGACAAGACTGCGGGGGCCCAGAAAAAGGTCATTGTTATCCCCCGAGCATCTCCATGGCTTATGGAAATGCTGACGGGAGAATCGATTGAGCGTCGCCCGGTTGCTGCTCTCAAAGCCTCTCGGCCAACAGTGACAACACAAACGGAACAGGCCGCCACAAAAACCTCAAAAGCAGAGTATCCGGAATAATCACCAGAAGTGGTCACTGCGGGGTAATCGCACACTCCCAAAACCCTTTCTGTGAAAGAGTTTTCCCCGAATTGATCTGAACTTGTGTCCCAACGCAATTCGATTATAATGCGCACACTCGATTCTCGGCGTACCGCACGAGTATCAGCGCAGGAGAGATGGCAGAGTGGCCGAATGCGCATCATTGCTAATGATGTGACCCCAGAAATGGGGTCCGAGGGTTCGAATCCCTCTCTCTCCGTTTTCAGCCCGCACCCTGTGCGGGCTTTTTTTATGCTCGTTCACGGAGGTCGCTGTTGTCGACGGTGATGCCCTTCCAGCAAGCCGCATGGGACACGTTTCCGACCCGGAAGCACCGGAACGAGGCAATCCAGGCAGTGTCCGGCGAAGTTGAGCACATTCCATTATGCGAGTCTCCGGATAGTCGGGCAGGTTTATACACAGGCACCGAATCCACACGGCAGCAGACAGCTGTTTCAGCACTGCGAATCAACAACGTCCGTGTTAACAATCCCGTGGTCAATCAACAACCTTCCGGGCATGGTCATTTGATCGGCCTTGAGCTGAAATGGGGTTGAAGATGCCTGCAGATCGATTTCAGCAGCGACTGGCTAAAGCCCTTCAGGCACTGAAGCTCGAACACCAGTATCGGCACCGTCAGGAAACAGTACGCTCTGGTTCCGTCATCTGCCGGCAACAGGGACGTGATTACCTGAGTTTCGCCACCAACGACTACCTTGGCCTGACTCACGATCCCCGGGTGTGCCAGGTGTTCTCAGAAGCGGCCGCCGAACAGGCTGGATCAGGTGCCAGTGCGCTGATTGCCGGACGTTCCCCCGCCATGTCTCAGCTGGAACTCGCCCTTGCCGCATGGGATGGCACAGAATCAGCTCTCCTGTTTCCCTCAGGTTTTGCGGCCAACGCCGGAACAATCATGGCGATTGCCGGCCCCCGGGATGCCATTTTCTGTGATCGAGACAACCACGCCAGCCTGATCGACGGGTGTCGGGGGTCAGCAGCAAAATTTCTGGTCTACGATCGACAGCGACTGGATCGCCTCCAGGTCGCGCTGGCACGTCGTCGTCATGAATTCGACCTTGTGTTCATCGTGACAGACTCCGTGTTCAGCATGGACGGGACACTCGCGGACCTGAACACGCTGTGTGAAATTGCAGATCGATTCGAGGCTCAGATGATTGTCGACGAAGCGCACGCCACGGGTAACTTTGGCAGGAGCGGCCGGGGCATCTGTGAATTACAGGGAGTCGAATCTCGCATCCCGGTAAGGCTGGGAACACTCAGCAAATCGCTGGGCTGTCTTGGTGGGTTTGCTGCCGGCAGCCACCAGTTGACCGACTGGCTCTGGAATTCCGCCCGAAGTCAGTTCTTCTCCACCGCCCTGCCCCCTGCCCTGTGTGCAGCAGCATTCAGGGCTTTGCAGATCGTGCAGCAGGAGCCTGAACGACGAGAGCGTCTGCAGGCACGAGCCATCCGGATGCGTCAACTGCTGGCCGCAGCCGGAATCCCCTCCATGAAAACCGGCGGTTCCTCGGCCGACTGCCGCCTGAATCCGGAAGGAAGCCCGATCATCGGAATCCTGATCGGAGACGATGCTCGTGCCGTCCGAATCAGTCTGCTGCTGCGGGAACGCGGCCTGCTGATTCCTGCCATCAGGCCGCCCACCGTCCCCGCAAAGACCGCACGCTTGCGACTGTCGATCAGCAGCGAACACACCGAACAACATCTGCAGCAAGCCAGCGGTGCCATCGCCGAAGTACTTGAACAGAGTCGCTGACATTCAGCCAAACCGCAGCAACCGCCGCCATCCCCGCAGATGCAGAAGCCTGCCGCGACACACAATCAACACTTTGGAGTGTCTTCGCCGCAATTCAGAACTCGAAAGACTGGCCGAAGTCGGGCACCACAGGTGGCAGATCGGAACAGTCCGCAGCCAATTCTGAAACAGCCTGAGCTGCCCGGGGTTCTCCATGGACAAGAAATACCTGCCCGGCACCTCCCCGTTTCTGAAGTTCACCAAACCACCAGCGAAAGTCGGCCGCGTCAGCATGAGCCGAGAGCCCGTTAATGACCTCCACACGAGCTCGCAGCGGCAGCGTTCTCCCGAGAATGTGCAACTCCGGACGGCGTTCCACAATCCGACGTCCCAGAGTGTGTTCTGCCTGAAACCCGATGATCAGGATCGTATTGCGTTCGTCTGACACGGCATGCTTCAGGTGGTGCACGATCCGCCCGTTTTCACACATACCTCCTGCAGCAATGATGACCAGCGGACCATCTCTGCGATTCAGGGCCATGCTTTCATCCTGAGACCGCGTGTACGTCAAACCGGGAAAATCGAAGACATCCTCATCCTGTTTCAGTGTCGACTGCACATCTCCATCCATCACGGACGTGTGATCACGATGCACGTCGGTCAGCCGACAAGCCAGAGGACTGTCGATAAACACCGGAACACGGCACATTGCATCCGAATTACGCAGATCGTTCAGCAGATAGGCGAGCATCTGGGTGCGCCCCAGACTGAAGGCCGGAATGATGACCTTGCCATTCTGCCGCGACGCCTCGCAAATCACCCGCTGCAACTCTCGGCGAACATCTCCGGAATCCGGATGCAGACGATCCCCATAGGTCGATTCGCAAATCAGGATATCACAGCGATCGATGGGCTCCGGATCCCTCAGGATGGGCTGCTGTCGACGCCCCAGATCACCAGTATAAACGACACGGTGAATTTCGCCCTGATCCTCCAACTCCAGTTCGGTGATCGCCGCACCAAGAATGTGGCCCGCGTGGTGAAACCGGAGTCGCACACCATCAGCGATGTCTACCCATTCATGAAAGTTCACGGGCTCAAACAATTTTGCAGCCCTGCGTGCATCGTCCTCAGTGTAAAGCGGCTTTGCGATGTGGTCTGTTCCATGACGTCCTTTGCGGCTTTGATAGCGAGCATCCTCTTCCTGAATGCGTGCACTGTCGCGCATCATGACCGCAGCGATGTCCGCGGTGGCATGAGTCGAAAAGATTGGCCGTTGAAACCCCGCTCGCACCAGCCCCGGCAGATTGCCGCAATGATCGATGTGCGCGTGGGACAGCACGACAGCATCGAGACTCTGCGGACGACAGCGAAAATGCTGATTTTTGGGTCTGGCCTCCTCCTCCCGCCCCTGAAACAGACCACAATCCAGCAGAATACGAGCCGACTCGGTTTCGATCAGATGTTGACTGCCCGTAACTTCGCCTGCAGCCCCAAGGAATGTCAGCTTCATGGTTGTTTCCGGAAATCCGTCAGAGGCAATGGAGCAAGGAGATTACTCAAAGCGTCCATGGGCGGAACGGCTTCGATTGAGCGTAGCCGGGCAGAACGGTGGCGGCCAACCTTAGAAACCGGCGGAGAATCTGATGTGGAACCGGCGACGGAGCTTGAGAGTTCCTTTGACCACCGTTGCGGAACAGCGGGCAAATCCCCCGGGCGATTATTGGGAGGGTCCGCGAGGAAATACCACCTTTGAAGGCAAAAACACGAATGGAATACGGGAGAAAGTCTGCCTTCGGGCATCCACGAGGGCTTGCACGTGCAACCACATGACCGAGGGACTCAGGACGCACACGATTACTGTTCCCGGGGAGCAGTCGGCCCGCCGAAACCGCGGCAAAAACTGTACTTTTGTACATTTTTCAAAATTAAACCACATTTTCCCCATTTTCCTGCGAACACATCCGAAGCTCACGGCGGTAAAGCAACATCGTCTGCAGTCATGTCAGGATTCTCGTCCAGACCTGAGTGAGGCAATGTCTGTGTTTTTACTGATTTTTTCCAGTTTGCCTCATTGTTCACTG
>CAIYBH010000063.1 GCA_903924405.1 uncultured Planctomycetaceae bacterium | reverse complement strand
TGGCTGTTTGGTTACGAGCCCGACGTGCGAGCGAGGCCGGACTTGGCGTTTTCCGTGCAATCTTCCTCGCTTGCGCTTCGGGTTGGTCATGTATTGGGATTGTGGTAGGGTTCCGGGAGGGCTAGACTTCTCCGACGGATATTTCCGATCAAATTTTCCTATTTGCTGGATTTTTGTTGCAATTACGGTCGCTCGTGATCCATGCAGCCCCGTCCGACCTTCCCGTACTGTTGTTGCCTTGTGTGACGATGACTGAACCACTTCAACCGGGTTTCCCGAGACCTGCCGCGAATCTGCACAGCGACGCTGTGTCGGGCGGGTTTGCGCGCGGGAGTCGGTTATGAAACTGCTGCAGCGTTACATCATGGGGGAACTGGTGCGAGTGTTCGCACTGCTGGTCGTGGTGCTCACCGTGATGCTGGTCTTTGTGGGCCTGTTTCAGGAAGCCACGGAGCGCGGGTTAGGGGCGGTCCAGATTCTGCAGATCATGCCCTTTGTGGTTCCCAGTATGTTGCCTTTCACGATTCCGGCCACCCTGTTGCTGGCTGTTTGTGTGGTCTACGGCCGCATTTCCGGGGATCTGGAAGTGATTGCGGCCAAGGCTGCGGGGATCAGTGCCACTCAGCTGCTGGCTCCGGCCTTCGTGCTGGGAACTCTGCTGACTGTCCTTTCGTTTGGCCTGACGAACTATGTGATCCCCTGGGCCGTGACCAACATCGAACGGATTGTGACTCAGGCGATCGAGGACATTTTTCTGGACGTGCTGGCCAGTCAGCATCACTTCAGTGACTCAGACAAGGGCTATTCCATCACTGTCCACGATGTGAAGGATCGTCAGCTGAAGGAAGCGACGTTTCTGTATCGCAACCGCAACAATCAGCAGGTGACGATGAAGGCTCGCGAGGCTTCCATTGCCTTCGATCTGGAGAACAAGCTGGTACGTCTGACGCTGAAGAACGCCAGGGGGACTCTGGCCGGGACTGACACGGAGATGGAGCAGGCATCGACCGAGCTGACGTTTCCTCTGCCTCAGGAGATCGCCCGGGTCAAAGCACGTCACATGACTCTGCATGCGCTGGTCACCGGCATTCGTGACGCTCGTACAGAGCAGCAGCGGCGAGCAGAGCAGGCGAATCGCGAAGCCGCAATGCTGCTGGTGACGGGTGAGTTCTCGCGTCTGGGCGGCGATGGCGTCTCCACGCTGAGCGACGAGGGGCGGCAGGCAAGGGGGCGAGAGTTGCGTTTTCAGACCGAGATTCACAGTCGGTTTTCGATGGCGGCCAGTTGTCTGTTCTTCGCCTTTGTGGGTGGTCCGTTTTCCATGCTGCAGGCGCGGCGACAGTTCATCACGACGTTTGTGATGTGTTTCCTGCCGATCCTGCTGGTGTACTACCCGATCATGTTTCTGATGGTGAATCTGTCCCGTAACGCGACTCTTGATGCGTGGTGGGCCATGTGGATTCCCAACGTGATTCTGGGTCTGATCGGCGCTTCAGTGCTGCAAAAGGTCATTCGCCACTAAAGAGCCAGCAACGCTAGATGTTGAGAGATCGCTTTCGCCGGGGGGAGGGCGAGGTTCCACCCGAGCCGCAAGCCTGGATGCGGCGTGTTTGCTGTGGTGTTTCTGGTTTTCAAACCACGGATAGACACAGATCACCACGGATGGACCGGGGCGGGCGAACACCGGGGCGGGCGAAAGTCCATTTGGGCCGGTTGTTGAACCACGAAAAACACGAATCACACGAAACGAAATCGTGGGGCATGGAGTTTGGCCATCCGGCCCGCTTCCGAAGTGGAATCACACCGGATTCAATTTGCGCAAGTTGAAATCAGATAACAGTTTGAGTTAATCAACGACAGATGGATGGCCCCAATTTGCAATTTGGCAATTTGGGACGAGGCTGGTTTGCGGCTGGGCGGGAGCCGCGCGCTGGGATGGCGAAACGAGGGTAATAGGGAAAATCGGGGTGGTTTTTGCTTGATTTTCGCGAAGCGATTGTTCCCTGAATTCGCGGGGCAAAATCGAGGGTGGTCGTTTCGGCGGAGCGAAACGCGACTATTCCAGGGATTAACGCCGTTTCACCATCCCTGCCGCGCCCTTCCCGGGTGTTTGTCACAGGGCCGCGAAGACTCGCCATGCTCAGTTTGTCTGCTATGCTGCGTGCTGAGGATTCTGACTTTACGAAAGGCAATCTGAGCACATCATGCAATACGACGTTTTCGGACTGGGCAATGCCCTGGTCGACATTCAGGCACGCATTACCGACAACTGGCTGCTGCAAACCGGGTATGACAAGGGCATCATGACGCTGGTGGAAGACAGCCAGCAGAAGGCCGTTCTGGACCGACTGTCCGGGATTTCGCTGAATCGCTGTGCCGGGGGTTCCGCGGCGAATACGATCGTGGCGGTGGCCGATTTCGGTGGTAAGGCTGCGTTTGCCGGCAAGGTTTCCGATGACGAAGTCGGGCAGTTCTTTGTCAATGACATGCGCCGACTCGGCGTGCGCATGGACGTTCCGGCGGCGCCTTCGGGGCAGACGGGAACATCGGCCATTCTGATCACCGAGGATGCGCAGCGAACCATGCTGACCAACCTCGGCGTTTCCGCTTCGCTGTGTGAGCAGGACCTTGACGAAGAGGCCATTCGCAATTCGCGATACGTATATATCGAAGGCTATCTGCTGCTCAACCCGGTCCAGAAGGCGGCGGCCTACCGAGCAATCGACATTGCCAGGCAGGCGGGGCGGAAGGTGGCTTTCACCGCATCCGATCCATTTCTGTGCAATGTGTGCCGTGACGAAATCTGGTCGCTGATTCAGGGACCGGTGGACTTGTTCTTCTGCAACGAGCTTGAAGCGCAATCGCTGACCGGAAAGACGGATGCGGTGGAGTGCGCTGCGGAGCTGCATCGCAGTGCCGAAAGCGTGGCGATGACGTTGGGGGCCAACGGATCGCTGCTGATGTATGATGGCCAGGCGATTCCGATCGAGGGTGTTCCTGCCCAGGCGATTGACACGACCGGCGCGGGTGACATGTATGCCGGTGCGCTGTTGTTTGGGATCACGAACGGCATGAGCTGGAAGCAGGCTGGGCATCTGGCGTCGCATGCGGCGGCACGCATTGTCAGCCAGCTGGGAGCGCGTTTGCAGCATCGGTTCACCCCTGCAGAAATCGCAGCGCTGATGCAGTAGCCGCTTGTCGGTTATGCCAGGGTCGCGCTGACCGCCGATTTGCTCCCCGGACAGATTGTTCGGGGGCGGGGGCCCGTGTTTACCTGGAATGGCAAAACGATTGCAATCCGGGAGTACAGGGGCGATTTCGGCTTGATTGTGCCCAGGTGATTGCGTGTCCGGTTCGGTAGTGAAAAAGCTGTTTGTTCGTTTCGACGGAGCGAAACGCGACTATGGTGCAGCGGATCGGTGTGCTGGCGGTACCCACTGCGGGCCTGTGTGTTCGGGAAATTTCACATCGGAGAAAGACCTTCCATGACTCTTCGCGGTTTGATTGCTGCTGTCCACACTCCATTTGACGCCAGCGGCGAATTGGCGCTCGACGTGGTTGAGCAGCAGCTGGGCGTGTTGTTACGGCAGCGCGTTCCCGGCGTGTTTGTGTGTGGCAGCACCGGAGAAAGTCATTCGCTGAGTCTGGAGGAGCGATTTCGGCTGGTCGAGCGGTGGATGCAGGTCAGTCGCGGGACGGATCTGCAGGTGATCGTGCATGTGGGTTCCAACAGCCTGCGGGATGCGCGTCATCTGGCAGCGCATGCGGAAAAGTCCGGCGCAGTCGCGATATCGGCACAGGCGCCGTCATATTTCCGGCCCCGGAATGCTGCGGACGTGTGTGAATGGTGCAGTGAGATTGCGGCCGCCGCACCAGCGACACCGTTTTATTTCTACGACATCCCCGTGATGACCGGGGTGAATGTGTCGATGCCGGACCTGCTGGATCTCGTGGCCACTCGAATTCCCAACTTTGCGGGACTGAAGTTCACCAACACGGACCTGATGAGTTATCAGTTGTGCACACGGGCGCACGGGGGACGTTTTGACATTGCCTTTGGCGTGGATGAGATGTTGCTGGCGGCCTTGTGTTTTGGAGCCCGTGGGGCCGTGGGCAGCAGTTACAACTTCGCGGCACCGATCTATCACCGAATTATCGCTGCCTTTGAACGTGGAGATCTGGCCGAGGCGCGGGAAGAACAGTTTCGCTCTGTGCAGCTGATTCGCATTCTCGCTGCTGCCGGCTACATGGCAGCGGCTCGTGAGGTGATGGGCTGGCTGGGTGCCCCGGTCGGGCCGCCCCGGTTACCAAACGCCCGACTGGATGCGGCTGGCAGAGAACGTTTGAAAAATCAGCTGGATGCCTGTGGATTCCAGGCGTGGATTCGGGAATGATGTGTGGTACCGCTGTCCGCCGGGGGCGCTGAGTTTCCGGATGCCGTCGCGGGGCCCGCTGGAAGTCGGTGGCGTTGCCATTCCTGTTGAACTGCCGACTCGCTGAACGGAAAGAGTCACAGCCATGGTTGTTCTGCGTCCCTCACTGACGTTTGGCCGTTCGGATCATCGTCCGGTATTGGCTGTCGTGCTGGTCTGGTTGCTGCTGACCGGGATGGCGGGGGTTCTGAGAGCGGACGAAGTGGACCGTTCCGTTCAGGACCGGGCGGCAAAGGTGGAGTTTTTTGAGCGTCAGGTGCGACCGATTCTGCAGCAGCGCTGTATGGAATGCCATTCGGCAGCCGTTGCCGCGGAAAACGGCGAACTGAATCTGGAGACGGTTGAGGGAATTGCGCTGGGTGGCAGCCGGGGAGCGTTGTTTTCGGGGTCTGCGGAAGCGGGCAGTCTGCTGTTGCTGGCGGTGGGTTATACGGATGGTTCGCTGCAGATGCCGCCGGCAGGAAAGATCCCGGCGGCTGAGATTGAAATTCTGACACGCTGGGTGCGTGAGGGCGGCGTTTTACCCGAGTACACCGTGGCCCCGCGTGCCCCGACGGACAGCATAGACTTTGTGGAGGGGCGGAAATTCTGGTCCTTCCAGC
Organism: uncultured Planctomycetaceae bacterium; assembly: GCA_903924405.1. Lineage (GTDB taxonomy): Bacteria > Planctomycetota > Planctomycetia > Planctomycetales > Planctomycetaceae > SXXK01. The sequence continues at coordinate 20,400 of CAIYBH010000063.1, read as the reverse complement.
CATTGCAGTCGGTTTCTGTTCCTGAGTTGTCCGACGATCAGGGCTGGGGACGCGGACCGATCGACGCGTTTGTGCTGCAAGCGTTGCGTCCAGCGGAATTGTCGCCGGGGCCCGCTGCTTCGAAAGAGACTCTGCTGCGGCGTGTGACGTTTGATCTGACTGGATTGCCACCCACGGTTGAGGAACGCGAGCAGTTTCTGGCGGATGAATCCCCGGAGGCGTGGGAGCGTGTGGTGGATCGTCTGCTGGCGGCGCCTCAGTACGGTGAACGCTGGGCCAGATTCTGGCTGGATCTGTCGCGATACACGGACTTCACGCCGGACTGGCAGAGTCCGACGGATCGGGGGTGGATGTATCGGGACTGGGTTGTGCAGGCGTTCAACAGGAATCTGCCGTATGACCAGTTTCTGCGCCTGCAGCTGGCAGCGGATCTGCAGCCTGACGCCGATCCGCAGGATCAGGCCGCGCTGGGGTTTCTGGGACTCAGCCCAACCTACTGGAAGGAACTGCGGTTGGCGCCGGTGGTGATTGAACAGATTGTTGCGGACGAGTGGGATGAGCGGATCGACGCGGTGACTCGCACCTTTCTGGGACTGACCGTGGCTTGTGCGCGGTGTCATGATCACAAATTTGATCCGATTTCAGCGGAGGACTATTACGGACTGGCGGGCGTGTTTGCCAGTTGCCAGCTCGATGAGCGTCCGTTGTTGCCGACGGCCGAAGTGGCCGGGGTGAAGGCGGCACGTCAGAAGCTGCGGGAGCTGGAAACTACGCTGAAGGGACTCCAGGATCGTCAGGATGCGGGTGCTGCGACGGTGCAGCAGGAAATCCAGCAGCTGCGTGCCGCCAATCCTCATGTGGATCTGCCGTTCGCGCATGTGTTGCGTGAGTCCAGCATTTATGTGTTGCCTGAGGGGGACGAGTTAACGAAGCTGGACTATCGGGACGGCCAGGCTCGCGATTTACCGATTTTTCGTCGGGGGAATCCCGGCAATCCGGGTGAACTGGTTCCGCGCAGGTTTCTGACGGTGCTCAGCGCGATTGAACCGCGGCCGTTGAATGCGGGCAGTGGTCGCGGGCAGCTGGCGCAGGCGATCCTGGAGGACGCTCAGGGGCTGATCGCGCGGGTGATTGTCAATCGGGTCTGGGATCAGCATTTCGGGGCTGGACTGGTACGCACGGTGAGTGACTTTGGATCTCAGGGGGATCGACCGACTCACCCGGAACTGCTGGAGTACCTGGCATGGGACTTTGTGCAGCACGGATGGGATCTGAAGCGACTGCATCGGGAGATCCTGCTGTCTGCGACATGGCAGCAGAGTTCCGGGTGGCGTGCGGAGGGTGATGCGCGGGATCCGGAAAACCGCCTGCTGTGGCGTGGGCCGCGGCGACGTCTGGATTTTGAAATGTGGCGCGATGCGGCTCTACTGTCGACGAAGGAACTGGATCTTCGCGCGGGAGGTTCGGGGCGTCCTGTGGACGATCTGACCAATCTGCGGCGTTCTTTGTATCTGATTGTGGCGCGTGAAGAGTTGCATCCGGTGCTGCGCATGCATGATGTTCCTGAAGCCAGTGCTCACAGTCCGCGTCGAGAACCCACCACGACGCCTCTGCAGCAACTGTACCTGCTGAATTCGCCGTGGATGGAGCAGCGAGCGACGGTGCTGTCGGAACAGATGGCAAGTCTGGAGCCAGCGCAGGGCGTGCAGACAGTGTATCGCCGCCTGTTTGGCCGCGATCCGGATGAGCGGGAGCGGCAGTTCGGACTGGCGTTTCTGCGACAGTCAGAGGGTAAGACCGAGGAGGCGACCAGCACGGCGATTTCTGCAGCACGCTGGCAGGATTACTGCCAGGCGCTGTTCAGTGTGAATGAGTTTCATTTTGTGGACTAAGGTCGCTCAGGGCATCGCCGATCGCGGTGTCTTTGATCAGGACTGATCCGCATTGGCGATGAACCGATAATAGATGTCGGTGGCACGGTGCAACTGGTCCACGGCAATCCATTCGTCTCGGGTATGTGCCTGAGCGATATCACCTGGGCCGAACACGACAGCCGGGATTCCGCCACGTTCCACGCGTGAGGCATGAGTTCCGAAAGGCACACCGATACAGCGATGCGTCCCATCGACGGCGGTGATGGAACGCATCAGTTCTGCGGCCAGCTGGCCATTCTGCTGGTCTCCCAGACCGGCGCTTAGGCAGTACGGGGCATCATGCAGCAGTTCGAAATCGAGGCGGCTGGCCAACCACTGGATGACTTCCTGCCGTGCTTCAGTTCCGTCTTCTGCCGGAAGCAGACGTCGGTCCAGATCAATGACGCAGCCATCGGGAACGACGTTGACGCTGCTGCCACCGGAAATCAGGCCGACGCTGAGCGTGGCCGGACCGCATAGCGGGTGTTCGGGGCGCGAAGTGGGCAGCCATGCGGCGTAGTCTTCCAGCAGCGAGACGACTTTCGCCATGCGGTAGATGGCGTTCGTGCCCTCGGACGGTCGTGAGCTGTGGCAGGCACGGCCGGTGGTGCGAATTTTCCAGCGGACGGCGCCTCGGTGAGCGACCACGATATCCAGCAGTGTGGGTTCGGCGACAATGGCGACATCCGGAGCGGCAGGGCAGAGTTGCGGCGGTTGATGCAGACCGGTCCAGCTGCCGATCAGATGGTTAATGCCGAGGCTGGTGGATTCTTCATCACATGTCAGTGAGAGTACAACGTTGGGCCGGCCGGCAGGGCGTTCCCGATGCAGTCGAAGAACTGCGGCCAGCATCGCCGCCATGCCTCCTTTGACGTCGCAGGAACCGCGACCATACAGACGCCCGTCCTGTTCCACCGGATCAAAGGGTGGAATGATCATGCCGTCCACAGGAACTGTATCCTGGTGAACGTCCATCAGCACGGTTCGAGCGGCCCCGGGGGCATCAATCCGTGTCAGCACGTTGCAGCGTCCCGGCACGACTTCGATTGTTTCACACGGCAGGCCATGTGCGGCGAGAAACTGCTGCAGCCAGTGCGTCAGCCGTCCCTCGAAATAGTCTGAACCGGTCAGATCGCGTCCCATGGGATTCACACTGGGAATTGCCACGAGAGCCTTGAGGATAGCCACCGGATCGGTCAGTTGTTTCATGGCATCTGGAGTCACGTGCGGATCCTTCAATGAACAGAGGCAGGAGTAATCGGTGCGGGGCTGATCCGAAGTCCATGATCGTGACGAATCAGTGGTCCCATTCGAGCGGTTCGATGGATTCGCCGTCGTCGATTTCGAGACGACAGGGGGGCAGGCTTTCGATGAATAGTCGGCCATAGCTTTTCGTCAGCAACCGGGGATCGAGGATGACCACGCGTCCGGTGTCGTTGCGGTGACGAATCAGGCGTCCGAAGCCCTGCTTGAGTTTGATAATCGCTTCCGGTGTCTGATAGTCTCGAAAGGGATTGCCGCCACGGGCACGAATCTGTTCGAGGCGCGCTTCCAGCAGCGGATGATCGGGGACACTGAAGGGCAGGCGGGGAATGATGACATTCTGCAAGGCGTCCCCCGGCACGTTGACTCCCTGCCAGAAGCTGTCGGTACCAAACAGAACGGCGCGTTCATCGGCACGAAATCGCTCCAGCATTGCGGAACGCGGCAGGCCTTTTCCCTGGCAGTACAGTGAGAGATTGTTGGACGCCAGCCAGCCTGTGAGTCGTTCTGCGCAGGACTGCATCATGGAGTAACTGGTGAACAGGACAAAGGCGCGTCCCTGAGTCTGCAGGACATGGCGTTTGATCCGTTCGCAGCACTGCTGTTCAAACGTTCGGGACTCAGTCGCCGGATCGGCCATGCGTGACGACAGGATCAGGCGAGCCTGTTTCTGGTAATCGAACGGACTGCCCATGCGGATATCATCGCCGGTGGTCAGACCGATGCGTGACCGAAAGAACTGAAAATCCTGTTTTCCTGTGGCCAGCGTGGCACTGGCCATGATGACGGAGGGTGTTTGGTTGTAAAGGCCGTCGCGGAGGATGGAACCCACTTCCACGGGCGCACTGAGCAGACTGAGCCGCTGGTTCTGAGACCCTGATTTTTCGAACCAGTAGACGGAATCCTTCACGGACTGTTTCATCCAGGACTTCAGATTTTCCGCGAGCAGCTGGCACCGATTGGCCGCCGATTGCAGTTCAACCTGATTGGCTTCGTTGAGTGAGGATTCTGCGGCGTTGGCAATTTCCACGCTCAATCGCAGCAGAGCATCTGACAGCGGGTTCGCAATTTCGACGGGGCGAGACAGGCGTCCGTTAGGTTTGCAGGCCGAAGTCGACCAGAATTCGAGTTCGCTGAAGAATGTGCGAGCCACCATGCGCGCTTCGTGGGCCAGTTGCTGGGCGTTTTTGAGTTTATGTGTCAGCAGCAGCCCTCGCTGGGCCTGGTCGTTGTACAGCTTGTTCAGCAGATACTCGACCTGCCCTTCGCTGACAGAAATTCCGAGGTGGTCGGCGGCGACGGATTCGACGGTGTGAGCTTCGTCGAAGATGACGGTTTCGTATTCCGGCAGCAGACTGGCACCGTCACGTCGCAGTGCGAGGTCTGAAAAGAAGAGGGCGTGATTAACGATCAGCAGATCGGCATTCCAGACGCGACGACGGGCTGCGTAGTAGAAACAATCGGCGTGATGGGGGCAGTTTTTTCGCAGGCAGTCCCCATGATCGCTCTGCACTTCGTCCCAGACATCGCTGTTTGGCTGAAAGGGCAGGTCTGAGCGGCTGCCGTCTCGCGTGGTGGCGGCCCATTGTCGGATCCGGGCCAGTTGCCGCTGTCCGTCACCTTCAAACATCGTCTTCTGTTCTGCGCGCTGAGCTGCTTTTTCGGCACGTCGCAGACTGATGTAATTTCCACGTCCCTTCACAAGGACGGCCGAAAATTCCACGGGCAGCACGGCCTGCAGGAAGGGAATGTCGTGCTGAATCAACTGTTCCTGCAGACTGATGGTGTGAGTCGAAACGATGACGCGATGCTTGTTGCCTTTTTCGTCGTCGTCTGAGGATGTTTTGCCTGCTCCGGATTGCGCAGCGAGAATGGCTGGAATGAGGTAGGCGAAACTTTTACCGACACCGGTTCCGGCTTCGGCAATCAGGTGCCGCTTCCGCTGAATGGCCGATTCCACGGCTTCGGCCATGGCCAGCTGTTCCGGGCGCGGTTCGTACCCTTTCAGGCGGCGTGAAATGACGCCGCCGGCACCAAGGATCGAAGCCACTGTGTGAGGATGATCCGTCATGGTTGGCTGTCGGCCGGCTTTCCGGAAGCTGCGTTGCTGAGCTGCAGTTCCTGAACAAGGGGAATGGTGAAGCAGGAAACAGTACTCAGCAGGATCAGCCTGTCCAGATCAAATCGCGTAAATCGATCGCGACTGGTACCGTTTACGAGTTGAATGGCCGCACCGTCTTCGTCTCCGGGCTTGCCAATAGGAACGGTCCGTACCGTCACTTTCTGAGAGCGACTCGAAGCTTTTGCACCCGTTGAAATCGGATTATGCCTGCTCCAGAGGTCCCGCGCAGGAGCTGCCTGACGCTGATTCTGAAGTCGCCGCAGCGTGCTCATCATTCGCATCACACAGGCAAGTTTTCCGGCGGCCCTGGTCATGATCGCAGGGGCGATCGGCGGAACCACGATCAACTCCGGGAACACACGTGGAGAAGTCCGTCCCACGGCCAGTGCATTCAGATCCGGAATCGACGGTTCGGCTGACCCGATCGTGATCATGTCGCTTTGCCGACAGCGCTGCTCGGTCTTCAGTCTCCGACGGTTCAGCATGGTGATTTGACGAGCACTGTGATGGGGCAGAAAGTCTTTTTTGCTTTCACTGCGAATTACCGGGTGCACACGGCTGATCTGTTTTTCCTGCAGGCTAATGCTGGCCTGCCGAGCCCGACCGATCGGGGTTGATTTGCCCTGCAACCGAAAAAACGGCGGCGGGTATTCCTGGGTCAGTTTCTGAAGGAACGGCATGTTGCCCACCCGGTTCGGAGTTACGAGGTCGCGAACCTCCTGGTCAAGGAAATCGCCGCAATACCCCGACTGCAGGCCCCGCCCTGATTCTGCACACTTATCGCAGAATGTACCGAACAACGTGGCCGGAACCAAATCGTTGCCCCGCGATTCCCCCGAATCTGAGCGTGTTTTCCAACCTCACGCCGTGTTTCCAACCTCACGAAAGTCTTCGGAGGCGAAAGCCAGTCTGCCCGCGGCCCCTGGGCTGCAGAGTGCCTGCCGGTTGTATTCGGCTGCCGTCGCTCACTTCCATCGCAGCAATCGGATCCCAATGCTGATAATCGGGAGCGCCACGGTCGATTTTGCTTTCTTCATCGATACCCACCTGTTCCTGAAAACACCCGTGGTTGGCAGTCGTGTCGGCAATCCCTACACTGCCCCCCGCGTCGACACAGACTCCGCTTGAGAACTCCCGCCAGACCGGGATTGGCCCGGCAGAACCGCGTGTCGTCGTCCTGAACCACCCCAAGGCTGCCGTACCATAATGCCGGAGACTCTGATGAGTGCTGTTGTCCCGATGTCGCGTCCCTGCGTGTGCTGTCCTGAAGCGAAGCATGTGTTCCGGCTGCCGCATTCATCGCGTCCGCAGCTTCAGGCCCTGCGAAAAGCGCTCCTTTGGATCAGTTGCAGCCTGCTGGCGATTCCGTTCCACAGCAGCACTCTGGCGGAAGAGATTCCGGCCACTGCGAACGCTGTCGCCGGCTGGTCTGAACCTGGTGCGCAGGCATGGACTGCGGAAAACCGGCTGTGGATTCAGCTGGCATCCGTCAAAAAAGATGAGGTGGTCAAAGTTCCTCGTTTTATCGGCGTCGTGAAGCAGGTCACCTGGCTACGCGGCAGCGACGCGATGCTGAATGTGCAACCGGAACCCGACCACTGGACCATTCGACTGACCGCCTTGCCGGATGGTGCCGACCAGGCCGCTCAGCAAACACTCGTGTTGCAGTTCGACGAGCCACCGATCCTGTTTAGTCAGCGAAAACCGGTTCAGGCCGATCAGCATGGTGTGATCACTCTGCGGGCCCGCGAGGGGATTGTGCATGGCGTCAATCTGCGCTATGAACCTCAGCCGCACAAGAATACCGTCGGCTACTGGAGCAACGAGCAGGATTGGGCGGAGTGGCAGTTTGCCGTGAAGCAGCCGGGAACGTATGAACTGGAAATCCTGCAGGGGTGCGGGAAGGGACATGGTGGCAGTAAAGTCGTCATTGAGACCGCTGGACAAAAGACGGCGTTTGAGGTGCAGGAAACCGGACACTTCCAGAATTTCGTCTGGCGAAAGCTGGGGAAAGTGGAACTGGCTGAAGGTGCAGACACTGGCCTGACCGTCAGATGTCAGCAGAAGATCAGTGGCGCGGTGATGGATATCCGGGCCATCCGCCTGGCACCTGCCGGTGCGCCCCGCAGTTTTGATCCTGAACTTGCCGCCCCCGAGGCATTGCCCCCGGCAGCGAAGTAACGGTTGCGAAGCCACTATTGCGAAAGATGAACCGAACCAAACCTAACCGAACCGAACCGAACCAAACTGAACACTGAAGCCCGTGCGTGGTGGCTCGCTGTGACGGTGAAACCACGGAGGGACACAGATCAACACGGATGAAGTTCGCGGGAACGGTAACGCAGGGGCCGTCGGTCCGGTGTTGCCTGACGAGCCGCGACGGTGACGGAGCGGGTTGACCCGTGCGTCACGCGGCTGCGGCATTCCCCGGCATCCGGGAAACTCCTGATGAACAACGAGTTTGCAGAGGCTGATGGGGGTGGAGGTCGAAGTTGTCAGGCCAGTCCGAATCGGCGACGCAATCCCCATTCACAGGCCATGACGGTGATGATCAGCAGCAGTGTCGGCCAGTTGTCCCAGAGTGTGATCCGTTCCTGACGCTTCAGAGACAGTCCTGGCAGGCCGTTACCAGCCCAGGTTTCCAGCCGTTCCAGCAACTGCTGCTCTGTCAGAAATTCGCCGCCGCTGGCGTGTGAGATTTCGCGGAGCAGGGCAAAGTCTGACGAGGGATCATCGAGCTCAGGATCCCGCGCCACCACATGAAATCGGGTGACGCCGATGTTGCCGAAGACCTGCCCTGCGCGACTGGCTCGCACGCGTGCCCAGTAGTCACCGGGTTCCATGGTCTCACGAAATTCTGCAAGGCTCATGTCGGCTGCTGCACGCGGCACCACGGACACGACACGTCCGGTCGGCCCCGTGACCTCCACTTCGAAAGTGGCATCGGTGATCGGCCGGCCCTGCGGGTCGCGGGCACCAAAACTCAGTTCCGTCGGAACGCCGAGACCGGGATCTCGTGGATTTGCCTGGATCCAGACGGACTGGGAATCATCCGTTTCCTTGCGTGTGAGCCAGAAGATGATTTGTCGCCAGAAGCGGGCATGCTCTTCTTCAAAGCCCTGCATGGTCCATTGCCAGGTTGTGTCGCCGGCAAACGCCAGAACTCGCCCTGGACCAGTTCCCTGACCAATCAACAGCGGTGCACCGTCCGTGGACACTGCCAGCACCTGCGCCAGTGAGTTGGCTTTCAGGGTGAGCGCGTTGGCTCCCGCCAGCGGTGGAATCTGGTCCCAGCGACTGCGATTCTGTTCCGGGGCGGCAATCTGCATCACAAAATGTCCGAGGCCATCCCGCGAAGGCAGCATCTTCTGCGCCTGAGACAGTTGCTGATTCACCGGAGGAAGTTCAACAGGCAGCAGCGCCGCCAGAGGCGTCTGAGCCCAGCCACCCTGGCCAAAGTTTTCGCGACCGCCAATCATCATCAAGCCGGCACCCTGATTGCAGCAGCGTGCCAGACTGAGCAGTTGCTCGGGGCGAAAGGCGGAGGCCGGAACGTCACCAAGAATGTAGGCATCGTAATTGCCTTGCTGAAAGTAACGGTCCGGAATCTGATTGCGATCGCGGAACTCCCCGCTGCGAATCGGATGAAAGTCCAGTTGAATGCGACTGCTGTCATTGATCTTGCGCAGCCACTTCTGTTCCGAACGAATGATGTCGAAACAGGCGACTCGGATACCACCGCGACGCACCCGAATGATGGTCTCCACCCGGTTGTTGGTCTGACGAGCTTCTCCGGGCAGAGCTTCAGCCTCGACCACCAGCTTCAGGTCCCCTGCCTGTTCAGGGACGATCTGCAGGGTCAGCAGATGTTCTTCCGCAGATTCACTGATGGGAACCAGCGCCAGCGGCCGCGATGACTCTGTGGCAACCACAGGCTCCAGTGGGCCATTTTGGCCTTCCACCAGCCCCTTACGATTTTCCAGCAGGACTTTGACGCGGGCCTGTTGCCCTTGCGCTCCCGCAGCTTTCAAACGAATCCGTATCGGAAGCACGTTGCCCTGAAAGACATCGCGTGACAGATCGAGGTCCTGCAACGCCAGGTCCAGGGCGGCGGTTCCGGCCTGAGTACTGCCAAAGCCGACCGAATAAACCGGCCGCTGCAGTCGTCCCATGCGGCGGGCCAATGGCAGAGGATCAGAATCCAGTTTCCCGGAAGCCGCCTGTCGCCCATCACTGAGCAGCAGCACTGCGGGAACGCGACTGCGGCCCATTTCTTCGGCCGACAGTTCCAGCACTCGCCCCAGTGCTGTCATCGGGCCCTCGGCCTCCGCTGTGACTGATTCCGTTGGCGTCAGCTGATCCGCAAAGTTACGCAGCCGCACCTCTGTTTTTTTGCCGATGGACTGCAGCAGGGGAGCAGCCTTGTCCATCAACTTCACCAGTTCCTCGCGGCGCGTGGCGCCCCCGGCACCGTCTTCTGTATTCATGCTGCGGCTGAAATCCAGCAGCACATACAAACTGGCACCCGATTCATCCTGACTTTGCAGCACCAGCGAAGGTCTGAGTGTCAGCAGGAACAGCAGAACGACGAGACCCAGACGCAGCCCCAACAGGACTCGGCGGCGGCCCACGGAGAGATGCCGAATCTGACCGGGGTAGCCCATACGGACCACCAGCAGCACGGCCGCAAGTGCCGCGACAGCAAACATCCATGACCAGACAGGTTCAAGCTGAAGTGACATTTCTGACGTATTTCCGAGTTCCGTGGCACAGTGCACCGTCAACGGCGTCATCCATCGTGACGGAAAAACACACGGCAACCTGACGACTTTTCACGCTATCCCGGGAGACCTGCTGACTTCACACACAAGGGCCGCCGTCTGAAATCAGTCCGCCTCACCAGCCCATCCCGGCACGGCAGACTCGTCAGGGCAGTCGCAGGTTGTTGGCGTGTAAGAATACAGCAATTCAGGCCACCTGAACACTGCAGATCGACGTTGCGTGGAACTCTCAGACTTCGGGCCTTGTCGGGACCACGGATGGGACGTGAGCAGGGCGTGGAGTTGAACCACGGATGGACACAGATGAATACGGATACATGCGGATGGCAAGCGTTTGGGGGTGATGGGAAAATCAGGGTGTCTGATTCCAGTTGGGCGAATCAATGAAGAGCCCCCTACCGAGCCGCGACGGTCACGGAACGGGGCAAAGCGACGCAGCACATCGATGAGGATCAGATGCCTGTATAAGCGTTACCGGACGCTGGAGATTACCAATTGCTGGAGGCCGGTTATCGCCGGTGGTCATCACGTTTGTGTGAGTCGCCGCTACCGTTGAGCGAGCGAGTTAGGCCCGGTAGAAAACATCGGCGGCATTGGCGAATTGTCAGAGCAAGAGAGACAGACAAGTCCTGGGGGGGGGATGTTTGCGGCTGCCGCGTTGGAAGCCACTCGCGGGGGGGCCGGTCTGGTCGTAAATCGCCGGTTCGTGGGCCATCGCCGTTGATGATTCCTCCCAAAACGGTCGGCACATTCAGGGGGCCTTAAAAACCGAGCTTCGTCGTGACCACTGGCATTCTCGCACTGTCGAACACAATTGTCCTCGTAAAAAAGTACCGAAGCATTTACCACGATTGTCGAGGAAAAACCAAAAAAATGGGGATTGGACGGGTGGGCTTTTATGTGTCTTCAGCGGAAAGCCAGTCGTGACCGGAATCACCACCCTGGAATCACAAAGGACATAAAAACGCGGATTTGCACGCTCGTGGCTGTGGCTGAGCCGATTTTTCTGCGGGTTAGTCTCAGACCAATCCGAAAATCTGCCTAAAACAACAGGCGGGGGCTGGGTGCAATTCGTCGTTTTCACCGATTGATTGACAATCATCGTGAAAAACATTGCCAATCCTCTGAAAACCTGCAGGAGTTCTGGTGGAATCGGCACCTGCAGGCTTGTAAGAATGCAGTAAGCAGCTGCGGGGCCGGCGTTGGTTTGTACAGGATCTGGTTGCTGGTCCGAAATGTGCTGTGAATTGAGAAGCGAAAGTTGCGGGGGGCCGTGGCTGCTCGCTGCTGAGATCGTTGTGGCAGAAAATCCGGAAGAGTCTTAACGCCAAACTGATAAGCGACGGAGTCGACGAATGGGACGGTTCCTTTCGGCTGTAATGTTGCTGGCTGTGCTGGCTGCGGATGCGTGTGTTGCGTCGGCTGCGGAAGTTCCGCAGCAGCTGCAAAGTCGCCAGCAGCAACTACTTACGTCGGTCGAAAAAGTTCGCAAAGCCGTCGTGGGTGTCTCGGATGGCTTAGGCGTGGGAAGTGGCGTGATCGTCAGCGGTGACGGGTTGGTGCTGACCGCGTCCCATGTTGTTGAGGGTCAGGGGCGAGGCGGTCGGATGCGGCGTGGGCCGGACCGTCCAGTCACGATTCTGTTCCCGGATGGGACTCAATATCAGGCAAAACTGCTGGGAAAAAATGCAGACGCGGACGCTGCGATGCTGAAGATTTCCGAGCCACCTCGGGAAGGAACCGAGTTTCCGCATGCCGAGCTCGGTAAGACGACTGAGACGAGTGTCGGCCAGTGGTCTTTTGCTCTGGGGCATCCCGGTGGATATCGCACTGACCGTCAGGCACCATTGCGTGTTGGTCGAATTCTGTCGGTCGGCAATCGGACCGTGGTGTCTGACTGCGCGATCCTGCTGGGAGACTCGGGCGGCCCTTTGTTTGATATGGAAGGGCGTGTGATCGGCATCCACAGCATGATCACGAGTCTGATCATCGAAAACCGACACGTCGCGATTGACGCATTTCACCGGGAATGGGAGCGATTGCTGGCGGGTGAACGCTGGGGAAAACTGCGATCTGAAGACAGTGCGACAATTGAAACGGGTTTTTTCGGAGTGCGTCTGGCCTGGAGGGACTTTGTTCCGGTGATTGAGGAAGTCATGGCCGACACACCTGCGGCCACTGCGGGACTGAAAGCAGGGGATGTGTTGCTGTCGATTTCTGAAGGCCGGATCGCCGACCGGCTGGACCTGAGTACCACCATTGATCTGCTGGAGGAGAAACAGGAGATTGATGTTCGCCTGCGCCGAGACGGTGAAGAGTTAGTTGTGAAACTGACGACCGGGAGCGACGATTCGCCGGCGGCCGCGGCCAGCGAGGGTGATGGCGAGGGTGACGGCGAGGACAGTGAAGACTTGCGGAGGGCGATGCGCCGGCAGAGGGACAGTGTCGTTGCTGCAAGGAACGAGCAGCGTGAGCAGGAAATCATGGAGCAGCTCAGCGATAATCGTCGGATAGGTCCCAACGAGAAACGGGCTCCGGATGAGCTGCAGCTGTTCAATTCCGTCGCGGAAGAGCAGAGAAATGGCGTCGTTGCGATTCGGGATGGCGGGCCACTGCTGTGCCTTGGAACGGTGGTTTCAGCCGATGGATACATTCTTGCCAAGGCCTCAGAGTTGAATGATGCACTGCGACCGGAAGTCGTCTTTCCTCGAGGCGGACGATCACCGGTGAAAGAGCTCGCGCGGGACTACGCCTTTGACCTCGCGTTGCTCAAGGTGGAAGGTAAGACTCTGGACCCTGTGGTATTCCGTGACACGCCGTCGCAGGTCGGCGAACTGGCGGTGCTGCAGGATTCCCGCGGGCGGCCATCAATTCCGACCGTCGTGAGTGTGGAAGCGCACTCGATGGAGAACTCAAAGCGTGCGTTCCTGGGAATTCGGCCGCAGACGGATCTGAACGGAGTGCGGATTGCTGAGATCATTCCGGGTGGAGCGGCCCAGCGAAACGGTATGCTGGCCAACGACGTCATCCTGTCGATTTCCGGGAGGGATCTGCAGTCTGCTGAAGAGCTGATGGATCATGTTCAGACGTACAAGCCCGGCGATACGATCGCGATCCGTTACATGCGTGGTGACCGGATTGAGACGCGGGATCTGGTGCTGACCGCGCGATTTACGAACGAGCGACCACTGCTGCCCTTGTACGATGCCCTTGAATCCCCGCAGATGCAGTTTGCCAGTGTCCATGCGGGAGGATTTCCACGCGTGCTGCAGATTGACGCCGATGTGTATCCCTCCAAGGTGGGTGGACCGCTGCTGGATCTGCAGGGACGTGCCATGGGCATTGTCATCGCTCGCGCCGACCGTTATCCCACCTATGTGATACCGGCGGACAGCGTTCAGGAAGTTTTCCAGCGGTTGAAGGCGGAAGCTGAAGCAAAAGCGGCTGGAGCGGCACCCTCGTCTGAGGCGGTGGCGGAACCTGCGGCGTCGGCTCTGCAGTGAGCATGTCTGCAGTCGGTGGATTCTGACCCGAAGCTAAGGGACTGCGTGGCGGACCGTATTAGTGCCCCGGGAGTCTGCGTGGAAATCAGACTGCCGAGCGAAGCGGGGCCTCACGCTTGATGATGTCGTGCCGCGTTGGTGATGGGTTCGCGCAGAGCCAGGCGGAATCCGGTGAATCGCCTTCATTCGGGAAGGCCTTGAGTGCCGCCACGCTGGAATGCTGATGATCTGCTGTTATCCTTCGCTGCGTGGCGGGACGGCTCGTGAGTCAGGCCTGACAATAGACCTGCTGCCGGTTGCCGCAGCAGAGCCAGGGCCAGGCGTACGCAGGGCGGCCGTGTCACATCGCGATCACTGTCGACAACGTCTGAGTGAAGTCGTCAAACGCAACACACGACAGTGCGAAAACACGATCAAGCGATATAACAAAACCGCGAAAACGCAGTTCAGAGTGGAAAGTGGCAGACGTGCAATACTCGGACGATGACCTGTTGTTGCACAACCCGCTCAATCCTCATGAGCACTGGATGAAGAAGGCTCTTGATCAGGCACTGGTGGCCTTTGATCAGGGCGAGGTACCGGTGGGTGCGGTGATTGTGCATCGGGATCGAGTGATTGCGGAGGCCTGCAATCAGCGGGAGATGCTGCAGGATCCGACGGCTCATGCCGAGATGATCGCGATCACTCAGGCAGCCGAAGTTCTGGGATCATGGCGGCTGCTGGATTGCACACTGTACGTCACTCTTGAACCCTGTCCGATGTGTGCCGGCGCGATTGTGCAGGCGCGAATTCCGAACGTGGTGTATGGGACACCGGATCCCAAGGGGGGCGCCTGTCACACGCTTTACAGTCTGACGTCTGATGTGCGTCTGAATCACCAGTGTGCGGTGCTGGGTGGAGTGATGCAGGAAGACTGCCGTGCAATTCTTCAGGAATTTTTTCGGCAACAGCGCGCTCTGGGAAAGAAGTAGTGCAGAGATCTGCCGTTTTCGAGCTGTTGGCGGAACACCCCGGGCGGTGAAGACCGGCAGAAACTGCCGGTGGATGAAAGAATCGGCATAACTTGCCGCCTGAGTGGCCCGGCCATGGCCCCTCGGAGCTTGCTGGAACCGCGCCCCGGAAGAAATGCAATCAAAACTTTAACCGGTATTGACCCAATTTCCGGCATGGGATAAATCACCTCTCGTTCGCGGTCGATGTCTCGGCAGAAATGGCCAGACGGACGCGAATCCTGTCTCCTTTCTGCTGTTTCATCCGGCCCCGGATGATTCCTCAGTCCGGTTCTCATTCCCTCCTGACTCACGGGTTTCAATCATCATCTCATTCGTCCATGGTGGGACGTCTGGATTTTGAAACCGCTCTCATCTCTCTCTCTTCGCAGCGGGTTCTTCGGCTGGCTGCGACGGTGACCCTCTCTTCAGGGAAGAAGCACATGCTGTCCAGAAGAATGTCTGTTGGTGCTGCTCTGGGGCTTTTGATCTGTTCGCTTCCATGCGGCACGGCAAAAGCACAGTTCTTTGGGTCCTCCTGTGGCTGTGGGCCTGTGTCCGGTGCCTCGGTGGCTGCCTGGACGCCGATGCAGCCGGCGTATTCCGCCTGCTATCAGACGGTTCCTGTGACCAGCTATGTTCAGGAAAAGCAGACCGTGGAAGTGCCCACCTATGAAACGGATTGGGAGACTCGTAAGGTCACTGTGTATCGCCCGGTGACACAGACGAAGGAAGTTGAGGTACCAACCGTCAGTTATCAGAACGTGACGGAGTATCAGACGGTCAATCGCGACATGGGACGCTGGATCACTCGTTATCACCCTGTGACGAAGTATGCCCCGTGCCAGGTTGATCCTCGCCCGGGTGTTGTTGGCTGGTTTAATCGCACTGGGTATTCGATGCGAACAGCCTTTATGCCGAACTACACAACGTCGCGTGAATATGTGCCGAATCTGGTGACCTGCAATGTCCCTGTGACTCGGCAGGTTGCGGTTCGCGGGACTCAGCGTGTCAGCGTGCAGGAAACTCGCATGGTGGCAGAGGCTCGTGAAGAAAAGGTGCAGGTGCAGAGGCTGGTCATGAAAAAGGAGCAGCGGGTCGTGATGCGTCCGGAAACGTCGTGGCGGACGGTTCCGATTGGCACGGCCACGGCGTTCGGTCCGTGGATTGGCGGCACCCAGACCGTTTACGGCGCGCCCTCCTCCCGTACTGCTGCGGCGCCTGCCCCGGATCCGATTGGCGGCGGCTCGGCCGAGAGGTCTGCTGAGGGCAGCGACGGCGAGCGTCGGTTTGAGCGAAGTGCAAATGACGGTGAGAATGTTCGCGGCTCGGGCTACGAGCGTGAGATTCGTGAACCGAACGACAGCGATCCGGATTTCCCATTGCCACAAACAAAGCGGACCACGGAGCCATCCGGTAACCGGTCCGCTCGTTCCAGAGTTGTTGTGGAAACTGCCTCAGTGCGAACTTCGGACGATTCAGGCTGGCATGCCAGTCGCCGGCCGCGTAGTTCGGAAGTTGCGGGTGTGTCTTCCGCCAGTCCAGCTCTTTCCGCCGCCGACACCGTCGGAGACAACTGACTGCGGCGAATCGGTGTTTGAGTTCTGTTGATCCAGAGAAGTCGGCAACGCGTCCGACTTCTGTCGAAGCCCTTCCTCTCTTCCCTCCTCTCCTCTCCCCTCGGTTCTGTTCATTGGTTGGTGCGTCCCCTCGCGGCACCGGTATCATGCCGGTGCCCATTTTCATGCGCGGACGACAACAAGAGCCGGGCTGAGCTGCTATCGACCACCTATCGGGTTGGGCTGGCGGCTTTGTGGACCGCAAGCCGCGTCGTGTCCGGGCAAAAATCGAAGTCTGGTGAATGCGAAAGCCCGACCAACTCGGGAATCACGCCAGGGATGCTCGAAGCGCTGTACGGCATCAGCTATGATTTCCACAGAGTGCGTTGTGGGCTGTTGGGCTGCGTCGTGCATGGCTGGTGCTTTCAGGTGATCAGGGTCACCGGGCAAAGCCGCAGGATTGCAGCAGCACAGCCGACTCGTATTTTCCGGACGTGGTATCGTGGCTCTGTTGGTTCCTGAGGCCGGTCGGGGCAGGTCAATCATAGAAAGCAATACAGATGGCGCTGGCGCAGATCATTCCCGGGAAGACTCGAATTGGCTGGATAGGAACCGGTGTCATGGGGGCCAGCATGTGTGGTCACCTGATGGCTGCAGGATATTCGGCCACGGTGTATTCAAGAACACGGCAGAAGGCTGAGTCTTTGCTGGCGCGGGGGGCGCAGTGGGCCGCGACACCGCGAGCGGTCGCGGAACAGTCGGACGTGGTGTTTTCGATCGTGGGATTTCCCGCGGATGTGCGTGAGGTCTTGCTGGGCGACAGTGGGGCGTTGCAGGGGGCCGCTCCGGGGTCTGTGCTGGTGGATATGACGACCAGTCAGCCTTCGCTGGCGGTAGAGATTTATCAAGCGGCCATGGCCCGTGGTGTTCACAGCGTGGATGCACCTGTTTCCGGCGGAGACATTGGTGCGCGTAACGCCACGTTGTCCATCATGCTGGGGGGGGATACCGAGACTGTGGAGTCGTTGCAGCCACTGTGGCAGGCGATGGGCAAAACGATCGTGTACCAGGGGCCGGCTGGCAGCGGGCAGCATACAAAAATGGTGAATCAGACTTTGATTGCAGCCGGGATGGTCGGTGTTTGCGAAGCGTTGCTGTATGGCTACAAAGCCGGGCTTGACCTGCCGACGGTGCTGAAATCTGTCGGGAGTGGCGCGGCTGGAAGCTGGGCCCTGACCAACCTCGGGCCGAAGATGATCGACAACAACTTTGATCCGGGGTTCTTTGTCGAGCATATCGTCAAGGACCTGGGCATTGTGCTGGAAGAATCGCGACGCATGGGGCTGTTCATGCCGGGGCTGGCGCTGGCTGAGCAGTTGTATCAGGCTGTGAAATCGCAGGGGATGGGCAGACATGGGACTCAGGCGCTGATCCAGGCGCTTGGCAGCATGGCTGGGCTGGACTGGAAAGGGCGGTCAGTCGGGGTTTAGGTGGATTCTGTGGATTGAGCGAGCTGTCGAGGATGGATGGAATTCCGCAGGGAGGCCATGGATCGGACAGACGCAGACGCCGGCGACGACAGCGGGGCTCGGCTTAAATGGCCGTTTTTTCGGCTCACTTCAGGGAAGTGCGTGCTGAGAATTGAACTCCGATTTTTGCCCGCTATTCTGCAGCAGAGAGCGTGAAACGTGCAGACGGGGCGGGTCGATAGGCCCGTCACCTGCCTCGGGGTTGCGTCTGTGTTTGTCGAGAGGCAGGCAGGACGATCAACCATGCGGTTGGGCTGACAACCATGGGGGCTCGTGGAAAGCACGCATTGATAACAGAGGTGTGTTGGTAGTTGACAGACGTATCACAACAGTTGATTGGGTGAGCGGTATCAGGGCGGCGGACAGAGGACGGGATGGTGAACGGCAGGCTGGGTTGTCCGGGGTCGTTGGCTGTGTTGATCTGGTTCGTCGGACTGAGCATCGGAAGACAGGAAAGATGCAGTGATCATGGCACGACGCGGCGAACTGTTTGCAGGACTTTCTGTAGCTCTGGTCACACCGATGAGCAGCGATGGCTCATTGAATGAGGGCATGTTGAAATCGCTGATCGACTTCCACGTCGCCGCGGGCACGGACTGTCTGGTTCCGGTGGGGACGACCGGCGAAAGTCCTACGCTGTCGCACGACGAACACGAGCGAGTGATTTCGGTCACGTGCGATTACGCGGCTGGCCGCATCAAAGTGATGGCCGGGACGGGATCCAACAGCACGGCAGAGGCCATCCGCCTGACTCAGTCTGCAAAGCGAGCCGGAGCCACGGGCGCCCTGATGGTCGCTCCTTATTACAACAAGCCCACACAGGAAGGATTCTTCCAGCATTTCCGCGCCGTTGCGGAACATGTGGACCTACCGATTGTGCTGTACAACATTCCCGGCCGCACCGCGAAGAACATGGAACCGGAAACGATCTGCCGGATTGCCGACACCTGCCCCAGTGTGGTCGCGATCAAGGAATCAACCGGCTCCATGGACCAGGCGTCCCAGATCCTGTCGGCTTCAGAACTCACCGTGCTTTCCGGGGACGACAGTCTGACACTGCCATTGCTGGCGCTCGGTGCCAGTGGAGTGGTCTCTGTTGCCGGGAATATCGTACCGGCTGATGTGAAGGCGATGATCACGGCGTTTCAGTCTGGTGACATCACGGCGGCGAGAGACTGGCATCACAAGTTATTCCCACTGTGCCGGGACATGCTGGGACTGTCAACCAACCCGATTCCGGTGAAGGCCGCGATGCGGTTGCTGGGGCGTGATTGCGGTGAAGTTCGTCTGCCACTGACGCCACTGTCAGACGCCCAGATCGCTGCTCTGAAGACCACCCTGACACGTTATGGAATCCTGTAGCACACCCGGTGATCCAGTTTGGGTGTCGGGATGTCAATTCCGCCGGGATATAAGAATTATCTCCCGTCAGGCTTAGATTTCCGCTGCACTATTCTGCAGGGAGTTGCGGACCGGAGTTCGCAATGTCACGGCAGGACAGTGGTGTGCTCTGCACCAGAAGTCGGTGTTTGGCATCCAAATTCGGGCGGCATGAGATCGTGGATTTCGCTGCCGCCTTAGCAGTTACTTCACAAGCAGATGCAGCGGCTGACGCGTCCTGCTGTTATTTCGCGGGACGCATCAGTACCAGCCGTGTGATTCAGGTCTTGCTGTGGCCCGGGCAGCCTGTCACGGAGTGACCGCGGTGGTGAATTTGTTCACCTGCATCCAGTCGTAAAGACGGTCCGGCCAGTTCTTCAGGATAGGATCCGCCTGTGCCAGTCCTACGCCGTGTCGTCCGTTCTGATAGACGTGTAGTTCTGAGGCCTTGTTGCCGGAACGACGCAGTGCCGCATAGAACTCAAGGGCGTTCTCCACGGGGACGGCGGAATCTTCCAGCGTGTGAAACAGAAATGTCGGCGGTGTCTTTTCGGTGACTCGTTTGTGATTCGACAGCAATTGCACCAGTTCATCATTTTCGGTGTTGTCTGGCCCCAGCAGATTTCGGCGGGATCCTTCATGTGTGAAGGGGCGTTCCATCGTAATCACGGGGTAGCAGAGGATCGCAAAGTCGGGGCGGCTGGAGACTCGATCGATGGGATCACTGGCGGTAGCGTCGCCATCATCGAAATGAGTGGCCGCGGTGGAAGCGAGATGTCCGCCGGCTGAGAAGCCCATGACGCCCAGACGAAGTGGATCCGTCCCGGTGGTGGCGGCCTGAGCTCTGACAGTTCTGATCGCTCGTGCCACATCACCCTTCTGGATCGGGTGATGGTAGCCCTGGGAACCGAGGCGATACCGCAGGATCCAGGCATGGATGCCGCGGGCATTGAACCATGCGGCAATCTGATGCCCTTCGTGGTCCATGGCCAGACCGCCGTAGCCTCCGCCTGGACAAACAACAACTCCGCAACCGGTGGCTTTGTCAGCAGGAGCGGGGAAAGCCATGAGTGCAGGAACGTCCTTATCCGCTGTGCCCTTGGCGCCAGGCGCACCCTGCGGCCAGAGTGGTGTCCACGTTTTGTCCTGTGCCACGCCGACCGTGGCCAGCGGCAGCAGCAGAAGCACAGAAAAGATGGTAGAAACGCATTGAATCTTCATCAGGAACTCTCCAGGTGGGGAAGTACACGATATGCCGGACAAAAGTATCCCGATTGCGGCAGAAAAGCTCAAGGGGTGGGTTCAGAAAAGGGGGAGGTCAGAAAAGGGGTCAGGAACCAATAGCCAAATGGCCCGAAGGG
>CAIYBH010000062.1 GCA_903924405.1 uncultured Planctomycetaceae bacterium | reverse complement strand
AGCGAGGAAGTTCCCGAGGCACACTGGGATTGGTTCCTCGCTCGCGCTTCGGGTTAGTATTCAATCGCCGGCCAGGAAGCTCGAAACGCCCTTCGGGGCATTTTGGCTCTTCGTGCCCGCCCACTTTTTCTGAACCAGAAACCGTGCGAAAGCTTCAGCGGCTTCTGACCACTGGGGCGTCTGAGTCCAACGGAAATATCACCTAATAAGAGAATCCGTTTTTGCGAATGTGAACCCAGGGATCAAATTCGGAAGCATCCCGGTTGGCTACGGCGTTGGTCAGCGTTACGAGGTAAACCACGTGATCACCAGCTTCCATTCGACCGGCCACACAACCTTCCATGCAGGTCATCGCCTGTTTCAGCAGAGGCAGGCCGGATGTTCCCGGGGTGCATTCCAGGCCATGAAACGCATCGACTCCTGGTTCAAAACCTTTGCCGAAATGCCGCAGCAGTATGCTGTCCCCCTTCTGGACCTGATTCAGAGTTACAGGGCTGCCAATTTTCAGCCAGTCGTTGAAGTAACGGGACTTATTAACAGCCACGGTCACCTGCGGAGGATCAAACGAGGCCTGCTGAATGAAACTGGCCAGAAGTCCGGTTGTGTCTCCTTCATCCGAGCGAGCGACAAGGATAAAAACGCCACTGGGAATACGTCCCAGAATGGGCGTCAACGTCAGCTTCAGTTCTTCAGCGGTCATCAGCGGGCCCCGGAATAGGATTCGTAGTTTGACAGCGTGTTATAAGGTACTCGACACACATTTCCACAGAGTTGGACGGTCCCACGTGCAAATCGCAGCTGGATTGCTGAACTCTCAATGGAAAGCTGTCCCGGGGACGTCGCCGAAGGCTCTCATCGCTCGGATAGTGCAGCTGAAATGCGTTCAGGCCTCACTGAATTGGCCCGATGAACAACGAATTGCCACGTCACAGAATGCCGAAAATTCTGTTCTTTCCCCCCATGGTTCTCCCTGTCGCTCCCCGGTAGACTCGGTATGCTGCAGGAAAACCCGGGTTGTGCCGCGTTGCCAGAGAGATTGGGGCGTTGAACCAGTTTTCCCTGAACATGCCGGACATGCCATGAGCACCGGCGACAGTGTCCGGAATGAAGACTTTGTCGTTTTCGGAGCCGAGCCACAAAACAACTGTGGGACTGCAGTTTCAGAGACTGCGGAACTTTTCCATCACAATCGGTTACGGGAACGGCGGATTCGAAGCTGAACGGCGGATTCGAAGCTGAACGGAGGCAGTGTGCAGACCGCGTCGCGGATTTCAGAACAGCAGCAAACACCACACCCTCGAACTGCCGAGGTAGCGATCATCACAGGGGCAGCCCGTCGTATTGGTCGGGAGATCGCGATGGCCATGGTCGCTCGTGGGTTGGCCGTGGTTGTCCATCACGGGCGGTCGGCCGTGCAGGCAAACGAACTGGTGCAGCAAATACAGACCAGTGGCGGACGGGCACTCGCAGTCGCTGCTGACCTCAGCGAACCTGTAGGCGCTGCAGCGACCATTTTTCAGGCCGCCTCAGAACTGGGGCAAGTCACGACCCTGATCAACAGCGCGTCCGTGTTTCAGGATCGAGCACTTACAGACGTGGACCTCGACCACTGCCAGTTGCATCTCTCCGTGAATCTCCTCGCACCGCTCTTTCTGGCTCAGCAGTTTGCCCGCCAACTGACGGCAGGGCAGCGAGGGCATGTGATCAATCTTCTCGACTGGCGTGCCGAGCGTCCCGGAGTTGATCACGTTGTATACACGGCGTCCAAAGCTGCGCTCTGCAGTGTGACCCGCTCCCTGGCGCAACAACTGGCTCCCACGATTCAGGTCAACGGAATCTCTCCGGGCGCCATTCTTCCGCCGGAAGACCGTCAGCAGTGGCATCAGCAGCGCGCGGAAAACACAATTCCTCTTCGCCGTACCGGTTCACCAAAGGACCTGATTCATGCCATTCAGTTCCTGCTGGACGCCGAATTCATTACGGGGGAGATTCTGCATGTTTCCGGGGGTGAAGAGTTGTAACGGTGAAAAGTTGTAACACAGCGAATCGGAAAACGACGTGCGGACTCAGGTCGTTGATGCTTGCCGGCAACCGCATCCCAACTCGGGGTGTCATCGCAAAGATCATTGCGTCAACGTTGAGTCATCCTGAATGTGAATGATGAAGTGTACTCGGGACAAATTCGATTGAGGTTGGAAGGAATCACTGATGGCAGACACGACACCGACGAGTGCGTCCACATCGGCTGGGAATGCGGCAGGAGATCCCCAGCAGCTGCCGCGGATTCTGGGTTTGTTCGATGCGACCATGATCGTAGTCGGGTCGATCATCGGCTCCGGCATTTTTCTGAAGGTTAGTGCCGTCGATGAGCAACTGGCCCCCTACGGATTTCTGGCGATCATGGGGACGTGGCTGTTTGTCGGGGTGATCACACTGTGTGGTTCGCTGGCACTGGCCGAACTGGGGGCCATGTTTCCTCAGGCCGGAGGACCATACCTGTATATTCGGGAAGCCTTTGGAATGTTGCCTGCATTTCTCTGGGGCTGGACCGAATTCTGGGTTGTCAGAACCGGGTCAGTGGGAGCGCTGGCCTGTGCAACAGTGGTCTATTTCAATGAGCTCCTGCCGCTCCCTGCGCTGGGACAGACGCTGCTGGCCATCGCAATTGTTGTCGGCCTGTCCATGGCGAACTATCGGAGCACCCGCGTTGGGGCCGGAATACAAAGCCTCGCAACCGTCAGTAAGGTTATATTTCTCGCAGCGCTGGTTGTGCTGCCGTTCTGCCTGCAGGCTGTCAGTGTTGAACATCTGAAGCCAGCCCTGGTGCTGCCGCAGAGTGGGGATGCATGGACCGCTATGTTTCGCGCGCTGGGACTGGCGATGGTTGCCGTCCTGTGGCCCTATGATGGCTGGATCAATCTGGGACCTGTGGCTGAAGACATTCGCAATCCCATGCGGAATGTTCCGCGGGCGATGGCCATCGGACTGGGGTTGGTCATTATCGTCTACATGGGTGCCAACCTCAGCTACCACGCTGTGCTGCCGATGAGCCATCTGGCGCAGAGTGAAACGGTGGCCGCGGACGTGTTTCAGGTGATGTTCGGCAGTACTGGAGCAAAAATTGCGGCCATCGGAGTGATGATTTCCACGTTTGGTGCCACCAATTCCAACATGATCACCGGACCGCGGATCTATCTCGCCATCGCCCGGGATGGCCTGGTGCCGCAGTGGCTGCAACGCATTCACCCGGTCTATCTGACGCCAGCCAACACCATCGTGCTGCAGGCCGTCTGGACAATCTTCCTCGTGGTGCTGTTTTCCGTCTGGAATCCATCGGCTCCCGATGAACCTCTCGCGGATGTCGCAGGCACGGCTACGGCGGCGGTCAGTCTGACGGTAGGCGAGGAATCACCGGAGACCGTCAGCGAAAACGCCGTGATTCCCCATTCACGCCAGACAAAAGCCGCTTTTGATATTCTGACGGACTCGGTCATTTGTGCGGGACTGATTTTTTACGGACTGGCTGTTGCATCGGTGTATGTGCTGCGCAGAACGCGTCCGGAACTGACGCGGCCCTATCGGACATGGGGCTACCCCGTCACTCCGGCCCTGCTGCTCCTCGCTTACGTTGGAGCATTTCTGAGTCTGCTGATTGAACAACCTGCTCAAACCATCGCGGTACTTGCGTTGATTGTCGTTGGTATTGTGTGGTATTTCGCCGCCAGTCATTTCCGTTCCCGGGGAACGTCAGTGAACTGATGCCACAAAGAAAGAGAGCAGGGGCCCTCCTCGAAAGACATGCCTCTGCCAATTGCCCGGGAATCTCAACGTGCAGCATGCTTCGAAGCCCGACACTGCAACCGCCCTTCCGCAGATTGCGTTCCTGAGCGACTCGGCTGTCCTTGTAACGTGGGAGTCGGAGTCAGACAACCAGGTTGCCGAATCCGTTCGCACCGGGTGGCAGCGACTGAAGCAGTCCGAACTGCACGGCGTCACCGGATTTGTACCTGGATTTGCATCGATCGCGGTCCATTTCGACCCTCGGCAGGCGTGCGTTCAGGACCTGCAGAGGGCCATCAGGACGGCCCTCTGCACACAAACGACGACGTCCGTTCAAAAGCCTCGACAAATCCGGATTCCCGTGAATTTTGACAGTTCGGTCGCACTCGATCTGCCGGAAGTATCGCGCTTTGCCCACCTGCCTGAACAGGAGTGCGTCCGGTTGTTGTGTTCAGCCGTCTACACAGTCAGGATGCTGGGGTTTGCACCGGGGTTTCCCTATCTCTCAGGACTCCCGGACGTATTGGCGATTCCCAGAAAATCAACGCCGCGACTGCAGGTTGCAGCCGGTTCTGTTGCTATCGCCGGCGGCATGGCAGGCATCTATCCGCGTGAATCTCCCGGTGGATGGAATCTGGTCGGGCGAACGACGGTATCCCTGTTTGACCCGACACGCCCTCAGCCATGCCTGCTGGAACCCGGCGACGAAGTTGTTTTTCTGGACGAGGCCGCTCAGCGTCTCGAAACGAGGTCCTCTGTATGAGCCGTCAGGTGCGGGTACTGCGGGCGGGCCTGATGACCACCGTCCAGGATCTCGGACGCCCCGCCACACGCCACTGGGGCGTACCTGTCGGCGGCGCCATGGACCAACTGTCTCATCGACTTGCCAATCGTCTGGTCGGCAATCCAGATAACGCCGCAACGCTGGAAATGACTCTGACGGGTGATGTACTTCAATGGGAACAGGACGCTGTGATCGCGATCACGGGAGCGAGCCTCAGGGCGGTCATGGAATCCAGTCACGGTTCTGCGAAATTGCTGATTCCGGGGCGTCCCTGGTTGGTCCCCTCCGGTTCCCGAATCCAGTTTGGAACGGTGCAGCGCGGATGTCGGAGTTACGTGGCGATTGCCGGTGGCTGGGATGTGCCCGAGGTCCTCGGCAGCCGCTCAACACTGCTCCGATCCCAGTTTGGCGGGCACTGTGGAAGAAGTCTGCGCGCTGGCGACACCCTGTCCTATCCCGCGCACAACACGACAATCCCGCGATCAGACCGAACAGTGACTGACGACTGGTATGTGCAGCTTCTGCAGCCACCAGCAGCAACCGGGACCAGCCTGCGATTTCTCCCGGGAACGCATTTTCAGCGACTGACCAGCGAATCACAGCGGTTGATGCAGCAGACCGAATTCGAAGTGCGTGCGGAATCAGATCGGATGGGATATCGACTGCAGGGTCCATCTCTGCAATTTTCCGAATTCCTCCAGATTCGCTCCGAAGCTGTACTTCCGGGAACGCTGCAAATGCCGCCTGACGGGCAATTGCTGCTCCTGATGTCCGACTGTGCTCCGACTGGGGGCTACCCGAGAGTAGGTCATGTGATTTCAGCAGACTTGTCGATAGCCGCGCAGCTGAAACCGGGTGATCATTTCAGCCTCTGTGAGGTTTCTCTGTTAGAAGCGCAGGCAGCGTTGCGTCTTCAGGAACAGCAACTGGAGGGAGCGCTGCGACTGGCGTTTGCGTCTGCAAACCGATAACCGAGAGGCCCATCAATCCCTGGGTACTGGAATATCCGCGCTGGCGCTTTCCATGTAATCGGTACGGTGTTTGCCCTCTGTACCGAAGATTCCAAAACGAATCAAATTGATTCGCTTTTGCGTTTTTGTTTTGAGGGGCGATTGCCGATTCGCTTCCGAGTTGTGTAGTTTTCAGGCAACTGAAAAGAGCCTGTCAGAATTGCGTTCAGAAAAGCCTGCCTTTCACGACAAATCGGGCACACAGGCGAAGTCTCGCTTTGTTCCCGATCGGTTCACTGTCTTTTCTTCTCTGTTTTTCGGGGGTGTCGTTATGGTCAGGTTGTTCCCGGGGCGTCAAAAAACTCGTGGCTTTACTCTGATTGAGCTGCTGGTGGTGATCGCAATCATCGCCATTCTGGTGGCTCTGCTGTTGCCGGCCGTGCAGCAGGCTCGCGAGGCAGCCCGCAGAACTCAGTGCAAAAACAATCTGAAGCAGATTGGGCTGGCATTTCACAATTATCACGACATTTACAACACCTTTCCACCGGGATACATCTCCCCGATCGCCAACGGCAACGCAACATCAGAGCCCAGTTGTTACGGCTGGGGAGCTCTGATCCTTCCGCAGCTGGAACAAACCAACCTTTTCCAGTCACTCAATGTCGGTCTGGTGGCTCTGCATGTGAATGCCTCAACACCTGCCGGCCTGGGGCTGCTGCAGACGCCGCTGCCGATGTATCGCTGCCCGTCCGATGTTGGCCCGGTTCTGAACAACTACGTCAGCCCCGCGCCCGCTGCGAACTGGTACAACATGAACATGTTCAACGGCTCCGGGGCAGTCCCGATAGCCACTTCCAACTACATTATGGTGTCCGGAACCGGAGTCAGCACGACACCGGCTGCGAATCCATCAAATCGTGCGGCATCGGCCTGCGGTCCGATGGGCATCGGTTTCAGGAATTCGAAAATCAACATGCGTGATATTACTGACGGGACCAGCAATACGCTGCTTGTCGGTGAACGAGCGTGGAAGTACAGCCAGATCACGGTCGGTGCCGGTGTTGCCCTCGGTTTCAGCGCATCCATTGACGATCAATCCTCCAGTGCCAATGTCAAATCCGCAGCAATGGCAGTGATTGGACTGGGCTACAACGGGATCAACTGGAGTGCGAATAATCAGGTCCACCAGACCCGTGGTTTCAGCAGTGCACACACCGGCGGTGCTCAGTTCGTGCTGTGCGATGGCTCCGTTCGCCTGATCAGCGAAAACATTGACTACAAGACCACCGACAATGCGGCTCTCACCGACATGACGCTGCATGCCAATTCCACCCTCGGCCGACTACTGGTGCGTGAAGACGGACAGATCGTTGGTGAATTCTAAACGGTTCACTGATGGTTCCGGGGAGGAGCTTGTCAGTTTTAACGTCATGCTTCTGCGTCATCCATCCTGCTGATGGATGACGCCCCGCGACTTTCTTCCGTTTCCCCAAATCCCCCATAAGGCACTGCGACAGGGCCTCGGACATGGACAGTCCCCACAAGACGACTCCCACGTCTGCAGTGGTTTTGTGCAGGGCCAGGGACTGTTTCAGTCACGAATTAAAGGTGGTGTAGTCATGAAGAGACTTCTCGAAACGCTGTCGTGTCAGCTGATGACTCCGATGACAGTGTGTCTGACAATGTTGTTGTCCATGGGCTGTGGCGGCGGCGATATGCCTGAACTGGGCGACGTGTCCGGAAAGGTCACACTGGACGGAAAGCCGCTCGTCGGCATCAATATTCTGTTCACGCCGGAAAAGGGACGCCCCGCCGGTGGTGTGACGGACGAAGAAGGCTATTACGAATTGGTCTACCTGGACGGCTATTCCGGCTGCAAGGTTGGACCTGCCAAGGTCACGTTTGAGTGGTCTCCGGGTGTGGAAAACACGGTGGCGGTGCCCGCACGCTACATGAATGATGGGTTCTCGGTGACCGTCAAGGCGGGGTCCAATGAAATGGATTTCCCGCTTGAGTCCAAATAGCCCGCTGGCCGGAGGGATTGTGAAAACTCAACTCAATCCGGGCTCAGAAACAACAGCAACCGCCAACGCGGGGTTGGCATCGCCTCTGATGCTGATCTGATTCGGCCTGCTGAGAGGCCTTCTGAGTCTCGCATAAAAAAATCCCCACCTCTGGTTGCCAGTGGTGGGGATTTTTTATGGTTAGAACGAAAAGAAGGCAGAAAGAAGGCGTTCAGCCCTGATGGCCGGAGAACTTCCGGGATACGTACTCCATAACAATCGCAGGGTACTGAGGATTGCGATCATCCAGGCGGCGCAGGGCGCCCTGTTCCGGCGTAGCTATTCAGGACGAGGCCGTGTCAGAAGTTCCTGGAACTCCAGTGCAAACTGGTCATCTCCAGTGAGGCAACGATTATTCATGGCCAGGATCTTGCGAATCCGCCCCACAGTCAGTTTTGCGGGCCCAGTCAAACGCAGCACAAGGTCATCCGGAGTGAACTGTTCGAGTTCCCGGATGGAGTGAATTCCGAGGAACACAAAGGCTTCGCGAGCCTGTGTATCATTTTGAAACACCACATCCAGTGGTGCGTCGACGGGAATTCTGGACCGCCCGAGTTTGCGAGTTGGCGACGTATCGCGGATACCAGTCGTAATGGTGGCTTTGCGGACACCTTTTTTCCGAGCGGGTGCCTGAGGTTCCGGTTCTGGCGGTCGCACAGGCCGGGCAGGTTTCCTGGTGGCGGTGGGCTTCGAGGGTTTTGGAGCAGGTTTCTTTCGAACCACCTTTTTGGCGGCCTTCTGGGCTGCTTTGGGGGCCGCTGCTCGCGTGGTTGCTTTTTGTGGCCGGGCAGCCTTCTTGATTGCCTTCTTAGCCATTTGTGTATCCAACTTTCATAGTAGAGGCCGTAAGAGAGTTGGAAAATTCCCAATGATCACCAGAGGCACCGGTGATGAAGGTCGAAAAGACCCGTGCGAAACACGCGGTTTCATCAGGGAACACGCCAACTGCAGATAACTCGCTCTGAAATCCTGTTGCCGGGACCGCCAAACTCTGACGCCAGACAAACAGCCAACGCCCGTTGCCGAGTTAATCTGGCAGGTTGGCGTCGGCAAAAGACAGAGAACAGTTCTTCAGTTCCAGGGGAACCGAACGGCGATCGGTTTTCCAGGCACTGCGAAGAACTGGTGAATCTCAGGATTTCAGACCCGCCACTATACTGATAACCATGCCCGGATTACTCTGTCAGTCCGTCATGTTCCTCAAAAAAGTCTCGAACCAGTTCCAGTTCATGCGGCGTTAAGAGCCCATTCCCCCACGTTAACATTTCCGGATTAGCTCTCCATCTTCCCAGGATTTCCATCAATTCGCCGTCGGCGGCAGGGTACTCATGTTCAGTCACCTGCTCCTGGGGATCTGAGGACAGGGAGAGTTCCTGCAGAATTCCCCGGGAAAACGTCGATTCCCGAGTCAATTGCAGGCAGCGCGCTTTGGCCGGTAGCCAGTGATCATTCAGATGCCGCAATTCGCGAGGCCCCTCAAATACCACTCGCAGCAGAGGGCTGCTGCGATCCTCGGCGAGGCTGGCCAGCAGTTCGGTGGCTGCGTACAGAATACGGGCGTCCAGCGGGGAAGGAAAATCACTCTGTCGAGTGCTCCAGCGATTCCACGTTCGCAGCACACATTCCATCTGAATCTGGGGTGCCATCCCCTGCAGCGGTGGGTAGAAATGCAGGAACTCGCTGCCTTTCTGTTCCGCATGGGCAGGCGAAAGCGAATACCGCAGCAAACTGTCCAGTGTCAGTAAAAACGCGGCGCGAAGCGTCACGTATGTCAGGTTGCAGTCCCCCTGACTTGCGGTCGAAGATTCCATATCGGCAGTTGTCCGAAACGACCATCGAAGTGGTCAGTGTAAAAAGTGGGTTGCTGATTTCGGCGAGCTATCGACAGACGCGGAACAGCAAGAGGCCATGGTCAGACAGAGGCCGCTTTACAACTCCAATCCAGGGGACGCCGAAGCCACCTTCCTGAGTCGAGTCCTCGAAGGCGTTCAATCCTGGCACAGAAACTCTCAAACTCAAGCTTTCCGCAAGCAATCGGCCACAGAGCCATGTTGCCACTTTGCATCAGGCCGACGAAATCAGCAGCAGACGGGGTGTTTTCACGTAAAAATCCAGAGTTTTCGCTGGCCCCACCCGACCGGGCATCTTGACAACTCCGTCGGACCGCGAAAGGACTCGTGTTGCAGTGCGTCACTTCAGCCGGAACTTCTCTCGTGGATGGGGATCCGGTGGAAGTCCGGGACCAGAGCGTTTTCAAGCAAATCGCCGGAGGTATTTTGGGGGGGATCCACCGGTGAAGAGTGTGAGATACGTCTCGTCATTTCGAAACACGACCTCGGGCTGGCAGAAGTCCGCCCGGCCCTCCCTGGCATATCCGTGGTCTCGCAGCAAGGGGCCAGCGAGTTGCCAGGAGGCCCCGGCGATGTCTTCGTTCCCGGGGGGCTCAGCGCAGCGTCGAACTTCGTGAGGCATCCGCCGAAAGCAGGCCTTTTCGAATTCCGTCCCACTGCCGAATGTCGATCAGCCACGGACCGTGCTCGTCATCGATCTGGCCAAAACGCTGCTGAAACTCAGCCAGACGGCCCAGCTTGCGGGCGACTTCCAGCTCACCGGGGTGCTGGCTT
>CAIYBH010000061.1 GCA_903924405.1 uncultured Planctomycetaceae bacterium | reverse complement strand
GGAACAAACGTGCCATCCACCTCAGGACGTGCAGTGTAGAGCTTCAGTTCCAGGGCGGAAAGTGTGGTCGGGAAACCACGTGAACGCGTTTAAGAGATCGCACACATCGGAGGGCGCGGCTGGGATGGCGAAACGGTGGCTCTATGGAAAATCAGGGCGGTTTTTACCTGGTTTTCGAGAGGCGCTTATTTTCTGAATTCGCGAGGTAAAATTAAGGGTGATCGTTTCGGCGGAGCGAAACGCGACTATTCCAGGGATGAACACCGTTTTACCATCCCACGGCGCGGCTGTTGCCGGGCCGCAAACATGGTTTTGGGGCTCGGGTGGAACCTCGCCGTGGCGAAAGAAAATTGTTCTGTTTACTGTTAGACTGGACGGATCGGTCGGGGGATCGGCGGTTGCGATCCACCAACGAAACGGTCGAGGAATCGTTCAAAATCATTCAGAACCCGTCAACACACCGTCCAGAACCACGCAAAAATTTCGGAGCATCCTGAAATGAGCATTCGGCTGGGAATCTGCTTTCTGTTGCTGTTCGGGCTGGGCATGTCACCGCAGGCATTCTCAGGGGAACGTCCGAATTTTCTGTTCATACTGGTGGATGACCAGTCTCCTGAAGACCTGCAGATTTACAACCCACAGTCTGTCCTCGACGCACCCCACATTGCGCGACTCGCCAAACGTGGCATGGTCCTCGACAACGCCTGTCATATGGGATCCTTCAGCGGCGCCGTTTGTACGCCGTCCAGGCACATGATCATGAGCGGTCGCACGTTGTGGAATCTGCCCATCGCACCGCAGGGAAAACGCAATTGTCCGCCGAATCTGGAGCAGCAAACCATTCCGGCGGTTTTTAATCGGGCGGGCTATGCCACGATGCGCACCTGCAAGGTTGGCAACAGTTATGAGGCCGCCAATCGCCTGTTCACCGTGCGCCGTGACGCCACGAAGCGTGGCGGAACAGCAGAATCCGGGAGTGCATGGCATGCCGATCAGGTACTCGACTACCTTACAGAACGCGAGCAGATGAAAGACTCGCGGCCGTTCCTGATTCATTTCGGATTCTCCCACCCGCACGATACTCGTGATGGCACACCGGAGCTGCTGCAGAAATACGGGGCGACAAATCACAGTGACCCGGCGACCCGCCCGTTACTGAACCCCCGACAACCACCACTCCCGGCCAATGCTCTACCGGCTCACCCGTTTAACACGACGGATTCTGATGTCCGGGATGAAATTGCTGTCAGTGGAGTCTGGCGAAATCGTGATGTTGCCAGTCTCAGAAATGAACTCGGGCGGGAATTCGCCTGCAGTGAAAACATTGATCAGCAGATTGGTCGAGTCATTTCACGTCTGGAGCAGATGGGTGAACTGGACAACACCTACATCATTTACACGGCAGATCATGGGATGGCGATTGGTCGTCATGGCCTGATGGGCAAACAGAATCTGTATCAGCACACATGGCGCGTCCCCATGATTGTTGCAGGCCCCGGGATTCCTTCCGGCACACGGGCGGCAGGCAACGTCTATCTGCTGGACATCCTGGCGACTTTGTGCGATTTCGCCGGAATCACGCCTCCGGAAACAAATCAGGGGCTCAGCTTCCGCGCGGTG
>CAIYBH010000060.1 GCA_903924405.1 uncultured Planctomycetaceae bacterium | reverse complement strand
GGCTAGAATCCTGCGAGCCACAAGTTGAAAGACTGCCGTCGCAGACTTCAACCGGTGGAGACATCAAGACGTGCTGGCAACCGAGGGCATCATGAATAGATTTCACGTGTTTTGTTATCTGTGTGTCGGAACGCTGATCGCTGCGATTCAGGGGTGCAATGAAGGCCCCACGAACGGGCGTTCGGTCGAGAAGTCTCCCGACGGTGCTGTGGAAATTCTGGCCGTGACCAGCGATGGCCAAATCGAGCATCGTGAGGGGCGTTTCCTTGAGCAGGTTCGGCGGAGCGATTCGAAACTGATTGTGGTGGACTGCTGGGCCTCCTGGTGTGGTCCCTGTCGCAAGTTGGCTCCGATCCTGGAAGATCTCAAACAGGATTGGGGTGACAAGATTGAAGTGATCAAACTGGATGTTGATACGAATCCGGCGATTGCTCAGCATCTGCAGGTGAGCAGTATCCCGGACGTGCGTATTTTCCGTTCCGGCACCCAGATCGATGGCTTTATCGGCCTGGCACCGAAAGAAGACATTGACTCGATGCTGAAGAGGCACGAATGACCGCGACCGGGACAGGCGATGGTCTGGCCGAGAGTCGGAATATGCCTGCCAGATGCGGCAACGGACGCACTACCAGGCGTTGGCTGGGATTTCGAGTCGGGGCCCTGTTGCTTGGCTGTCTGCCTCTGCTGATGACCGAACTCTTCTGCCGCATCGCAGGCTGGGGGGAGGTCGATTTTTCTGTCGATCCGTTCGTTGGCTTTGCCTCGCTGCAACCGCTGTTTCAGCGATCCGCCGATGATTTGGCTTACCAGACATCACAGACTCGTCTCGGCTTTTTTCGCAGTGATTCATTTGCGGCACAAAAACCGGCAGGTGAATTTCGAATCTTTGTTTTCGGTGGGTCGACGGTCCAGGGAAATCCATTTTCGATCGAAACCAGTTTTCCGGAATTCCTGCGGCTGACTCTGCAATCGATGGATCCCACACGTCGCTGGGAGGTTGTGAACTGCGGCGGAGTGTCCTATGCCACCTATCGCCTGCTTCCGGTGATGGAAGAATGCCTGCAGTATCAGCCGGATCTTTTTATCTTCTGTGAGGGGCAGAATGAGTTCCTTGAGGACGTGACGTATTCCGATTCGCGAAGGCTCAGTCCGATCGTCGTCCCCATAGTTTCCGCTGCCAGTCACCTGCAATGCGTGCGAGCGATTGTCAATGCGTGTGTGGCAAGCCCTGAGAGCGGCGTATTCGTGAAGGACCGGCCAACGCTCAGCACTGAGGTCCGGACATTGCTCGATCAATCCGGTGGTCTGGAACACTTTCAACGGGATGATGATCACGCGAGTGAAGTCGTTCGCCACTTTCAATACAACCTTGAACGGATGGTCGGTCTGTGTCGTCGTGAAGAAGTGCCGCTGCTTGTGATTCAGCCTCCCGTAAATCTGCGTGACTGTCCGCCCTTCAAATCAGCGTTTGCATCAGACACTCCCATGGACGTACACCAACGGACTCTGCAGTCTCTGCAGCAGGCCGCCCGACTGTCGGCCACGCAAGCGCAGGAGGCCCTGACGATGCTGCAGCAGGTCGTTAGTGACGAGCCACGATTTGCGATGGGGTGGTATGAGCTGGGCCAGTTGCAATTGACACTGGGCGAGCATGAGGCTGCTCATCAATCCTTTCAACGGGCCATGGATGAAGACATCTGTCCACTGCGCATGACGACACCACTACGACACGCCATGCAGAATGTGGTCAGTCGTCTGAATGTTCCTTTTCTGAACGCACACGATCTGCTTGCGCAGCGGTGCGTCGGAGGGATAGTGGGTGAGCAGGTACTGGTTGATCACGTGCACCCTTCCTTTCGCGGGCACGAAGACATCGCGGTCGCGATTGCAGCATGGATGTCCCGGGAAGGATTTGTGCACAGTAAGACTGCCGACTGGCAGGATCCCGCGAGAAGAATCTGTCGTGACGCGGTGCAGTCGCTGGATGACTCATACTTTCTCAGGGGCCGACGGGCCTTACGGGCACTGCAGCAATGGGCCGCCGGGCGGGCACTGGAACCGGATCTTGCAGAACCCTAGCCCGCCTCGGCAATCGACAATGGAGTGCCCCCGAAAACGCCGCTCGATCACGTCTGCGGCGGGGCAGGGTGTAGCGAAGCATCCTTGACGAGGAAGGCTGCATTCTCTCTGAGAATGACGCGGGCTGCAGTCATTTCCGGAGGTTCGGGGAATAATTTTCTGCCCATTCCAATCTGGAAAATCGTGATCGCGGTTCGCAGTATGATCAGTAAGTCGTATCGCAGCGACCTGTGTCGGACATAGACCAGTTCCAGTGCCAGTTTGACGGGCAACAGATCCCGGACATAAGCCGCCTCGGGATCGTTCTGATCGACCATTGAATTCCCGTGCGTGTAGTTGTAAAGGCTTCCCGGGCTGGCAAGTCCGGGGCGAACGCTGAGTGTTTCCATGCCGAGCGGTCCGAAGTGCTGCAGGACAATCCGGGGATCCTCCGGTCTTGGCCCGACAACGGACATCTCACCCCGGACAACATTCCAGAGCTGCGGAAGTTCATCAATCTTCATGGCTCGCAGGATTTTTCCCAGCGCGAAGACGCGAGGGTCCGAGGAAGCAGTGATCACACTCCCGGGACGAGTCGCCACGTGCATGGTTCGGAACTTGTACATGACAAATTCCCGACCACCAACACCAATGCGTCGTGCTCGGTACAGTGCAGGTCCAGCGCTGCACAATCGAACACCGATCGCTGAACTCACCAGAAGAGGGGAGAGCAGGATCAGTGCAAGCAGGGCGGACAGACAGTCAAAGAGGCGTTTTGCCATCACGAAGAACTCGTCGTACGGTCATGAAGATTTCCGCGGCCGGCATGCAGCACATGCTTCCAAACGCCGCAGCACGATGTCGTAAGGCCTCGCAGGATCGAGGATGCGGAAACTCGCGAAGCTCCGGCTCATAACACTGCATGGCCGCAATTTTTCGCTCGAGGCCACGACTGATGTCCAGCCACGTATCCGGAATAAACGTTCTCGGGTAAGCCCACTCGGTGCTGCTGGCGGTGTCAAAAGTCAGAATTGACTGCAGGAACTCTTCCTGTGGTCTCAATGCAACGAGGGCTGCACGAAAGAGCACATTGTGATCATGGTTAATGTCACCGCCATACTGGCAATAAACCACACGCGGGCGAACTTCCCGCACCACAGCTTCCAGCGGTGTAATGATCTCCGTCAGGCCAAAAGTGTCCAGCTTCTGATCGGGAAACCCCAGAAACCGAAAATCGCTGACCCCCAGCACCCGCATAGCCGCCGCGGTGTAGGTGAATTGAGCCTGACCACTGGAACTGTCTTCAGCGGTTCTTCCACGCGTGGCAATCACGACCGTCACCGGATCACCTGCATCGCGATGCAGCGCAATGGCACCACCGCAGCCCAGTACCTCATCGTCCGGATGAGCTGCGATGACAAGCACAGGTACGTTACTCATTCAACCACGTCCTTCCTGTCCAGCTAAACTCGCCCGATTGATCCAGCCCCCGAAGCGCTAATTCGCGTCCTCGCAACACTCGCCCCTCCAAATCTTCGATTTCCAGCAGTAGTAACTGACCGACACCGCACTGAATCACAAGTCCGCAGGCGTCCTCGCATGGACTCAGGCTGGCCCCGACAATCTCCCCGACTTGTCGCCCGGCAGCTTCCGCACTGACAGTGCCGGGAAGCAGAGCACAGGCCTGAACCGTCCAGCGGACTCTGTCAAGAAAACTGAAGGCGCCCGGATAGGGCCTGGTCAGTGCCCGAACGAAGTTGTAAATCGTTTCACTTGTTTCCGCCCACTGGATCAGCCCGTCCGCAGGACGGCGACGTGGCAGCAACGGTTCGCTGGTGACTTCCTGAACAACCCCGGGAACGCGTCCAGCAAACAATTCCCTCAGGACCCGCTCAATCATGATCTGATTGGTTTCAGCAACCCGCTCATACAACGTCGCGCAGGTATCAAACGGAGTAATCGGGAAGCTGATCTGATCGATCAATCGCCCCTCATCGACCTCCTCTGTCAACCAGATCAGACTGTTACCAGTACTCTTTTCGTTTCGAATCAGCGCCCAATTGATCGGAGCACTGCCACGATTGTGCGGCAGCAGCGACGCGTGGGCTCCAATCACACCAACTCTGGCAGTCGCCAAAGCTTCACGATGCAGAATCTGGCTCCAGCCAATCACAAAAACAAGATCCAGTGAGAGACTATGCAGAAGCTGAACGACTTCCGGTTCGTTGATGCTGGAAATTCGAAAAACGGGAACGTCCCAGTCTGCCGTGACGTCCTCATAGCCGCCGCCGGCACTGCGTTTGGCCAGAGCCGGCTCATCGAGGGTCAGAATGGCTTCCAGCCGGATGCCTGAATTCCGGAGCCATCGAAGTGTCGGGATCCCCTCCTGATGGAACCCCACCCACGCTATACGAAGTTTCTGCTCCGGCCTCATGCCTGCCATCATCCTTGTTTTCCGAATATCGACATCCAGCGAGCCACACCGGATGCAGCGGAGCATTCTCATTCTGCCAAACACCGGCCGCCAGACATACAGCCCATCCGGCAACACCCTCGGTTTGCAGCGCCACAGACGAACGTCAGAGCCGCGGCCGGCAGTATAGATCGCATTCCTCGCAACCGAAAGCCAGCCCACAGTCGGTACCGCAGGATCAACTCGACGCCGAATTAAGGACTACCCCATCCTCTTTCTCGCAGACGCCCCGTCCCCAGCACCGCCCACGGGCACGATTCCTCGTGCATCAGCCCCTGAAGTGCCATGCACCCTGAGTCCATAGGTGCCTGGCACCTCGATGTCAGGCCTGAATATCAGGAAAAGATGATCTGAAAATCAATAGTCCGCGCCGCTGGCTGTGTGGACGCGGAGTTCCACGCGGGCTCTCCAAACACAGCCAACCAGCCAGTGTGAGCATAAACCCCAATGATTTTTCTCATTTTTTTGGCAAAGGTGCCTGGCACCTGTGGCCGTTTTCCACGGCGACGGGGACTACAGGTGCATGGCACCGGGTTCGTGATCATCCGGTTCAGAGGTGAGCAGTGGGGCGGGGGTGAGACTAGTCGTCAACGGGGTCGTCGGGGACGTAGTCATCGGCGTCGACCGCATATTCCAGCAGGACGTCCATGGAGATGTGCTCGATGGCCGAGATATGGGTAGCCTTGAGGAAAATCCGAGGCGCGGCACCGGCCTGCAGGGCCTGCAGCCAGCGGGGCAGGCAGAGGCACCAACGATCTCCCGGGTTGAGTCCGGGGAATCGATACATGGGCACCGGGGTGGAAAGGTCATTGCCGGCGGCCTTCGAGAACGCCAGAAACTCCGCCGTCATTTCTGCACACACCGTGTGCATCCCGGTGTCGTCCCCGCAGGTTTCACATTTGCCGTTGCGGAAAAATCCGGTCATCGGATCGGCCGAACAGACCAGCAGGTCACTACCCAAAACATTCTTTGCCATGAGATCAGCCTGTCACATGATTCCGGAAGAGAAAACACCCGTTCAGTTGATGTAGCGAAAATCAATACTTGAATACAACGCGTGGTACACGGCTGCCCAGTGTTCCGCTGACAGGGGGTCCGGACTGACCACCGTTGTCAGTAACCGTAATTCCTGATCAAGCGCCCTGCGGCACAACACGGTCTGCACAGCGAATTGGACCTGTTGTTCAGGGGACATGCCGCGGATGGCGTCCTGTTTGAGATGGTGCTCGGCCGCCGAGGTCGCCTGCTGCAGCACGAAGGGGCTGTTCATCATGAACAGTGCCTGCGCAGGACGATTGCTCTGAGTTCTGAGTCCGGTGACGGAATTCGGGTTGGCACCATCGAAGATTTCAAACAAATCCAGCATGGTGTTGCGGAAGGCTGGTACGAACACACTGCGGCACTGCATTGGAAAATCCGCGTGCCGATATTCATTGTCGTAGGTTGACAATCTGGCAATCTGCGCGCCCCCAGCGACAGACAGGTCCAGGCGTCCCGATGTCTGCAACAGACAGTCTCGAATGCACTCCGCCTCCAGGCGTCTCTGGAAGGCATGCGTCCAGAGCACGTTTTCGGGATCTGATTCGCCGAGATCGTTTGCGGGCACCGACGCCATACGGAAGGTTCGTGAGTTGCAGAGTCGTCTGAGCATGGCCTTTGTGGACCATTGGTCGGTGTGTATCAGTGTCCAGGCGAGATAGTTGAGCAGTTCAGGATGAGTCGGCCGCTGTCCGGTCTCGCCGAAATTGTCCGGCGTTCGCACAAGCCCAACCCCCATGACATGCTGCCACAAACGATTGACCCACACACGAGCTGTCAGCGGGTTGTCCGTCGAAGCGACCCAGTCCGCAAGTTCCAGTCGCCCACTGGCCTTGCGCCCATGCTCCGAAACTTGTTGTGGCATCTCGCGCTGTGTGGCCACCTGCAGAAAGCCTCGCGGAACTACCGAGCCGTGATTGCGAATTTCGCCGCGAACATGCACAGGGCAGTCTGCCACCTCCTGTTCATCCTCGACACACATTGCGACTGGCTGCGCCGGCTTTTTCTTTGCGTGTTCCTTCCGCAGTTCCTCGAGCTTTTTGATTTGTGCTGAGGGCACCGCCTGCGGAGCCGGTCGTTTGGAATCCACAACTGCCGGGGGTGATCCAGTGAGCCCTTGCGCAACCCTGCGGTCCGGTGATGACAGTTGCGTGGCGGGAACCCAGTGCATCGCATCGATGATGACGTGTCCCGGTGACGCCGCGGACGCATTGACCACAACCTTCGCCGACATGCCGGCTTCGAAGCGAAAGCGTCCGAGTTCCATGAACCCGTCTTCCGATGCCGGCTTCAGTTGCTGGTTCACTTTCAGTTCGGTTTCTCCATCAGCATGAAAAATCACGACCGGCACCTGCTCGGAGCGGCTGCTGCCATGATTGATCAGCATCCTGACAGCGTATTCTCCATCGGCAGGGATTTCGACCGGATAGGTTGCGGTCAATCCTTTTCGGGGCTGACCACTGTGGCGATAGCCGATTCCGCGAAACGGCGGCTGAAACATGGATGACGTCCATTCACCTTCCAGCATCGCCTGGTCATCATCCACAAAAATCCCGGGGACTTCACTGACCGCGGGGACAGCAGAGGCCACGGCCTGTTTACGGAGTTCACTGATCTGCTGCTCAAGTTCCCGATCGCGGGCCGTCCATGCTGATGACGCGGCGTGGTCGATTCCCTGCCGCAGAGGCTTTGTGACCCAGCCACAGACGTTGCCTGGGGTGAGCGATCGGGTACTGCGAAAGATACCTGCGAGGGCGTAGTAGTCTTCGGCCGGAACCGGGTCAAACTTGTGATCGTGGCAACGGGCACAGCCAAGTGTCATCCCCAGAAAGGTGCGTCCCATGGAATCAATCTGCTCATCCACAACATCCATCCGCAGTTGTTCTTTGTCCTGCTCCTCATAATTGATTGCACCTAGCATCAGGTAGCCTGCACCGATGACCTGGTCATCGTGCTGTTCGTCGGAAGACGCAGGGAGCAGGTCTCCGGCAAGGTGTTCCCGGATCAATTGCGAATACGGCTTATCCTGTTGAAATGAGCGGATCACGTAGTCACGAAAACGCCAGGCATCAGGAAGCATCATACTCCTCCCGCCGCCAGTGGATTCTGCAAAACGAACGGCATCCAGCCAGTGACGTCCCCAGCGTTCGCCAAATCGCGGCGAATTCAGCAGCGAGTCCACAACCTCGGCGACAGCCGCATCCGGAGTCTGCGAATATTTCTGCGCGAAATTCTCCTGCTGCTCCGGCGTCGGCAACAGACCGGTCAGCACGATGTGCAGGCGTTTCAGAATCACGTCAGCCCCGGCATCTGCAGGCGGGGCGGTGATCCCGGACTGTCGATGTTTGGCCGCAATAAATCGGTCGACTTCATTTCCGGCCCAACCGTCTCCCTCGACAGGAACCGACATCTGCTGCAGCGGTTGGAAGGACCAGAACCTGCGCCCGGCTTCAATGTCCGTTTTCTGCCGCACAACGACAGTCCCGCCGGATCTTGGATCCACCGCTCCATCACGAATCCATGCTTCGAAATCCTGAATCACTGAATCCGCGAGTTTCTGGTCGGGGGGCATTTCGACGGATTCATGCTTCAGAGCCCTGATCAGCTCACTGGCTTCCGGCTGCCCGGCGACCAGCGCTGGTCCGGAATCGCCGCCGATTCGCAAGCCTTCGCGTGAATCAAGCAGCAACCCGCCACGGATCTCTCGAGCTTCTGCGGAGTGACACGAGTAGCAATGCTGGACGAGGACCGGCCGAATCTTCTGCTCAAAGAAGTTCAGCTTCTGCGGATCCTGCGGAGCGTCTGTTGCTGAACCGGCGAGCTCATCACCGAAAGCGACTGTGAAGGATGGCAGGGCGCAGATGCAGCAGAGCCACAGCAAGGCTGTTCGCAGGTTGCTCATCACTGTTTCTCCCGTCGACAGAAATGTCACCCAACACACGTCATTCAGCCGGCGCCGTGGCGATTTGTCAGCCCCGGCCGTGCGGCAAGCCCATAGATCTCACAACTTACCCCGCGATTGTCTCGCCATCACTGGTCTTTCGTCCGGCCACGTAGTAGTCACTATGCAGAAAATGTAACGACTTTTGAATCCGCAGCCGCTGTGAACCTGAAACCAGCCAGGTACTGCCTTCCGTTCAGGCGGCATCTTACTTCACGAGGGAACCTGTTTGGCGACTTAGATTTCGGGACATCGGCCCCACCAACAGCAGCCCCGGTAATCCGGTTGACACACACCGGGATGATACTGCCTCCTTGCGGGGAAATCACCTGCGGTCCTGGCAGGAGCGGCAAATTCCAGCAGTTACCGCGGTAACATCCGGCAAAACTGATGAAAACGCGGCCCACTACCTAGTCCAGTGTTGCCTGCTCGCCGGTCCTGAGGATGTCCAGAACTTCTGCCGGAGTGGACGCGGTCCGCAGGCGTTCCGGTATGAATTCGCTTTCATCCAGCAGGGTGGCGACGACGGACTGAAGGCGCTGGTGCACACGTGGTTGCCCCGCGGGAGTCAGAAGCACAAACAGCAAATGGGCACGTTCCGTGGTTCCGCGATAGGGAATACCTTTTGCCGATCTGATGAACAGCACAATCGCGCGCTGAAGTCCGTGCAGTCGCGCATGGGGCATGCCAAGGTGCCGGCCAAGATATGTCTCGATCAACCGCTCACGCTCCTCGACACCACGCAGCACTTCGTCACGGGGAATGGGCAGTGAGTCCGGACTGAGCCGCAGCAGGGCTTCACGAACAGCTTCGATGGTGCTGTCCGCTTCGATATTCAACTGAATGCGATCTTCGGTGATGGCATCAGCCAGATTGACCGTTTCTTCGTCCTCGAACTCGTCCCGAATCGTACCAACGATTTCTTCAATCACGTCTTCAAGCGTGAGAAAACCGGACCACGCGCCCCGAGCATCCCGAACAAGGGCGACGTGACAGCGTTTCTTCTGCATCTCCGCAAGGACAGACTCCAGACCTGATGTTTCTTCGGTCACAATGACGGGGCGGAGCAGAGTCTTGAGGTTACTGCTGGAACCTCCTGCCAGCAGCAGATCTTTCAGGTGTACGAAGCCGGACGGCATCTCGTCACCGTCAATCAGTGGGTAGCGACTGAACCGGTAGCGACGAGCGATCTGCAGATTCTGCTCAATCGTTTCTGCGGTGCTCATACAACGCACCTGAGAACGCGGACGCATCGCGTCACGAACCATCAGTTCGCCGAGATCGAAGACATTCTCCAGAAACAACAACCGCCGAAAGCTCATCAGACCTGAGGACTGCGACTGATTCAGCAGAATGCGAAGCTCGTCCTCGCTGTGCGTCTCGTGTCCCTTTGATTTTCCCAATCCCATCAGATTCAACAGGTAATTGGCGGAACCATTCAGAACCCACAACGGCAACGCGAACATCGTCAGAAAGATACGCAGCAGCGGTGCCGTCCACAGGGACACTCGATCCGTTCTGCGGATCGCCATGGATTTTGGGACCAGCTCGCCAATCAGAATGTGAGCATAACTGACTATCGCATAGCTGATTGCAAACGCCACAGCGTGTGCTGAAAGAACTGTGGTGGCATTCTCGCGGGCAAACCAACCTGACCAGATCAGCAGGGGTTCGATCAACCGCACCACAGCCGGTTCACCGACAAACCCCAGACCGATGGAGGTGAAGGTGATCCCAACCTGACAGACCGAGAGGTATTCGTCGAGGTGATCCTGAACATGTTTGGCGGCCACGGCACCTCGCACGCCGTCGTTCAAAAGTTCGCGCACCCGTGACGGGCGCATCTTCACCGCCGCAAACTCTGCCAGAACAAAGAAGCCATTCAGCAGCACCAGCAGCACTGCCAAAAACAAATAGATTAACGCCATTCCCCG
Source organism: uncultured Planctomycetaceae bacterium (assembly GCA_903924405.1). Classification (GTDB taxonomy): domain Bacteria; phylum Planctomycetota; class Planctomycetia; order Planctomycetales; family Planctomycetaceae; genus SXXK01. Next base: position 9,604 of record CAIYBH010000060.1, on the reverse strand, counting down.
CGATTTCCTGAGAAACAATAGAATTTTCCACCATGATGATAGTGGTGTTTTCCGAGGGTTACCAGCGATTGTCCTGAACTTGATCGCAATCCTGGCGGGAATTCACTGTTCCCCTGACGGGATTTGCCTTCCTATCATTTCCCGCGTTGTTGTCCCACAGCTGCCTGCAACCCTTCACTTCGGCACTACCTGCCGCCCCGAAAGTCCGCCATGATGCTGGGGATTCGTCGCCTGATTGTTGTCGTGGAATCTGAACGGATTCCTGCTTCCATTTCCCCCGGGGACGCCCTGCCGATCGACCTCGGCCAGGCGTTTCAACACGCCGCTCTGCTCGCTGCGGCATGCCAACTACCGCTGGCTGTCGCTCTGCTGCATCCATCAGCTCAACCGCTCGTCCTCCCCACGCACGAAGCCACGTGGGCCCAGCCAGTTTCTTCCGTCGAACTGGTCAGCCAACTGCGCGCACTCATCGACCAGCAGGCCCAACGCGCGGGAACCTCCGTGAGCGAATTTGAGTGCTTTACGACCGCGGAGTGGGCCGATCTGCTGACCTCAACACCCTACGACCCCGGCTTGCTGTTTTCGTTGGCGGTCCCCGCCTCAACCACGGCACAGTCCCAGCAAACTGCCCTGGTTTTTCCGCCACCGAAAAGCTGGCTGTCGGCTCTGCAGAACGTTCGTGGGTATCTCTGGCTGCACCCGGCAACTCCTGCAAATCCTGGATCCTCAGTGAGCGTCCCGGCAGATGTGGTTGCCCTTGTGTCGTGCCAAAGGAGTCCATTGCAAACCATGGTCGATGCGGTGGCGATCGCAAAAGCGCTGCATACCAGATTCCATGTGCTGCCTTATGCCGCCGCAACCCGGGAACTCCCGACGAAAGAGACTGTCGAACAGATCATGCACGAGTCGCTGGCGCAGTGCGACTATCGAACGCTGCCGCAGGGCGTGCGAGTCTATCCTGTGGCGGATTCTGCTGTCGAAGCGCTGCAGCAGTCTTCGAACGAATGCCCGGCTCCCATTATTCTGCTGCCGCGAACCTCAGAAGTGAATGATGTGGTCGCGAAATTACTGAATCCGGCGAGTGGCATTCCTGCCGGATCAATCCTGCTGCTGACTGAATAGCTGACGATCTTTCCCGATCCAGCCTGTTCCCGCACTGAATATCTCTGCCAGCCGATCATTCATTTCGGAACCAACTCAGCCCCTGAACACAGATGCTGTTTGAACCCACCAGCCCGGCGACTGACATTCGCTGGTCGTTCGGTTACACTCTTCACCTTCACGGTCGCACCGGTTCAACTGATGTGCAGTCGCCTGCAGTTTCTTCAGGGAGTTCCGCAATTTCCCGCTCCGACGACGAACTCACCCATGGTCAGTTTCTGATCAGCGCCGGTATTTTTGAAGGCGGCCTGCTGCTGATCGCTTTTGTGGCTGGATGGGTCACGGGCACCAACCCGACGCTCTGGCTGCAGTGGCGTTCTGAGGATTTTGTTCTCGGACTGGCAGCCACACTCCCCATGCTGGCCCTGCTGGCAATCTGCATGCTTTCCAGGTCGTCGGGAATGCTGCAGATTCGTAAATTTCTCCGGGAGACGATCGGTGTGTTCCTTGCTCGCTGTCGCCTGATCGACCTGATACTGCTGGCATTGCTGGCCGGGGTGTGCGAGGAGATTTTCTTTCGTGGTTTTCTTTACGCGTGGGTTTCCGCCTGGAATCCGGTGCTGGCCGTAATGTTGACGAATCTGCTGTTCGGCCTGGCCCATGCCGTGACCCCGGTGTATGCAATGCTGGCGGCATTCCTCGGGCTTTACCTCACAGCACTGGTGGCGTCCGACTCCACGCCAAATCTGCTGATTCCGATCACGGCCCACACACTTTATGATTTGGTGGCCTTTTACGTGATCATCCGCGACTGCCGTCGCCATGAACAGCAATCCGCAGACACCGCGGCCAACGAGCAGTAGTCTGCGTCCTCGCCACGTCAAGGCGACGCCGCCTCGCCGATGGCAGGCGCGACTTGCCACCCGCGGCTTTTTCAATAGACTCCTGATATTCCAGTTCAAAACAAGGGAGATGTGAGCGATGGCAAAGTGGCAGATTGGTGTGTTTGCGTCGATCGACGCAGGTCTTGGTGTGCATCTGGACGTGGCTCAGGAACTGGGCGTTCCAACGATTCAGGTTCATGCTCCGCATGCCGGAACCCGCAACCCGCAGGCTGCCGCTGCATTTCTCAAGCGATGCTCTGACGCTGGCATCACTATCACCGCTGTTTTCGGCGGATTTGAAGGTGAAAGCTATGCCGATATCGCTACCACCGCCCGCACCGTGGGACTGGTCCCGGAAGAGACCCGTGCGGCCCGCGTTCAGGAAATGAAGGAAATCAGCGATTTCACCAAACTGCTGAACTGCCCGACCGTGGCCCTGCACATTGGCTTTGTACCTCATGACACAAGCAGCGAAAGCTACAAAAACCTGATTGCCACCACACGCGATCTGCTCGATCACGTCAAGGCAAACGGTCAGCAACTGAATCTGGAAACCGGTCAGGAGTCCGCCGACCATCTGCTGCAGTTCATCAATGATGTGCAGCGCGACAATCTGTTCATCAATTTTGATCCGGCCAACATGATTCTGTACGGAACCGGTGAACCGATCGAAGCGTTGAAAAAGGTCGGCAAGTACGTCCGCAGCATTCACTGCAAAGATGCAAAGTGGGCTGCCGCTGATGTTCGCGGTACTGCATGGGGTCAGGAAGTTCCTCTGGGCGATGGTGATGTCGGCATGGAACTCTACCTCCGCACACTGCTCGAAATCGGCTATACCGGCCCACTGACGATTGAACGTGAAATTCCTCAGGATCGGGCTCGCCAGAAGGCGGACATCGGTCATGCGGTATCACTGCTGCAGAATCTCCGCAGCACGATTCTGTCCTGAAGCAACTCATCCTCTGTCAACTTGCGGGTAGCTCGATTTGGGGTTCACAGGGCCTGGGGTGCACAGGGCCTGGGGTGTAGAAGGTTGTGGCCTTCGGCACCCAGGTAACTTGAAAAACGTCCCTCTGTTCGGGGCAAAGGCACGTGCAGTCGTTGATAATTCTGCCTATGACGGGCTGCCAATCATCCGGGACTCAGCGCAGGTTTTCCGTGGCTGAATTCTTCCCTGTCAGACAGCTCCGGATCAGTCGACGCTGGTCCTGTTCTCTGCAACGCCGCTAGCGGACTTATCATGCCCCACGCTTGATGTGATCAACGGGGTGTTGGAACGACATGGCATCGCTGGTCTTCACTGTCGCCGTTGGTGGTGTTTTCAACTTGAATGCGGAGTAGCTTTTGATTGATGGGTTCAAGGGACGAAACCCGGGGGGCGGGGGTTTTGTCGGAGCTAAACGCAACGATTTGTGGGTTCAACACCGTCTTCGCCATCCCGGTTCAGTGCGCCCAGCTCTCGCCATCACCGTGCGGCTTCCGATGAAACCGCACGATCACTGACACGCCGACCAGAACGCCTTACGGAGCACTTCCCGGCAGCGCACCAGCGCCGATCTCCGTGGGTCGGACAGCTCCCGTGGCACCTGCTGCCGGTTGCGGAGTCAAGCCGGGAGCACCCGCAGGGCTGTTGGCCGCCGGCGGAGTCGCTCCGCCGGGACCAGCACCACCGGTTGCGCCGGCTGGTGGTTGTGGCGGCACAGGTTCTCCGGGATAGTCAAATTCTTCCCAGGGATTGACGTTGTAGGGTTCCAGGACTTTCTGAGAATCCACATCCAGCATGGCGTAATAAACGAGGGCCAGTCCGCGCACTCGATTTTCCCCCAGTTCCGTCAGCACGGTCTTCAGAGTCTGTTTTGCGGCTTCGCAATCGGCCTGTTCGATCTTCACGACCGCCTGCATCAGCATCAGTTCTGCTCGGGCATCATTAGTCCCCGCAATCTGCTGATTCGTGGCCATTGAATTGCGGAACGGCCAGACGGGCAACGCGCCATTCACCTCGAAATTTGCATCGGCGATCAATGGCAGAGAAAACAGCACCGGCATGTACGCAGTGGGATTCTGCAGTTCCCGTTCAATATCCTTCAACTGCGTAGACCACGTCTCAGCGGCGAGCGCGAAATCGCACACTCCCAACTGCGAAATCGCGACAGGAAGCTGCCATTCCGTCCCCAGAAATGCCTCGGGCTGCTTCAACGCATCCTGGCTCAGCCCCAGCAGCAACTGATGGGCTTCTTCCAGTTCCCCGGTTTCCAGCAACAACTGGCCGAGCAAAACGATCCCCATGGGCTCGCGGCGCACCAGGGCGGCTTTTTCCTGCAGTGAATTCAGGGCGCGACGGGGACGTCCAGCGCCATTCGCCAGCACCGCCGACAGAATCGCCTCGCGGGCCTGATTTTCGTTTTCTTCTGAAACGACGCTGGCCTCGTCTGCTTTTGCAGCCTGCGCTTTGCTGGCTTCCATGGCTGCAGCATTTGCAGCAATCTGCTCTTCGATCTGCTTGTCCAGCTGGGCATCAGATTCCACCAGCAGATCTTCCAGTTCCCGCTGTTGCGCGAATCGCTGAGTCCGATACTGTTCAAAGCGTTCGCGCTGCTCGGGTGCAACCTTTTCCTTCTCCGCCAGTTCGAGCCAGCGTTCCAGAGCCTCCAGCAACAGATCCTGACGTCCCATCGCCTCATAGCTTGTCATCAGGCCTTCCCACGCGCGGATGGAATCCGGATCCGCTTTGACGACCTGGCGGAACGCAGCCACCGCCTGGAAATACCGCGTCTGCCGCAATCGAATACTGGCCTCGCCACCGTTCACCGTCTGCTCCAGCAAGCCGAGTCGGAAATAGGCCTGCCCCAGCAGCACGTAGGCACTGGTGTCGTCCGGGTAATCCTGCAGCGACTGATTCAGATTACGAATTGACAGCGTCAGCAGTGCAATGGCCGACATCGCCTCTTCCAGTGCGCCGGGATTTGTTGTGGCGAGCGCCATGTAGTGCTGAGCAATTCGACGATTCGCGTTAGTGAACGGTCGGTTTCGGTAGACATATCGGTCATAGAAACCCTGAGGGCTGGCGAACTGTCGCAGTCCGATTTCCATGGGTTTTGCAGCTCGAAATGCCATATCAATGAATTTCGGAATCTTTGCCGCCACAGCTTCCTGTGACATCGTCGGAGCAATCTTTTCCAGCACAGCAGCAGATGCACCAATGCTGACCGGAATGAACTCGCCCGTCGCTGCCAGCGTCAGCATCGTCTGATAGTCCGGAACTCCAGGAGGAGCGAGCCGGGACATCACGTGCGTGATGCCATAGTTCTGCAGGGCTTCCTTTGCGGCCACCTGATTCTGCTGCTGCTTCGCTTCCAGCTGTTTCTTCTCGGTGGGATCGGAAATCCCTGACAGATCAGCCGGCGGACGCAGGACGGAGTTGCGGATGATGTCATGCTGCTCAAACACAGGGTTGGCCGATGACGTGAACGGTAGAATCCGACTATCGACAAAACTTTTACGGCCGTTCCAGATCAGCAGGTCACCCTGATCCACTCGCGTGTGAAAAATCCGGGCGTTGGGATCCAGTGACTGAATCTGGCTGGACAACGTCTCCACTGTGATTCGAGTTTCCGGGTCGAAACCAAATCCCAGCGGTGCCGCCCCTGGCAGCCGCGAAGCAACAACGGCGAAGCCCAGCAGAGCCATCGCCAGCACAGTCACAGCACGACCACCACGGGAAAACAGCAGCTCTGTGGAATCCACCGTGTACGTCATCGAAAAACTTCGGCGATACCAGTCCTGCGCAGAGATACCGGCCATAACAGCACACGCGACGGCCGCTGCCGGCAACTCGTGTGCGGCCATCAGCGCCAGGAGGAACAATCCCAGCAACACGAACAGGAAGCCAGCTTCCCGAACGGGTCGCCCCGAGCCGAACGCTTCCGGAATTCGCAGAGTGCGAATCAGACCGCGGAAGAATGAACCCACAATGTTGCTTCTTCTGGCGTCCGATGCTTCTGTTCCCATCGACAGCATCAGTACCGCAAACGCCATGAGCATCACAGTCAATGCGGCAATGTGAGAGTGATCGAACAGGCGAATCGCTCCCGGGTTCAGCACAGAATAATAATCCACGCGGTTGTCGAAGGCCCCGGCCGCCAGCTCAGGCCGCAGACTTTTCTGGGCCTGCATCGCTGGATACTCACGTGTGTACATCGACAACGGTGACGTCAGCGACGCGAGCGGAAAGGGATTGATCAGCAACGCCGCAACACACAGAAGAGCAGGCAGTCCCAGCGCCGCCGGTATTCGCTCTTCAGCCAGTCCCTGACGAACCAGACCACGCCGATGAATCGCCGAACCGAGGGCATACAAAACCACAACGAACACGCCCACCCATGCACGCGGATCCAGATTGCACCAGACCACAAATAGTGCCGGCAGTTTCCAGAGCAACCCGGAGGCCTGGCCGAGGCGATGTCCGACAATCAACTGCATCAGCAGCGCCATGCCAGAAATGGTGATCAGTTCATGAGCCGGAATGAAGTCCTGAGAGCAGGCCACGATCGCAATTCCCGTACACACGGAACTCCACCATGTCGGCAGACCCGGAATCGAGATCCGACTGAGAATCAGTCCAATGAAGGCAGCCACGAGCACTTTCAGGCCCGTTAAACCTTTGTCTCCACCCAGCTGCCAGGCAAAACTGACAAGGTGATCGAACAGCCATCCCACGTTCGTGATGGACTTGCCTTCCATAGTCAGTGACAACTGATCGGCACGCTGCGGCAGTCCGCCCGCGGCACGCATTTGCTCACCCGATCGAATCAGAACCAGCGGCTTTGTGTCGCTGATCTGAGTGAACGCCATCAGAATGGCGAGGAAGACCGTGGCCCAGCGCAGCATGAAGTCGCCACGAATCGCCTCTTCTTCCACCAATTCCGGGGTCAGAGGTTCCTCCTCCGGAAGTTCATCCACTTCCTCACGACGATCCGGATTATCAAAATCGTCTGAAAACAGGGATTTCTTTGGCAGAGCAGCCCCGGGAGTTGCTGGGGCGTCCCTGAAACCGTCGTCGTTCTTTTCGTCGTCAGCCACTCGAATTCTTTCCAAAGAGAACTACCCGGAACAATCCGTCGATTGCCTGCCGGGGAAGAATGCTGGTCTGCGCCTACCACCCTGATCACGTGCCGAAAGCAATCACAAAACGCCGATTTTTGCAGATTTCAGCCAAATTGACAAAAACAAACGGCGACCCGGCCAGGAATTGCCCAAACCGATCCAAACTCCAGTGCTTACGGCCTCAATACGACGCCATTTTCGAAGATGTTGGGCAAACTTGAGGGCCAGACCCTTATAGTGAACAGTAAATGCCCCGCCTGCCGCCACTTTTCAGGGTCGTCTCCGGGCTTCCCGCGGCAAAATGTCCGCTGGTAGCGATTAGGGGATTTTTCTTATCCTGTGCCGATGGTCCTCCTGTCGGCTCAGTGGTCACCGCAGGTCAGTCCCCGTACTGAGTAGCCTGCAACAGCCATATCCGCCGGGAAGCCCCTTTGTGCCGCGATCCGGCTTTTGAGGCGACCAGCGGGCACTCTGATCAGACCGATCATCGGCTGCCGTGCCGGTGACCCGTGTTCCCCGACACCTGTGACCTGGGTGCGACGCGCACAACTTTCTTCTTTCCACCACATGCATTGAGCACGTTTGGTATGTCATCACTCCCCGAAGCCATCCGCCAGACCCTGACAACTTTTCAACAGGGGCCTCTCCTGCAGGCTCTGCAGACACTGCCTGTCCCCGACCAGCATCGGTTGCTGCAACAGATCCAGGCTGTCGATTTTCAGATGCTCCGCGACACCTGGCAGGCAGCACTCGCAGACACGCCCAGCGAACATGCGGTCCATCGGCCGGCTCAGGCTCAAGCCCCCCGGAATGTGGTTCGGCAACCGACCTCGGCCAGTGACTCAGAAGTCTGGGCGCAGGCAATCCGCAGCGGCGAACAAGCCCTGCAGAAAGGTCAGGTCGCCGTCATCACTGTCGCCGGTGGCCAGGGAACACGTCTGGGCTTCGAGCACCCGAAAGGCATGTTTCCCATCGGGCCGGTGACGAACCGCACTCTGTTTCAGGTCTTCGCGGAACAGATTCAGGCTCGGCGACGACGGCATCACGCGGCCATCCCATGGCTGGTCATGACCAGCGACGCCACACACCAGGAAACCGTTCGTTTTTTTGAGTCACAGTCGCACTTCGGCCTCGACCCCGCCTCCGTGATCTTTTTTCAGCAGGGCAGCCTGCCCGCTCTTGATGCGGCCACGGGACAACTTCTGCTGGCCAGTCCCACAGAACTCGCCCTGTCTCCGGATGGACATGGTGGACTGATTATGGCCCTGCAGAACGCCGGGCTGCTGACTCGCCTGCATGAAGAAGGTGTGCGACATCTGTTCTATCACCAGGTCGATAATCCCACAGCCATCGTGGCCGATCCCGCGCTCATCGGCTTTCACTGTCTGCACCAGTCTCAATTGACCACCAGTGTGGTCTGCAAAGACAGCCCCACCGAACGCATGGGTGTCCTGGTCGACATTGAGGGCCACACAGAGATCATTGAATACAGTGAACTCACACCCGAAGAAGCCGCTCGATGTGATGACTCCGGGCAGTGGATCTTCTGGGCCGGGAATACTGCGATCCACGTCTTCGATCTGGCCTTTCTGCAGGGCCTGACCAGCAAAGGACGCCAACTGCCGCTGCATGTGGCACGCAAAAATGTCCCCTGGGTCAACACGGACGGTGTTCTGGTGCAACCCAACGATCCGAATCGTCCCAATGCGATCAAGCTGGAACGTTTCATCTTCGATGCACTGCCGTTGGCCACACGCACACTGATCATCGAAGGTGATCGCGCGCGGGAATTCAATCCCGTCAAGAACAAATCGGGGAAGGATTCTGCGGAAACTTCCCAGGCGGCACTCAATCGTCTCGGACATCAGTGGCTTGAGCAGGCCGGCTGCGCAGTGCCCGCAAACTGCGTCGTGGAAATCAGCCCACTACAGGCGCTTGATGCGCCGGAACTGCAGCAACGGCTCGCCTCCGGCCACCTGCAACTCAGCGACATCGCCACGCGACCTCCACAGGCCTGACGTTGCCGAAGATCGACAAACAGTCCTTTATTCACAGGACTGCCGTCTGTTGCGCTGCCCTCCGGTCAGCGGCAGCGGATTTCGTATGCTTATTCGTGCTCAGCGCAGCGGTGCTCGTGCTCGTGCTCGAAACACGCCGTCCGCGTTTTCGTTATCGATCGCTGGGATTCACAGCGGCCGTTGCTTCATGACTTCATCGTGACGTGATGAAAGGGGATTGTTGCTGCGTAGGAATCGAGGATGGGATTTCGAGTACGAGTACGAGTACGAGTACGAGCACGAGCACGAGCACGAGAATGGGAACTGGGGAATTGATCTCGTTCGCTTGGTCTGTCGTGATCGATCCCTCAGCCCCACACGGCCTTTTTGTTCATCTTCGTGCTCCTATTCGTGCTCGTACTCAGCGCAGCGGTGCTCGTGCTCGTGCTCGAAACACGCCGTCCGCGTTTTCGTTATCGATCGCTGGGATTCACAGCGGCCGTTGCTTCATGACTTCAT
>CAIYBH010000059.1 GCA_903924405.1 uncultured Planctomycetaceae bacterium | reverse complement strand
GGTCCGGCACCATGTCCACTTCACCGCCCGTCCGCCGGACCACAACCCCCTTCTCCACCGTCGGACACTTGTCCAGACTGGTGTCCACGGCCGCTTTCAACGGCACCTCTTTCCCACGCCGCCATCCGCCATCCGCTGTCACAACAACCTTCGCCCGCGCATCGTTGTTGCGGTCGGCCACCGCTTCCGAACTGAATCCACCAAAGATGATCGAATGCACCGCGCCAATCCGCGCACATGCCAGCATCGCAATCGTCAACTCGGGAATCATCGGCATGTACAGGGTCACCCGATCTCCCGTCTGCACCCCCAGTTTCTTCAGGACATTCGCAAACTTACACACCTCGCGATGCAGGTCCTGATACCGCAGCACACGAGTATCCCCGGGTTCCCCTTCCCAAATGATCGCGGCTTTGTTTCGATGAGGCCCCAGGAGGTGACGGTCCACACAGTTGTAACTCGCGTTGATCCTGCCCCCGACAAACCACTGAGTCTCCGGCATCTGACCCTGCAACACCGTGTCCCAGCGCCGAAACCAGTCCAGGTTCTCCGCCATCTCTCCCCAGAAACCAGCCGGATCGTCCTTCGCCCGCTTCCACATGGCGTCATACTGCTGCTGACTGCCAATGTGCGCCTCCGCCGAAAATGTCGCCGGTGGGGCAAAGGTTCGCGTTTCCTTAAGCACACTCTGAATACTCTGGCTGCCGGAAGAACTCATGCGGTCAACTGCTCCTGCGTGATGAAGTCAGCGCTCTGAATAAAAATGAATCAGGACAAAATCTCTCTGGGACATCGGCACCAGCAGACACGCCGTTGACCGATTGAACCCGCATTCTGAGAATCCCATCGGCAATTGTCCACCAGAACAGGCCCTGTTGTCCGTTCCAGTGCAACCTCGCCCCCTCTTCAACCCACCATTCATCCCTCAGCCTTCATCCTTCATCCTTCAACCTTCAACCTTCAACCTTCAACCTTCATCCTTCCGCCCCAGCCACCGCGCAGCAAAAAAGGGGCTGCCGAGTCCCCCTCCGCAGCCCCCTGCTATTCTGCTGATCTTTTTGCCTGCACCCTATCGTCGCCTACCGTCCCACCGGAACGATCGCGACAGACCCGAGACCGAATCGGTCTACTTCGCTGGTGCCAGCTGGCGAATCAGAGTTCCGGATTTGCGGGCAATCAGATCCTTGCTGCCGTCTGCATTCACCCGCACGCTCACTCGCGTCGGCTTGTCAGTGGACGGATCAATCAACGCGACATTCGAAACGTCAATCGGCAGTTCAGTCTGCAGACGACCACCCTGAGGACTCTTTGGGTGACCACGCTTGACGTGCTTCAAAACCCGGTTCACACCCTCAACCACCAGCTTGCCGCTCTTGCGGTTCACAGACAGGACCGTTCCGCGCGTTCCCTTGTCGTCGCCCGTAACGACCACAACCGTGTCACCCTTGCGAATGTGCATCTTCCACTCCAAACACCAGCTAAACCCGTGAACAAAATCCCCGGCTGAGATAAAGAACTTCTGGAATCGACTGTTTTTCACCGAAAAATCAGCAAAAATCCAGCACTTTCCAGTTTCAGACGCCGTTTCACAGTCGCTCCGTGCACACCGTCTACAGCATGCACCCACAATCAACTTTGCCGCCTGCCGACAAGCCCTCACCTTTAATGTCCGGGAAAATCTCAGGACATCCTGATGACAGACTCACCTTTTAAATCAGTGACAAAGACTCAATTGTCACGCTTTCGCGTCGCAACCGTTGCCAAACGTCCCGCTCCGCTCACATCTCACAAAACCACTCGCGGGGGCAAATTTTCGAAGCCCGAAAGCATGACGAAGTTCCTGCCGTAAATCAAGTCCAGGCCCG
>CAIYBH010000058.1 GCA_903924405.1 uncultured Planctomycetaceae bacterium | reverse complement strand
GTCCGGTGCCGTTCAGCATTCAGCATTCAGCATTCAGCATTCAGCATTCAGCATTCAGCATTCAGCATTCAGCATTCAGCATTCAGCCCGCCAACTACCGGAACACCTTTGATGCAATTGTGGTGCCTGCACGCGCTCGAAAAACGCGGACCGGTGATCTTGAAACACGCATTCCGACAGCTGGACGGCGGCATGTTTCCATTTCAGATCTCATCGTGCAGCTGCCTGACGCCTGTGGCAATTCGATCTTCGATGTCGCCCTGCCAGCGGAATGCCGGGCGGCCGTATTCAAACAGGTTGCTGCCGCCTTCGTAGCCGCCCTCGTCCCAGACACGTCGACTGGGAATGTACGCCAGCATGTCGTCCGAATAGCCCATCACCCACGTTCCCGGACCGTACTCGGACTTAAACCGCAACGCGTAGTCCACGACCGTTTCAGCGCCCATCCCGATCCATGTGACTTCGCTTCCCAGTTGCCACAGATGGAGCGGATAAGGTGAGCCTGATTCAAAGGTGTCGCCCTGTTCCAGTTGTTTCAGCAGTCGGCTGGCCCATCGAGCTTTCAGGCTGTTGGGGTCCTGCTGCAGTGCTTGCAGCTCGGCGCGACCGACAACCTGAAGATACGGAAGTTCAATTTCCCTGAAGGCAGTTTTCAGTTGTGGGCTGACGGGGTGAAGTGGTCCGTTCAGTGTTTCTTTCACCGCCATGGCCAGCATCTGGCCGTACTTTTCGCAAAGTTCCACGCGTCGTCGTGGCAGGGGATTCTGGTCGCCGCCGCAGGTGTTGACGAACATGGCGCAGGCACCAGGGAAGGCCTGTTCCAGTTCCAGTTGCGCGAATCCCGGATAGTCTCCGCACCACGTGGTGAAGCTGAGCGTGGTGGGGTGGCACGCGTAGCCAAAGAGAATGGCCAGTATCGCTCCATCGGGTCGCGTCACGCGGAGGACTGGCACGCTGTGATCAACCGGTCCGGCAAGTGGGATCCCGCGTGCGATCAGATCCGGGACATCGGCTTCACGATTGTTTCTGCGATTGACGGCGAAGGTGCAAACGCCTGCTCCGTGACTGATCGTCGCGGAGGTCAGTCCTGCGAGTGCAGCCTGGACGAGGTGCACGGCGCGTTCCACCATCTGATCGGTATAGTCCTGAACCAATGCTTCCTGCGCTGCATCGACGGGATAGTAGTCGATCAGATCATCGCCAAGGCGGGGGCCACAGTGGTTATGAGAAAAGGTGAACATGATCTGGTCGCGGTTAAGCTGACACAGCTCCTTCAGCCTCGCAAAGACACGATGGCTCATGGAACGGGGAACCCCCTGAAAATCGCTGGTGATCAGCACGGCGCGATGTCCATCGGGAGATTCCAGGGCAAGGGCTTTCATCCAGAGATCATGCAGCTTTCCATCGGGCACGCGCTTCGTTCCATAGCCGGCTAGCCAGACCGGGGTCTCCGGTGTGATAACAGCGCGGGCTGTTCCTGCTTTCCATGTCGCTGCTGCTGTTACGGATGCTGTCGCGGAGCCCGTCGTCAGCAAGGTGGTGCCCGCAGCAAAAGCGGACTGCAGGAAATGACGTCGTGAAGCGATGACTGGCACAGAAGACCTCCGACCGTTACGAGAAAAGACCTGAATAGACTGACATATTGATGTGCGGTTGGCCAGTGAGATGCCCGGTTGACAGGCGTGGCGATTCCGGGGACAACGTATTTCTCGTGAACGATTGCGGCAGACGGTTTTGACGGCCGTCAGCATTTTCTGAAGGCTGGATTTTTCTTCTCCGGGGACGGGACGCAGAAATGGCAGGAACCATCACACGGTGTCAGGCACTTCCACTTGCAGATCACCAGGTGTCCTTTCGCATTGATGATCGTGAGGTTCTGCGCTGGAATTTCGGGACTGAGTATCCGCGTCCGTTCTTTTTTCCGGTCATCGCGCCTTCCGGAGCGATGTTGACGCGGATGGGGCATCCGGGAGCACCGGATCATGATCATCATCAGTCTGTCTGGTTTGCACACAACAAGGTGCTGGGCATGGATTTCTGGGGAAATACGTCGGGGGCCACCGTACGGCAGTTGCAGTGGTATGCCTGGGAAGATGACGACAATTTCTGTCGAATGGCGGTGGAACTGGGCTGGTTTGACGGGCACAACCCGGAGGCCTTGATTCGTCAGGAGCTGATTTGTGAGGTGTGTCCGCTGGATCGGCCACAGGAGTATTCTTTGGAGCTGCAAAGTCGATTTGTACCTACTGCGGGTTCGCTGGAGTTTGGCAGGACGAATTTTGGATTTCTTGCAGTCAGGGTAGCGAAGTCGATTTCGGCAGTGTTTGGTTCCGGAATTCTGACGGGCAGCGAAGGGACTCAGGGAGAAAAGCAGCTGTTTGGCCAGGTATCACGATGGATGGATTACAGCGGTCCAACGCGTCGTGGAGAATCCGGTGCCGAGGGGATCACGCTGATGGATCACGCAGACAACCCGGGACAGCCGACGGGCTGGCATGTGCGCGATGATGGCTGGATGTGTGCCTCGCCGTGTATGAATTCCGCACAGATCACTACAAGAGATACGCCGCTCACATTGCGATATTTACTGCATATTCATTCCGGGCCGGTGGATGCTGAGCGAGCCGGGGGACTGCAGCAGGAGTTCAGCAGCCGGCCTGCTCTGCGGGTGGTGAAATCGGTGACGCCGCATATTCGCTGGAAGATTGAGCGGGATTGAACGCGTTCGAGGACTGTGTGGACGTTGATTGGTCTCAGATGCGGTGCGGGCGCGAAGACCTGAACGTCTGAATTTTCCGCGATGGGCGGCGGTTAGTCAGCCTGTGGAAGGATGAAGCGGGTGAAGGTTGTACCTGAGCGGTGCTGCTTTGGTAAACTTCTCACTGGACGTTGCGTGGTCGTTGACGGCACAATGGGGCAGATCGACGAAAAACAGTGTATCCTGGACAAGACGCATGAAGATTTTCGGTGTTTCACTTCTGGTGACAGTGCTGCTGAGCGTGCCCTGCTCTGCCGTTGACGAAACTGTCTCTTCCAAGGTGGATTTTTCCACACAGATCAGACCGTTGCTGAAGCAGAAGTGCTTTGACTGTCATGGCAGTGAGAGCCAGGAAAGCCATCTTCGTCTGGATCTTCGCAGCGCAGCGTTGCGTGGAGGCGATTCGGGGGAACCTGCATTAGTGCCGGGGCAGTCGGAAGGGAGTCATTTGATTCAGCTGGTTTCCGGACGTGAGGCTGGCCGAGTGATGCCGCCAGACCCTGAGCAGCGGTTGACAGAAACAGAAATTGCCCTGCTGAAAAAATGGATTGACGAAGGGGCACTGTGGCCGGCCGGAGAAAAAGATGTGGCCGAACCGGAGCTGGTTTCGCAGCACTGGTCTTTTCAGCCGGTGAAGTCGGCCGCGTTGCCCAGGTCTGATTCTGTATGGGTGCGGACCGGCGTGGACTCGTGGATCCTGGAAAAGTTGACCGAAAAGGGAATGGCTCCCAATCCGGAAGCAGACCGGGTGGATCTGATCAGGCGTTTGTATCTGGACATGCTGGGATTGATGCCGACACCGCAGGAGGTGAACCAGTTCGTTGCCGATACCGATCCACAGGCATGGGAAAATCTGGTGGATCGCGTGATCAGCAACTCGCACTATGGTGAGCGCTGGGCGCGATACTGGCTGGACCTGGTTCGGTTTGCGGAGACGAATGGTTATGAAACGAACCGTGAGCGTCCGAACGCGTGGCCTTACCGGGACTATGTGATACGTTCGCTGAACGAGGACAAGCCGTACGACCAGTTTTTGCGGGAACAGATCGCGGGCGATGTGACAGGGGCACCGGAGGCCACGGCATTCCTTGTTGCCGGGCCGTACGACCTTGTCAAAAGCCCGGACATCAATCTGACGCTGATGCAGCGGCAGAACGAGTTGGATGATATTGTCAGCACGACGTCGACAGCCTTTCTGGGGCTGACACTTGGATGTGCGAGATGTCACAACCATAAGTTTGATCCGATTCGGCAGACGGACTACTACGCGATTCAGGCAATCTTTGCAGGTGTGCAGCATGGCGACCGTCGGATTCCTCTATCCGAGTCTGCTCGTGAGAAACTTGCTGAACTGGAGCAGACGGTACTGGGGTTGAGGAACAGTCTCAAACCGTGGCTCAAAGTGGCCAATCCTGTTCGAGTGGCTGTGACAGCGCGTGCAAATGAAGAGCTGTTTGAACCGGTTATGGCGGGGTTTGTGCGATTTACGATTGAAGAAACCAATTCGTCAGAACCCTGTCTGGATGAACTGGAAGTGTATAGCAAAGGCCGCAATGTGGCTTTGGCTTCCGAGGGGACTGTGGCCACATGTTCCAGTGCCCTGCCCGGTTATGCGATTCATCGGCTGGAGCATGTCAACGATGGCCTTGCTGGAAACACGCACAGCTGGATATCGAATGAGTCTGGTCGGGGATGGATTCAGCTGGCGTTTTCGAAGCCGGTGGAGATTCAGCGGATCCAATGGTCCCGGGACAGGGATGGGCAGTTTCAGGATCGGGTCGCGACAAAGTACCGGATTGAGGTTTCTGAAGACGGTAGTCAATGGAAAACGGTAGCGTCGTCTGCGGATCGAGCATCTTTTTCGACCGCCCCGAAGGAACCCGAATATGATTTCACGGGGCTTTCGGGTGAGGAATCTGTTCGGGTGCAGAGCTGGTTGAAGGAACTGAGCGACGTGGAAGCCGAGAAGCGTCGGCTATTATCGGTCGAGAGCGTTTACGCCGGAAACTTTCAGCAACCGGGACCAACCTATCGGCTGTTTCGTGGCGAGCCTGCGGCTCAGCGTGAACAGGTAGCACCAGATACCGTCGAGATACTGGGACGGCTGAATCTGCAGCAGGAAACTCCTGAATCGCAGCGGCGTCTGGCGTTTGCCGATTGGGTAGCCTCGCGTGAGAATCCGTTGACGGCTCGTGTGATTGTGAATCGTCTCTGGCAGTTTCATTTTGGTAAGGGACTGGTTTCAACACCCGGCGATTTTGGAGTCGCGGGAGCTGCGCCATCGCACCCGGAACTGCTGGACTGGCTGAGTCGTGAATTGATGGACCATGGCTGGTCGCTGAAGCATGTGCATCGTCTGATACTGCTGTCCGCGACCTATCGTCAGAGCAGTGCGCCGGATGTGGAGGCGTTGAAGAAGGATGGTGGTACTGAGTGGTGGTGGCGATTTCCATCGCGCAGGCTGGAGGCAGAACCGATGCGCGATTGTATTCTTCAGGTCACGGGTGTGCTGGATCGTCGGGCTTATGGTCCGGGATTCAGTGCGTTCGAAGTGGAACTGGAGAATGTCAGGCATTACTTCCCCAAAAAGAGTTATGGCCCGGAAGACTGGAGAAGAATGATTTACCAGACCAAGGTGCGGCTGGAGAAAGAGTCTGTCTTCGGAGCCTTTGACTGTCCTGACGCGGCCACATCTGTGCCACGCCGAAGTCGGTCCACCACGCCGCTGCAGGCGCTGAATCTGTTCAACAGCCCCTTTATGCTGCAGCAGGCGGACTTGTTTGCAGAGCGATTGCGGCGAGAGGGTGGCAACGATGTGCCGGCTCAGGCGGCTCTGGCCTATCGCCTGTGTTTCGGCCGCAGCCCTGACGCAGAAGAATTGCAGGAGGCACTGGCATTTGTTCAGGAAGACGGTCTGGAAGCCTTTTGTCGGGCGATACTGAACAGCAATGAATTTGTGTTCATCCCCTGATGACAATGGTGGATACGGACACGAGCGATCTTCATTCTGGTGGTTGTTGCGACAGGGGATGTTTCATGTCAGACGATCGGGGCTCGCAGGAAACATCCACAACAGTGAGGCGGTTCTGTAAGATGAAAAGACGACTGCGATGGGCGTTTGCTCTTCTGACTGTACTCGCCGCTGGCAGTGGAATGCTGCCGTCGTTGCTGCGGGCGGATGAACTTCGTGAGCGGCTTAAGGATGCCAACGGAGTTCAGACGGATGTTTGGGTTTACAACGATATTCCCGCAGCCATGCAGGAGGCGCATCGAACAGGCAAGCCTTTGTTTGTGACATTCCGTTGTGTCCCCTGCCGGGACTGTGCCGCATTCGATGCGGATGTGGCAAACGGCAGCGACCAGGTTCGGCAGTTTGCAAAGGACCGGTTCATTTCTGTTCGTCAGGTGGAGATGAAGGGCGTCGACCTGACGCAATTTCAGTTCGATTATGACCTGAACTGGGCGGCCATCTTTCTGAATGCGGACGGCGTCGTGTATGCCCGCTATGGGACTCAAAGTGCAGATC